>JAJRYE010000128.1 GCA_024275895.1 Alphaproteobacteria bacterium | reverse complement strand
GCCACCAAGGTCACCGAAAAAATTCTGAATGCCGCCACCAACCTGAAAGTGATCGGGCGCGCCGGTATCGGGGTCGATAATGTCGATATCCCGGCGGCGACCGCCAAGGGCGTGATCGTGATGAATACGCCGTTCGGCAATTCCATTACCACCGCCGAGCACGCCATTACGCTGATGCTGGCACTGGCGCGGCAAATCCCCGAAGCCAATGCCTCGACACAGGCCAGCAAATGGGAAAAAAGCCGCTTCATGGGCGTTGAAGTGACCTCTAAAACCCTTGGCATTATCGGCTGCGGCAATATCGGCTCCATCACCGCCTCGCGGGCAATCGGGCTGAAAATGAAAGTGATTGCGTTCGACCCCTTCCTGACCCCGGAGCGGGCGGCGGATATCGGGGTTGAAAAAGTTGATCTCGATACGCTGCTGGGCCGGTCCGATTTTGTCTCGCTGCATACGCCGCTGACCGACAAGACGCGCAACATTCTAGACGGTTCGGCGATGGCTAAGATGAAAAAAGGCGCTTATATCATCAATTGCGCCCGCGGCGGGCTGGTGGTTGAGGCCGATTTGAAAGCGGCGCTGGAATCAGGTCATCTTGGCGGCGCGGCGCTGGATGTTTATGAGGTCGAGCCGGCGAAAGACAATCCGCTGTTCGGCATGGCGAATGTGATCTGCACGCCGCATCTTGGCGCCTCGACGCTCGAAGCGCAGGAGAATGTGGCGGTGCAGGTGGCCGAGCAGATGTCGGATTACCTGCTCAACGGCGCCATTACCAACGCCATCAACTTCCCGGCGATTTCGGCCGAGGAAGCGCCCAGACTCAGGCCCTTTGTGGCGCTGGCAGAGCAGCTTGGCTCTTTTGCCGGTCAGTTGACCGAATCGAGCATTAACGGCGTGACGATTGAATATGTCGGCGATGTGGCGCAGATGAACACAAGAGCGCTCACATCCGCCGCTCTCACCGGGATGTTCAAACCGGTGCTGGAGGATGTGAACATGGTCAGCGCACCGGTGATCGCCCGTGAGCGTGGCATTGATGTGGAAGAAACCCGCCGTGAGCATCACAGTGTTTATGACAGCTATATCCGCTTTATTGTGCGTACCGAGCGCCAGGAGCGCTCGGTTGCCGGAACGGTGTTCTCCGATGGTCATCCGCGCATTATCCAGATCAAGGGCATTGATATGGAGGCCGAGCTTGGGCCGCATATGATCTACACCACCAATACCGACACGCCGGGCTATATCGGCGAGCTGGGCCGCATTCTGGGTGAGGAAGGTGTCAATATTGCCACCTTTAATCTCGGACGCTCCGAACGCGGCGGCGATGCGATTGCGCTGCTTGAGATCGATGAAGCTTTGAGTGATGAGGTCATAGAGCGGGTGCGCGCCCTGCCGCAGGTCTCGCAGGCAAGGCGGCTCACATTTTAAAAACTTCAACGGCCTGAATATACAAAATGAAGAGGGCGGTTCTCCCGCCCTTTATTTTATGCCCGCCAGATGCCCTTCCTGGCGGCGATTTTTTCAAAGCTTTCGGCAAAAAAGAGCATGAAGAACCAGTAAACCGGGATATTCAGAAGGGAAAAAATCACATTGGCGGCAATCACCCTGACCCCGTTTGTCTCCAGATATTGCAGATAGGCCTGCGGCGATTGCTGAATGGCGCTGAACGAGCCGGACATGAGGGTGTAGGACAGCAGAAGAAAAACCAGAGTGACGGAAATGGCGATCAGCATCATCCAGCCCATCAATGACCAGGTGTATTCGCGCGCAAACGGCCACATATCCTTGATAATATGGGGCTTCAGGCCAACGGCGATGGCGGGAAAGGCGACCGAAAATCGCACCAGGGCATAAGCAAAGCCGATGATGGCGGTGACGCCGGCAGCAAACAGGATGGCCGGGTTCAGTCCTCCGAAAACATAACCGGCGGCAATAAAAGCCAGCAGACCAAGAAGATAGGCGGCGATGAGGAGGCCGATAAAGGCCAGTTGATAGAGCAATGAGCGCCGGGTGCAGGTCAGTTCTTCAGATGAGGCAAGACCGATAGCCCCGACGCCCAAAAGTCGCAGCCTTGTCACCTTGACGGAGAGCCAGACGCTGATGAGGAAAATAATGATTCCTATGATGAGATTCTGGATAATCTCGCCACTGGCGGGAAAGGGCGCGATAGCGGTCTTCCCCCCGGCCAGCAGGCCCTGATAACGCCCTATTTGCAGCCAGATTTGCAACACGGAGATCAGGACAAGCAGTCCCGCCGGGATGATGGAGACCAGAACCAGCGCCCTGAAATTCGCCATAAGCCAGGTAAGGGCTGATTTTACCGCGGAGCTGACCTGAAAATCCATTTTGTTTTCTTCCCTGAAGTGTGTTGCGTTAAATTGTTTTGCGCGCACCCAGCCAAATTCCGCCCATAATTAGGCCAAAGCCGATAAAATGAAAACCCTGCAATTCCTCGCCCAGCAGGATGACGGCGAGAAAGGCGGCAAAGAGCGGCACAAGATTGATGAACTGCCCCGCCCGCGCCGCGCCGATCAGCTCAACACCGCGGGCATAGAAAAGCTGGGCCAGAATGGACGGGAGCAGCGCGACGTAGAGAATCAGGCCGGCGCCTTTGAGGCTGGGGGTGAAAATATCTCCCTGCCACATTTCATAAATGAAGAACGGCAATGAGGTGGCGGCGGCGGACAGGGATAAGATACATAAAAAACTCAAACCGTGAATGGCCGGTTTGCCGCGCAGGGCGATGGTATAGCCCGAATAGGCCAGAACCGCGAGCAGCATCAACGCATCACCCGGATTGACCCGCAGGGCAATGAGGCGGGCCAGATCGCCATGGGCGGCGGTCACGGCAACGCCCGCGAGTGAAAGGGTGATCCCCGCGACCTGCCGCCAGCTTCCGCGCTCGCCGTGGATCAGGAAGCCGAGAAAAATGATCAGCATCGGCATGGCGGATTGCTCGATCGTGACATTGAGCGCGGTTGTGGTGTGAAGCGCGTTGTAAAGCAACAGGTTAAAAGCACCAAAACCGATCGCCCCCATCGCGGCAAGGCGGCCGATGTTTTGCCGGATCAGCTTCGCGTCGCGCTTCAAGGGTCTGGCGGCAATGATCATCAGGACGATCGCGGCCAGGGACCAGCGCAAAAAGGTCAGCGCCATGGGCGGAACCGTATCCACAGCGAATTTGCCCGCAATTGCATTGCCCGACCAGATGAGGGCCGTCAGGGTCAAGAGAAGATAGGGGCGATCAAGGTGTTTGAACCCTTTTACCGGCATGTGGCGGACTTTCTGGCGAGGCTCTGTTGAGCGGTGATAAAAAGCCATTAGAGCGCATTGTGCTTGATCTGATTTGGCACCGGCCCGCTCCTCCTCCCGGCCACCCACAGATTAACAATGGCATGGGTGGCCGGGAGGAGGAGCGGGTCGGTGCCGATTTAACGCAACAAGCATTAGGGGAGTTTGTGCGTTAAGGAAAGCGGCAAATGCAGATCGCGCTCGCAATGCGGGCAAAGTGTGGTTATAGTGCGGCGCTGTTTTCTTTGGGCGCCGAACATGCCGGCCGCCCTTTTTCACAAATCGCAAAACGGGGAAAATCATGGCGAATGTGGTAGTTGTCGGCTCGCAATGGGGTGATGAGGGCAAGGGAAAAATCGTGGACTGGCTTTCCGAGCGCGCCGATGTGGTGGCGCGCTTTCAGGGCGGGCACAATGCGGGGCATACCCTGGTTATTGACGGGACCGTCTACAAGCTGAGTGCCCTGCCTTCAGGCGTTGTGCGCCCCGGCAAGCTGGCGGTGATCGGCAACGGGGTCGTGCTTGACCCCTGGGCGTTAAAGGCCGAGATCGAATCGATTCTCAAACAGGGGGTTAAGATCACGCCGGACAATCTGCGTATTGCCGGGAATGCCACTCTCATTTTGCCGCTGCATTCGGAGCTGGACAATATCCGCG
>JAJRYE010000127.1 GCA_024275895.1 Alphaproteobacteria bacterium | reverse complement strand
CAGAACCGGAAAACGCTCAAGCCGGATTGCCGAAACAAAACGGGCTCTGGGCAAGGCCTACCGCGATTTCAGTCCGCGTCTCAATCTGGGGGTCGTGGCTTTCGGCAGCAAAACCCCGGGAAGTTGCTCCGACATCCGGAGCATTGAACATATTGGCCCGATAGCTCCAAAACGCTACAAAGCCCGCACGGATGCCCTGCAGCCGGTTGGCGTCAGCCCCATATCCGACGCCATCCGGTTTGCCGCCGAAAGGGCGGATTACAAGAACACGATCAATTCCTTCATCCTGATCACCGACAGCACCGATTCGTGCGGCGTCAATCTGTGCAAGCTGGGCGGTGAGTTACGCAACAGCGGCGCCAATCTGACGGTGCATGTGATCGGCATCGGAGTTCCCAAAGACAAACAGAAGGATTTGCGCTGTCTGGCCGGTCACACACGCGGGCACTACTTTTCCGTTTCCACCAAACAGCAATTGACCAAGGCGGTTTACGACGCTTTTAACGGCGTCTCCATCGCAAGTTTCCTCAAACCCGAACCGGCGCCTTCAGCCGAAACCATCGCGCAAGCGGCAAAAGCCCCGGGCGGAGGCGTCAATATGACGGCGCTCATTTCCGGTGACGTCCCCCTGCCCCGCCGCAAACCCAAAGCGCCGCGCAAGCCCAGGCCCGAAACCGCCGCAATGGCCAGGGAACAGCCTCAAACCGCCCCGGTGAAGGTAGTAAACGCGGCGAAGGAAAAGGTCAGGAAGGCCATGGCGCCGGTTACGGTCAAAAAGGCCGCCGCGCCGCCAGCGCCCAAAATGACGGCAATGCTTCCCCAGCAACCCGCCATAGCCAAAACGCCAAGTGCGCAGGCCCCCTCACCGCCGCCGGCCGAAACACCGCGCGAGGGCCGCCTGAGCGTCGCGGCGCGGATAATCGAGGGCTCGGCGCCACTTGAATCGGGCGTTCAGTGGAATGTTTACACCGCAAAGGGAGACACAGCGGGGCGCAAGATGGCCGCCAGCCGCAAGGGCCAGCCCGTTTTCAATCTTCCTGACGGGGAATATATCATAGAGGCCATACTGGGCTATGCCAAAGCCCGCGCCCGCGCCCGCATCAGGGCCGGCCAGTTGGCGAGCCGCGATCTGGTCTTCAATGCCGGCGGAATAAAGCTTGCGTCCATTATCCCCGGTCAGGTTAATGCCGATGGCATGAAGCCCAGCTATTCAATCAGGGATGCCAGGAATCAGGTAATCGCCAAAAATCTTGTCTCGAGCCGGATTATCCATCTCAATTCGGGCGAATATACCGTGACATCGCGTATTGGAAACGCCAATTCCATCGTGACCGCCAAAATCAGCGTTCAACCCGGCAAACTCACGGAAGCCACACTCAGCCACAGCGCCGGGCGCATTGTTTTCAAGCTGACGCGGCAGCGCGGCGGCGAGGCCTTTTCCGGCGTTGAGTGGAAAATTCGAAAATCGGACGGCGAAATCGTTGCAACCTCAGCAAAAGCAACCCCGAGTTTCATTATTGCCAACGGCACCTATAAAGCCACCGCCAAACACAAGGGCAAGGTTTACCGCTCATCCTTCATTGTCCGTCCGGGCGACGACAAGGTCAAGGAAGTCACCACCGAATAGATCAAAACCGGGATTTTGGTTAGGCAAGAGGCGCTCTTTGGCAAGGTGCGCCCCGGTGTCTTTTTACTCAACCGCGATCAGGCCTGCCGCCACATTTCTGTTTTCGCTCAGGAGGACGTTGTAAGTCCGGCAGGCCGAGCCTGTATTCATGCATTCCAGCCGGATATTGCGCGCCTTGAACAAATCCCGCACGGCTTTACCGGGAAAGATCAACCGCGCGCCGCTGCCGAATATAAACAGCTCGATTTTTTGCGGGCATTCAAGGACGGCAGAAAAACATTCTGAATTGGCGGCGCGATATTCGGCAATTTCCCACGCCATGACATTATCGGGCAGGAGAAGAAGCGAGCCCGCATGGGAACCGCCCGTAAACCTGAAGCCTCCATTGCCGTAGGTTTCAATATGCGGGCGGCCTGAATATCGTGCCTCGATAAATTCCATGCCGAACTTTAGCTTGCCGAATTCTCGATTTTCTTGTCGGATTTTGGCCCGGCCGTACTCCAGTCGCGCTTGACCCCGAGATACATCAGCACCGGCGAGGCAATAAAGACCGAAGAATAGGTGCCGACAATCACACCCCAGATCATGGCGAAGGTAAAGCCGCGAATGACCTCACCGCCAAATGAGTAAAGCGCCAGAAGTGCCAGAAGCGTCGTGACCGAGGTCATGATAGTGCGCGAAAGCGTATCATTGATGGACTTGTTGAGCAGTTCCTCAAGCGGCATTTTCTTGAATTTGCGCAGGTTTTCACGCACCCGGTCATACACCACCACCGTATCATTGAGCGAATAGCCCACAATGGTCAGAATCGCGGCTATGATCGAGAGGTTGAATTCAAGCTGGAGGGCTGAAAACACGCCGATGGTAAGCAAAACGTCATGCACAAGCGCCGCCACCGCCCCGAGACCGAACTGCCATTCGAAGCGGAACCAGATATAGACCAGAACCGCCAGAATCGCGATCACAACCGCCAGAATGCCGTCATAGATAAGCTCGCCGGAAACCTTGGGGCCGACAACTTCAACCCGCCGGTATTCCACCCCCGCACCCAGGGTTGCCTTGATTTTCCTGATCACGTCCTGCTGAACCGCATCGCCGCCCTTTTGCGTTTCCACCCGGATCAGAACCTCTTCGGGCGAGCCAAATTGCTGGATCTGGATATCTCCGAGTTTGAGTTTGCCCAGGGAACTGCGCAGGCCCGCAATATCGGCGGGGCCATCCTTGGTTTTGATCTCGATCAGCGTACCGCCCTTGAAATCAATACCGTAATTCAATCCGGCGATTAAAAAGAGTATGATCGACAGCAAAACACCGATACCCGAGATTACATAGGCCAGCTTGCGGAAACTTAAAAACCTGATTTTGGTGTTTTGCGGAACAAGATGCAGATGCTTCATGGGGGGTCCTAAAGCTGGATTTCCGTGGGACGCCTTGTGCGCACCCAGATGGAGACAAAGAGCCGTGTGAGGGTAAAGGCGGTAAAGACAGATGTGAGAATGCCAATCGCCAGGGTTACAGCAAAACCGCGAACCGGCCCGGATCCCATCTGGAACAGGATCACCGCCGCGATGAAGGTGGTGATATTGGCGTCCAGAATCGTCCCCAGAGCTCTCGAATACCCCGCAGTAATAGCCGCCATAGGTGTTTTTCCCAGAGCGGATTCTTCGCGTATTCGTTCAAATATCAGCACATTGGCGTCAACCGCCATACCGATGGTGAGAACGATACCGGCAATGCCCGGCAGGGTCAGCGTGGCCTGCAACAACGATAAAATGCCAAGAATGAGCGCCAGGTTGACCGCCAGCGCCAGATTGGCGAAGACGCCGAACAGACCATAGGAAATCAGGATATAGACCACAACGGCAATCATGCCGATAACAGCGGCAATCTCGCCCGCCGCGACCGAATCTGCGCCCAGTCCAGGACCGACCGTGCGTTCTTCAAGAAAGCTCAACGGCGCCGGCAGGGCGCCCGCGCGCAACAAAATGGAAAGATCATTGGCCTGTTCCACCGTGAAGCCGCCGCTGATTTGTCCGGTGCCGCCCAAAATCGCCTCGCGGATAACCGGGGCTGAAATTACCTTGTGGTCGAGGATAATCGCAAAAGGACGCCCCACATTGGCCTGGGTGACCTTGCCAAAACGCTTGGCGCCGGCAGAATCAAAGCGGAAGGTCACAATCGGCTCATTGGTGCGCTGATCAAAACCGGGCTGGGAATCGACCAGACTCTCGCCCGCCACCATGACGCGCTTGCGGATGACATAGGGTACCGGTGTCGGGTCGTCGGAATACATGATTTCAGAGCCTGGCGGCGGCCGCGAAGCCAGAGCCTGCTCGGGCGATGTGGAAAGGTCCACCAGGCGGAAAGTCAGCTTTGCCGTCTTGCCGATAATGGCTTTCAGGCGCTCGGGATTATCAAGTCCTGGCACCTGAACCAGAATTCTGTCCTTGCCCTGACGCTGAATGGTTGGCTCGGTCGTGCCAAGCTCGTCAATGCGGCGGCGCAGAACCTCGATCGATTGCTCGACCGAGGAGCGGATCAGCTGGTCGATCGCCTGCTGGGTCAGGGCAACGGTGATCACGCGCCCCTCGCCGGTGCTGATCGTGATGTCATCACCTCCCGGCAAGCCGGAGAACAAGGAGGTCTGCACCGGTGCCGCCAGTTTTTTAATCCTTCCCAGCGCTTCGTCGAACTGTTCCGGCTTGCGGATACGCAGATTAAGGGCGCGGTTATGGATGCGCAGCCCCGTATAGCCAATGCGCCCTTCGCGCAATGTCTGCCTGGCGTCATCTTTTAGCGTCTCAAGCCGCTCCTTGATGACGGCATCGGTGTCCACTTCCACCAGCAAATGCGAGCCGCCCCGCAAATCAAGACCAAGATTGATCTGCTTGTGAGGCAACCAGGTGGGCAGTTTTTCAAGTGTTGCCTCGCTGAACAGATTGGGCATGGCGAGCAGTATGCCCAGAGCCGAAACGGCAACAACGAGAATGATCTTCCATTTGGCAAAATAGAGCATAGATGATCCGATGCGTTCAGGATTAAAAAAGTTTTGAAACTATTTGTTGTCGTTGGCAGGCTCGCCCTTGGAGCGAACATCCTGAATCATATTGCGAATAACAGTAATTTTGACATCCTTGGCAATCTCGACGATCACTTCGGTATCGCTGGCCACCTTGGTGACCTTGCCGACAAGGCCGCCATTGGTAACCACCGTATCGCCGCGGCGCAACGAGGAGACCATATCCTTATGCATTTTGACCTTTTTTTGCTGCGGGCGGATCACCAAAAAATACAGGATCACGAAAATCAGCAAAAACGGCAAAAGCGATATCAGCGTATTGTTTGCGCCGCCGCCTGCTGCCTGTGCGAAAGCCGGGGTAATGAACATGAACGAAACTCCAGTCTGATTGCCTCATGGTTTAAGGCGCGGGTTACAAGAATGCCTGAGCACTGAAAAACAAAAAACCGTTTTGCTGATCCCATGCCATTTTTGTGGAATATAGCGATGACTTCCCACTTTGCAAACCACTGCTTGATGTGGAATAGGTGTCTTTGATGATTTTATTTTGAAAAGCAGCCGATATGAGCAAAAAAAACGACAACGCCGCTTCCATTGCCCCTGTTCTTGAGCGCATTGCCTCGGCTCTGGAGCGTCTGGCGCCGCCAAGGCCGCCGGAAATCAAACTCAACGCCGCCAGCGCCTTTGTCTGGCAGAGCGATTCTGCCTCTTTGATTCCCATAACAAAAGTGAACCGGGTTGAGATGCGTCTGCTTAAGGCTATTGACAGGAACCTGAACATATTGCTTGAAAACACACTGAGTTTTGCCCATGGGTTTTCCGCCAATAACGCCCTGCTCTGGGGGGCGCGGGGCATGGGCAAAAGCTCCCTCATCAAGGCGGTTCATCATCATATCTGCAAGCAGACCGGCAAAGAGCTGAAGCTGATTGAAATTCACCGGGAGGATATCAACACCCTTCCGGCCCTGATGGTTGTGCTGCGGCGTCATCCGCAGTCAAGATTTGTCGTTTTTTGCGATGATCTTTCTTTTGATGCAGCCGATACGTCCTACAAATCCCTCAAAGCCGTTCTTGAGGGCGGGATCGAGGGCCGGCCTGAAAATGTTATTTTCTACGCGACCTCGAACCGGCGCCATCTGATGCCCAGGGACATGATGGAAAACGAGCGCTCAACCGCAATCAATCCCTCCGAGGCGGTGGAGGAGAAAGTCTCCCTCTCCGACCGCTTCGGCCTCTGGATCGGATTTCATAATTGCTCGCAGAACGAGTATCTGGAAATGGTCGCCGCCTATGCCGCGCATTACGGGATTGAGATTGCAGCCGATAGTCTGAGGGCGGAAGCAATTGAGTGGTCCGCCACCCGCGGCGCCCGTTCAGGCCGCGTCGCCTGGCAATATATCCTCGATCTGGCCGGCCGCCGCAATATCAAAATCGTCTGACCTCTCTCGGGCAGAGAGCCGAATGAGCGTCCGGGTTTTATGCCGAACCCGCCAGATATTTCCTCGGATTAACTGCCTGCGCTCCCTTGCGGATTTCAAAATGCAGTTGCGGGCGGCTCACCGAGCCTGTCTGCCCGGCCTTGGCGATAATATCACCGCGCCGCACTTTTTGCCCGTGCCGCACCAGAAGTTTCGAGTTATGCGCATAGGCCGTCACCCAGTCGCCGGAATGGCGGATCAGAACAAGATTGCCAAAGCCCTTCAACTCGTTACCGGCATAAGCGACAACACCGTTTTCGGCCGCCTTGACCGAAGCGCCCATGGGGACGGAGAAATTAATGCCGTCATTGCGCGAACCGTCACTCTTGCGGCCGAATTCGGATATAATCCTTCCCTTGACCGGCCAGCGGAATTTTCCGTAGCTTCTTTGCGGCGGCGCTTGCTGCTTTACAATTTTAACCGGCTTCTTGACACCGCGTTCCAGGGCCGGAGCCGCTTTTGCCGTTTTTACCGGCCGGGTTGCCGCCGTGTCTTTTGATTTGACTGTTTTGCCGCGGACGGCTGAAGGCGCGGGCCTTGGCAGGGGAACGGTGCGCATCGCTGCGCCTGACGCCATTGCGAGTTTTGTCCCCTGCCCCGGCAAGCGCAACCTTTGCCCGGTTCTGATGGTCAAATCCGGACCCAGATTGTTTTGCCGCGCCAGATCAGCGGGCTTTACGCCGTATTGGCGTGAAATGCCATAAAGCGTCTCACCGCCCTGAACCGTATGATAAGCGGTTTTTGCCGTCTTGCTGCGCTTATTCGCAAACGCCGGGTTGCGTGGGGTATAAGAGCGACCGTTTTTGGCAATCGAAGTCACCTTGCGCGCTGCAGCCGCAGGCCGGGCCGCTGGCTTGTTCCACACCGTCCTTGGCACACCTGGCGCCGGTATCATCAGATACTGCCCGACTTTTACCGAATAGGGCTTTTGCAGCCGGTTTGTCGCCGCAATCTCGTCAATCGAAACATTATGCCGCCGCGAAATACCGTAGAGCGTATCGCCCTCTTCCACCGTTATATGCCGCGCCATGCCATAAGGTTTGGCCGGCGGTGGCGCCAGCGGTTCGGTTCTCACCCTCTCCAGAGGCGCCGATTTTGTTCTGGAGACTTCGGGAATGGAAGCTGTGGCTGCGCTTTTTCCCGGCATGAAGCTCTCGCCCAAACCGGCAAAGCGGGTGACATCCGTGCTGCACCCTGCGCTTGCAATGGCGATAAGGCTGACTGCAACAGCCCGGCCCATTCGTGTTTTATAAATTTGGTAAAAATGCTTTTTACACGCCATACTCTCTCTCCGTAATATCGAGAGTTCAGTAAAGCGCTTTAACGTTAAAACCCCGTTGCCAAGAATGGTTAATAAAAGCTTTACATCTCCTGGGCAACGCCCTTGACCAGTGGCACGAAACGCACGGGAATCAGCGGTTTTTGCTCAAATCCGCCATCCTTGCGCTGTAGCAGAACGAGCATCTGGGCATGGTTATCGGTTTTTAACGGAAAGATCATCTTGCCGCCCGGTTTTAACTGTTTGGCAAGATGTTCAGGCACCTCGCCTGCCGCGGCGGTAACGATAATCCGGTCGAAGGGCGCCTGCGCCGGCCAGCCCTTGAGACCATCGCCCACCATGCTGGTAATATTGGTGATCCCCAGCCTGGAAAACCGCGTCTCGGCCTCGCGCAACAACGTCCGGTAGCGCTCGATCGTGTAAACCCGGCGGCAAAGATGCGACAGGACCGCCGCCTGATAACCCGACCCGGTGCCGACTTCGAGCACCTTCAAACGGTCGTTAAGGTCAAGCTGTTCCGTCATATAGGCAACGATATAGGGCTGGGAAATAGTCTGGCCGCATTCAATCGGCAAGGCCTGATCCGCATAAGCCTGACTGGCAAGGGCCGGATTGATAAACAGGGCGCGCGGCACCCTCTCGATCGCCGCAAGCACGGCGGTATCCTTTATTCCCTGATTGCGCAGGGACATAATCAGCCTGATCAAGCGAGGATCAGTATCCAGCATTGCGTCCCTGCCCCTTTACGCACCAAAACCATCCAGCATATCGCCAAGTTTTTCCAGAACCGCATACTGGGTCATGTCCAGATGCAATGGCGAGACCGAATTATAGCCGTTCTCGATAGCCCATAAATCCGTGCCTGCGGCCGGCGAGTTCTTGCCGCGCTCATACATCATCCAGTAATAAGGCTCGCAGCGCGGATCCTCGCGCCGCTTGACGCAAAGCAGATTCTGGTCGCGCTTGCCCTGCGAGGTCATCTTCGTGCCTTTGATCTGCGAAATCGGATGATCGGGGAAATTGATGTTTAAAAACACATCCCGCGGCCAGCCCTTTTCCAGCACCCGGCGAATGAGCCGCGGCGCGAAATGTTCCGCCACGTCCCATCTGATTTTGTTTTGCCCGTCAAACCCGTAAGTCTGTGAAAGCGCAATGGCGCGGATGCCCAGCGCCGTTCCTTCCATCGCCCCGGCAATAGTACCGGAATAGGTCACATCATCGGCAATATTATGCCCCCGGTTGACGCCGGAAAGCACCAGATCGGGCGCGGGGCCAGGAATAAGATGCCGCACGGCCAGAATAACGCAATCGGTCGGCGTGCCGCGCACTGCGAATTTTTGCGCCCCCAACTGCCGCACCCGCATGGGATCACTCAGTGAGAGCGAATGCGAGGCGCCGCTTTGCTCGGCTTCAGGCGCGGCGATCCAGACATCATCGGAAAGCGTGCGGGCGATTTTTTCAAGACAGGCGAGCCCGGGCGCATAAACCCCGTCATCATTGGTAAGCAATATCCGCATGGACCTGTTTTCACTCATGCGCTGATCACTTCCAGGCCGCCCATATATGGCCGCAGGACTTCTGGCACCACGACCGAGCCGTCTTCACGCTGATAATTCTCCAGCACCGCCACAAGACAGCGCCCCACCGCGACGCCCGAACCGTTGAGCGTATGCACGAAACGGGTGGATTTTTCGCCCGCAGGCCGGTAGCGCGCCTGCATGCGCCGGGCCTGGAAATCATCGCAGACCGAGCAGCTCGAGATTTCCCTGTACGCGTCTTGTCCTGGCAGCCAGACCTCAAGATCATAGGTCTTGCGGGCGCTGAACCCCATATCGCCGGTGCACAAAACCACCACCCGGTAGGACAGCCCCAGTTGTTTGAGCACCTCTTCTGCGCAGCCCGTCATGCGTTCCAGCTCGTCTTTTGAGCTTTCCGGCGCAGTGATCGAAACCATCTCGACTTTGGAGAACTGGTGCTGGCGGATCATGCCGCGCGTATCGCGCCCGGCCGAGCCGGCCTCCTTGCGAAAACACTGGGTACAGGCCGTCATGCGCAGCGGCAATCGCTCTTCTTCCAGAATTTGCTCGCGAACCAGATTGGTCAGCGGCACTTCGGCGGTGGGAATAAGCCAAAACCCGTTATCGGTCCTGAACTGGTCATCAGCGAATTTGGGCAGTTGCGCGGTGCCGAACATCACCTCATCGCGCACCAGCATGGGCGGCTGAACCTCTTCATAGCCATGCGCGCCGGTATGCAGATTGAGCATGAATTGCCCCAGCGCCCGCTCCAGCCGCGCCAGAGCGCCTTTGAGCACCACAAAGCGTGCGCCCGACAACCGCGCCGCGCTTTCAAAATCCATCAGGCCCATAGCTTCGCCGATCTCGAAATGCTGCCTTGGCTCAAAGTTAAATTGCGGTATCGCGCCGCTTGTCCTTACCTCAACATTTTCCGTTTCATCTGCCCCGTCGGGCACATCGTCAAAAGGCTGGTTGGGAATGGCCGAGAGCGCCGCTTCAAGCTCTGCCGTCAGACGCCGCTCCTCCTCCTCGCCGCCCTGAATAAACGCCTTGATCTCGGCCACTTCGCCAATAAGCACCCGGGCCGCTTCTTCATCGCCGCCCGCCTTTGCCCTGCCGATCTCTTTTGAGGCGGCATTGCGGCGGTTTTGCGCCTCCTGCAACCGGCCAATATGCGCGCGCCGCGCCTGATCAAGCTCCAGAAGCTTTGCCGATAAAGGCGCCAGTCCGCGCCGCTCCAGACCTTGGTCAAATGCGCCGGGATGAGAACGAATCCATTTAATGTCATACATGAGAAAACCGGTTTACCGCTACGATAAATTTTGAATATACTCAAAGATCGGGCAGAATCGCCTGACATGTCCTTTCTTTATACGTTGCAAGCTGCCCAGCGTCCAGCAAACCGCGAAGGTTTTGCGCCTTGCCGCCCGAACCGGACAGACTTAACCCAATTTTCACAGCCGCCCGGGTATAAGCGGGACAGGTTCATTTATCAGGAAACCAGTCCCCGTGAGCGCGCGCAATCCCCCTACTCATGAAAGCTATGAGCGCAAGGACAAGGCAACAAGGTCATCCGACCGCTCGTTTTGTTACACCTTTGCTGTTGTCGCTCTGATTTTTGCCGTAATATCCTTCTGGAAAAGCGGCAATCTGTGGCCGTGGCTTGGTGGCTTCGCGGCGGTTTTCGCTGCTGTCGGCCTGATCGCGCCGTCGCTTTTTGCGCCGTTGAACAAGCTCTGGTTCAAGCTTGGCATGATGCTGCACAAGATCATGACACCGCTGATTATGGGCGTGGTTTTCTTTGCGGTTATTACGCCGGTCGCGATGCTCATGCGCCTGTTTGGCAAGCACCCCCTTGATCTGGAATATGACCCGGATGCGCCTTCTTACTGGATTGAACGAAAACCGTCCGGCCCCCGGCCCGATTCAATAAAACATCAGTTTTAGCAGGAAAATCAGGTGCATATCCTCGGTATATCCGCCTTTTATCATGACAGCGCCGCGGCTCTGGTGAACGATTGCCGGATCATCGCCGCTGCGCAGGAAGAACGCTTCAGCCGCAAAAAACACGATTCCGCTTTTCCTGAAAAGGCAATCGAATATTGCCTCGCCCATGGCGGAATTGCCTTGAGCGATGTTGATTTCATCGTCTTTTACGACAAGCCGTTTTTGAAATTTGAACGCCTGTTGGAAAACTATCTTGCCTTTGCGCCGCGCGGGTTTTCATCCTTCTTCAAGGCGATCCCGGTCTGGCTGAAAGAAAAGCTGTTTCAGAAAAAACTGCTTTCCGATGAATTGCGCCAATTTGCTCCCAGGATGGATTTTGAACACAGGCTGCTCTTTGCCGAACATCACCAGAGCCACGCCGCCAGCGCCTTTTTCCCCTCGCCATTTGATCAGGCCGCCATACTGACCATGGACGGCGTCGGCGAATGGGCCACGACCTCGCTGGCGATCGGCACGGGAAACCGGCTTGATATCATACGTGAAATTCACTTTCCCCACTCCCTCGGCCTGCTCTATTCCGCCTTTACCTGTTATACCGGGTTCCGGGTCAATTCGGGTGAATACAAGCTTATGGGGCTTGCCCCCTATGGTGAGCCGAAATATGCGCAAGTGATCCGCGACAATATCATTGATGTAAAAGATGACGGCAGTTTCCGGCTCAATATGGAGTATTTCGACTACTACACCGGCCTGCGCATGACCAATGCGCGTTTTGAGGCCCTGTTCGGCGGCCCGGCGCGCCGGCCCGAGGACAAGCTCACGAGGCGCGAGATGGATATTGCCGCCTCCATTCAGCAGGTGCTTGAAGATACGGTGCTCAAACTGGCCCGTTCCATAGCGCGCGAAACAGGGCAGAAAAACCTGTGCCTTGCCGGCGGCGTTGCGCTCAACTGCGTCGCGAACGGCAAAATCCTGCGCGATGGCGCTTTTGAAAACATCTGGGTGCAACCTGCCTCCGGCGACGCCGGCGGCGCGCTGGGGGCGGCGCTGGCCGCAACTCACGGGCTTCTGGACAAACCGCGCCATGTTGTGCCGGGCATGGATGCGATGCAGGGGGCTTATCTGGGACCGGAATATTCGCAAAGCGAAATCGAGGAGCGCCTTACCGGAGCCGGTGCGGTTTTTAACGTTCTCGATGACCCCGCCCTGCTGGAAACCACCGTTGACGCCCTGAGCGGCAATAGCGGCGTCGGCTGGTTTCAGGGCCGGATGGAATTTGGCCCGCGCGCTTTGGGCAACCGCTCGATGCTGGGCGATCCGCGTTCGCCCGGCATGCAAAAAACCCTTAATCTGAAGGTCAAATACCGCGAATCCTTCCGCCCCTTCGCGCCGTCAATCCGCGCCGAGGATATCGCGGAGTGGTTTGAGCTTGATACCGAGAGTCCCTATATGCTCATTGTCGCCGATGTGCATGAAAAACGCCGGCGGCGGATGAGCGCGGAAGAAAACGCCCTTTTCGGCATTGAAAAACTCAATATCGCCCGCTCTGAAATCCCCGCCGTCACCCATGTCGATTATTCCGCCCGGGTTCAGTCGGTGAGTGCAAAAACCAACCCGCGCTATCACGCCCTGCTGAGCGCTTTTAAAGCCCGCACCGGTTGCCCGGTTCTGGTGAACACCTCGTTCAATATCCGCGGCGAGCCGATTGTCTCCTCGCCTGAAGACGCTTTTCGCTGTTTCATGGGAACCGGCCTGGAATTGCTGGTGATCGGCAATTGCGTTCTCCACAAGAGCGCCCAGAACCCGGAACTGGCGCAAAATCACCGCGACCGTTTCGCTCTGGATTAAAACAAAAAACCCTGCCCGCTCACCCCTGCAAGGGGCCGCGAACAGGGCCTCTTTTCAATGGATCAGACCGTCACGGCCTGAAAAGCAGCTTTTAACGGCAGAAGCGGTACCGGCCCGAATAGGACAGATAATAGCCGGTATTGGGATTGAAGCTGCGATACTTGCTGGAGCAGTAATTATACCATTCCGGGCTCCATGCCGCCGGGGCGTAGTAGCGGCGCGGCGGCGGCGCATAATAGCGGCGCGGGGCCGGCTGATAATAACGGCGCTCATAACGGCGGTTTTTCTTCAGGCCGTGCAATACAGCCAGACCCGCTGCGCCTGCGGCGGCGCCAAGCAGGAAATTACCTGTCTTGCTGGCGGCGCGGGCCTGATCAGGAACCGATGCGGTGAGCGCAACGGCAAACACGGATGCCGCCGCCAACGCAAAGGCGCGTCCGGTGAATTTAAAAATGGTCATTGAATTGTCCTCCAATTTTTAGAATCTCTCATCCCGTCTCGCGATCATTGTTGCTCAAAAACTGGGCAAAAGAAAGGCGAAAATAGACACAATCCAGCCGACAGTACATTTCGGCCCTGTTTTCAAGCTTCTTCGGGATTACTGACCCTGACACTTTGTTTGATCTGCGGCTCATCTTTAATATAATCGGGCGTTACCAGACCGGCTGAAATAACCAGCTTGGCGGCCTCCTCGACGCTCATGTCCAGCTTGATCATGTCACAGCGCGGCAGGAACAGCAAAAAACCTGAGGTCGGGTTCGGCGTCGTGGGCAAAAAAACGCTGATAATATCCTCTTTATCCTTGCCATCGAGCCGGTGAAGAATCTCGCCCTTGGCATCGGTCGAGACGAAAACAATGGCGTAAAGCCCCTTGCGTGGGTATTCTATAAGCCCGACTTCGCGAAACGAAGTGTTGCTTTGGGAAATCACCGTTTCAAATATCTGCTTGAGGGCGCTGTACAGATTGCGCACCACCGGCATGCGTCCGAGCAGGCGCTCCCCCATATCCACAAGGGTGCGGCCAAACAGATTGGCCGCCAATGCGCCCAGAACGGTAAGGCCGATCAGAACAAAGACAAGGCCAACGCCGGGCACATCAAAGGGAAGATAGGTCTCCGGGTTATAAGTATCGGGAACCCAGGGCTTGATCCACCCATCAACAATATTGATAAAGCTCCAGGTGATATAGATCGTGATGCTTAAAGGCGCCGCGATCACCAGCCCGGTGAGGAAATAGTTGCGCAGCCGCGCGCCAAACCCCTTGCTTTTTACCGGCTGATCCGGCTTTGCAAGTTCGGCAAACCGGTTTTTTTCGGATTTTTTTTTGGAGTTTTTTTTCATGGTCAGCTACTTATTGTCATATCTTCCCGTTCCGGAACACCGGATTTCCGGCCGGACCCGCCAGGCAGTGTCCTTTCATAGTCTGTTTCCGGCGGCTAAAACAGCGAATAGAGAAAAATTATTCGACTTTGCCTTATCTGCGCGCCAGAAAACACGGTTGCCCGCGTATTTTCAGCCTGCCGCATAATTTCGCTGGCTCGCCTCTGGCGGTAAAATAACCGAGTCTGACCCGGTAGATTTCTCCCAGTCTGGCGGAATGGGCCTTTTCCACATAAAGCTCCCTTCCCGAGAGCAAATCGCGGTTTGCGGAGGCGATATGATGCAGCGCCACCTTCGCCGTTTCCAGTGTCCGGCGCGCCGAAAGCTGAAGGACAAATTCGCGGCTGCCCTGTGCGCGGCGCAGCCGCATCCCGGCGGCTTTTGCCGGACCGGAACGCCGCACCGGCTCCGGCGCCGCCGTGCCGCGGATCGTGCGGGTGGCAAGCGTCCAGTCTTTTTCCGCCGCATCGCCGGAGCTTTTTCCTGCGGCTGAATGCGGCCGGATCGAGCCGGTGACGATCCTGTCAGCTCTTTGCGGCGCTGAGCGGCCGCCCGGTTTATGATTAGCGGCTGTCCGCGCCGTTACCACCGCGCCGCCCAGAGCCGCCAGCATCCGGCTGGCCGGCTTGAAGCCGGGCTTGTAGCCGAGCGCTTTTTGCAGATTTGCCCTTGCGTCCGCTTTTCGTCCCAAAGCTTCAAATGCCTGCGCGCGAATAAAATGGATACGGTATCTGAGCGCCGCCTTATCTCTCAAGGCCCGGTCCAGATCGGCAATCGCCCGCGCGGAATCGCCCAGCCGGACAAGCGCCTCCGCGCGCGCCGAATAGCTCATTGCCGAGGGCGCCAGACGCACCGCCTCATTCATGTCTTTCAACGCCTGATCATGCTGGCTCATGAGCAGGCGGAGCTGGCCCCGGTTGATATAGGCCCGTGATTGCAGGGAAACGGGAAGCTCATCGAGCCAGATGGCGTTGGAGAAATCCGCGATTGCCGATGTCGGGCGTTTTAATCGGCGATAGGCGATCCCGCGCAATAAAAAGACCCTGGCCAGAACTTTTTTATCCGCCTTGCCCTTCGCGATAATATTGGAAAACCGGGTTATGGCGTCGGCGTATTTTCCGGTCTGAAAAGCGTTCTGTCCAGCCTGAATATCCGAAACGCGCGCCGCTGCTGCGGGCGCAATCCCCACCCCCATTCCAATAAGCACAAAAAACCAGAACCGCATGCCCTTGCCCCCCTCAAACAGGAGTGATTCGCTCCTTGAACAAGAATTGGCCAGCCGGTGGATAAAATCAAGTTATAGTGCGTGTCGTTTTCAAGCCCGCCGCAGTTGAAACGATCCTGAAAAACCCGTCAATCAAAGATTGAAAAACGATCAACCCCATGGTCTAATACGGCTATACAGGGGCAAGATATAGGATAACGAGACGGTCTTTCGTCTCGTTTTTTGGCGGGGACGCGCAGGAATGGTTCCGCAGAATTGGGCGGGAGCGGTAGTGATGCGGCTCGGGGGGAGATGTTTTGTTTCCACCGCTCTCTTGATGTGCGCTTTAGTGTTTTTTACCCATTCCCAAGCCCTTTTTGCCCGCGAAATCCCGCCGCTGCCGGCAAAGGCGGCTTCACTGGAAGCCCGGCGCGATGCGCTTTTCAGGCAAATGCTCGCCGATCCGGCCGATCTCGATATCGCCTTTTCCTATGCCACGATTTCAATCCGTCTGGGGGATTATGAAGGGGCGATAACCGCGCTGGAGCGAATGCTGATTTTTGCCCCCGGTCTGCCGCGCATTCAACTGGAACTGGGCGTTCTTTATTACCGCCTTGGTTCCTACGCCACGGCCGAGGATTATTTTGATCGTGCCATGTCGGGCGACAATGTCCCTGATATCGTCCGCCGGCGCGTCGCACTCTATGTTGCCAAAATCAAAAACAAACAACAGCGGCACGCCTTTTCCGGCACGGTTACGGGCGGTTTCAGAATCCAGTCCAACGCCAATTCCGGCCCTGGCTCAAATCAGGTCAATCTGAACGGTGTCACTTTTACCCTGGATAACGAGAGTGTGGGGAAGGCCGGCGTCAACGCATTTTTTGCTTCCTCCTTGCATTACGAATATGATCTGCACCGGCAGGGCGATCTGCTGGAGGCGGATTTTCTGTTTTACGGCGCGAAATATGTCTCGTTTGAACGGCTTGATACCGCTGTGGCCGAGGTCACGCTCGGCCCTTCATTTAACATGCAGCGCTTCGGAATCAACAAGACCCAGCTTGGCGTTTACGGAATTGGCAATGCCGTCGGACTTGAGGATAATCTGTATTTTGGCACAGTCGGGGCCGGTTTGCGCTTCGTCAACCGCGCCAGCGCCACGCGCAGTTTGCGTCTTAAGGCCGAGTATCGCCGTAAATGGTACAACAACACGCCGCGGCGTCTGACCGCGACAAACAAAAACGGTCATGAGCTGAGCGCTGAAATCGCGCTGGCTTCCACTCTTAATTCCAGCCTTCTGGTGCACGGCAAGCTGCGCCTTGTGCGCGAGGAAGTAAGGGCCGTCTTCTTTGACAATCTCCAGATGGGCGGCGAAATCGGCGCCAGCTTCTCCTTGCCATCGCCTGTCAGGGGAAAGGGAGCCATGAGCCGTAACTGGCTGCTCGATATCACCGGCGGATACCGCTATGTTCGCTATGACAAACCCGACCCCTCAATCAACGCTGCAAAACGGCAGAGCAATAACGAGTATTTTGCCCGCACCAGGCTGATCGTCCCGGTCGCCAGCGGCGTGAGCCTTATGCCGCAGGTGGAATACCGCAAGGTTGATTCCAGTTACGGCATATACAAATACCAGAATTTTTCCGCCACGCTTGGCATTGGCTACAAATTCTGAACAAGGAGGCTTTGATGACATTTCGACACTCCTCGATCGGAGCACTGCTTGGAATTCTCGCCATCCTGCCCGGCGGGGCCGCCGATGCCGCGACAAATGTCGGCGTCACCAGCGCTGTCAACCCCCGCGCCACGGGCACGCAGCTTGGCGGCGCGCCGCGCACGCTTGTTCTGGGCAAAAAGGTTTTTTACAACGAGCGTATAAAAACATCCGCCGGCGGGATGGTGCAGCTTTTGCTGCTCGACGGCTCGGCATTCACTATCGGCCCCGGTTCGGAATTGCGCATTGATAAATTCGTTTATGACCCGAACAGGAAAACCGGCAAGATGGTTGCCAATTTCGTCAAGGGCGCTTTTCGTTTTGTCGGTGGAAGCCTTTCCAAAAACAGGGGCGGCGTCACAATCCGCACATCCATCGCCACATTGGGGGTGCGCGGCGGCGTGGTTTCGGGCCGGGTGGATCAAAGCGGACACCAGGGGAATTTCAATTTCCTCTTCGGTGACCAGATGGCGGTCGGTACAAACTGCTCCGGCATAGCGATTTCATCGTGCCGCCGCATCAAGAGAGTGTTCCAGAACGGCAACACCGTTCACGTCAACCCTGCCGGGCATCTTGATCTGCGCCGCACCAGCCGCCAGGATATCGCTGCCGTGCAAAAAGCGCTTGCCGGCAAAAAGGGAAAAAGCGGTGGAGCGCGGCGGAAACCCACATCAGGCACGGTTGCGCGAAGCGGCATTGGCAGGGAAAATTCCGGCAACTCGCCGCAAAACACCGCACCGCCGCCCAAAAGCGCCGTCAAAACAACCTCCGTTGTTGAAGTTGAAACTGTTGTGGTCAGGCCCGATGCCGCCGCAGCTGATGAATCGCGCGCCAAAATCATCACGGTTGAAACCGTTGCCGTAAAGGCGCGCCTGATTGAAGCGGCCCCAAGCTATACCATCAACACCGCGCCGCCGCTGGTTATTCAGGATGGGTGGAGAACCGGATTACTGGGCGGCTCGCCAGCATATGACTACACGGATGAAGGCAAGATTGAAAACGGGCGCTTGAGCGAAAACACCGCCTCTCCAGGCGGCAGCGTTCCCTGGCGGACCGGGCATTTCAGCTTTACTGACGGGCGGAATTTTGATGGTTCGGCTTTTTCCGGCCGTGGTTATGTTTCATCGGATGAGAAATTTTTCTTCTATGAAATGGATGGCGCCGCGGGTCCCTCGAATGACGGATCGGATGCTTTTTTTATCCTCGGCGGCAAAGCGCCGGTCCGTACGGCGGCAAGCGGCAACACACGGATTTACAATATTCATCCCGATATGCTTCAGGGTACGGCAATTCCGTTTGGATTTAATGCCAATATCGGCTCCGGCGCTCCCGCCATGATCTCCGCGTTTTATCTCAAGGAGCAGACCAGCGGCAATATCGGTATTTATCAGGACGCAGCTTCGAGCCGCTCAGTCACCTTGCAGGCCTCTTTGCTGATCGATGGCACAGGCAGGGGCCAGCACTCCTATGTCATGGTTCATGCTGGGACCGTCTTTGATACCGGCGATGGCAACGGACCGCGAATCAGCACTGCCCTGCGGGGGAGTTTCCGCTCCGACGGCCCGGAAATGATTGCCGCTTTCGCCGGCCGGGTCGACACTCTGCAAGGACCGGAGAAGAATTTCTTCTTCGGCGACAATATGGAGAATTTCGTCATCGGAAACGATCCGCGGCACGAGGGATCATTCCATATTTCCTACGCAAATCCCCTCACCCCTTCCATTACTGTCAGGGATTATGGAACGACACATCTGGCGACCTTGTCCTCCACGACAAGCGCCGCTTCCCTGCCGGCGCAAAGCTCCCGGCTGATGAACGGTTTCGCCGCCGGTTTCATGGAACGCGGCAGCCCCTTCCCCGCGATCTCGAAGGTTATGAGTTCAGGAGTGCTCGATACCGAAATCCTTTTTAATGCCTCAAGCAACAGATTGCGGGCCAATCTGAACCTGAATGATTATTCTGATCCGGCCATTGATCTCTATGTGCTGGCCTTCGGCAGCGACCCATCCCGTACCGGCTCCGGCCATTCGGCATTTCTTGATGACAACACCTACGCCGCCATTCACAATCGCGAGGGCACTTCAATCCGTTTTTCAAACGGTACAAGCGCGAATTTTCCCGCCGCGCCAGTCGGTTCGGAAAATCCCAACACCTATTTCCTCGGCAGCGAACTGGTCCCGGTGACAAATTTCGCTGCCAACGTCAATTTCTGCAACTGCAAGTTTCTTGAATGGGGCTATTGGGGCGGACGCCTGAAATATGAGGACCCGGCAAATCCGGGTTCCGCCCGAAAGGATTACGCCCATCTCAACACCTGGGCGGCCGGCGTGATCACCGCTGCCGCCAACTGGCCGGCATCAGGCAGCGCCACTTATCAAGGCCATGTCATCGGCAATGTCATGAACGCGCTTCCCGGCGCCGGGGGCCGCTATCTGGCAGCCGGCAATTTCAACATGAGCTGGAATTTTGCCTCCCGCACCGGGAATGCCGCCATCAGCAATTTTGACGGACGCAATATGAGCGCCCCCTCCCTCTTCCAGTCAACCGGGTCCACCAGTCAGACATTTGAGGGCCTACTGGGCAACGGGGAGACTGCTTTCGGCAAGATTATCGGTGCTTTTGCCGCCGGCCCCGACAGCCCGGTCCAGGGCGCCATCGGCCAGTTTGAATACTCCGAAACCGGTTATACAGCAGTTGGTAATATTATTTCGGAAAAAACCAATTAAAGCAGCCTGGCGCTCAGGCTCGCCTTTTCTGCCGCCGCCAGAACAGCGAGCTTGTCTTTTTGCGCCACAAGCGCGGCGGCGACAAGCGCCGAGGTTTTGGGCGGCAAGTCAAGCGCCAGCGCCGCCTTATGCCCGTGCGACGACATTTTCAGCAAGGTTTTACCGATAATGTCGATCAGCTTGTCGTCATCGTAATGGGGAAATTTCCGGGTAAATTCATCCCAGTAATATTCCAGAAAAACAACATCAACGACATTTTCCAGCGCCTGGGATTCATCATTTTTCTTCAGCTTCTGCTTCTTCAGATAGGTGCCGACCGCCGCAATATCGTCTTCCCCATAGCCGTGTTCGCGCATAATTCCGGCCACCACCGCCGCATGATGCTCACGGCAGGTTTTGCGCCAGTTGTTGTAACCGGCGCGCCCCTGCGGATAATCGCCGCGCGGGATTTCCCAGCGCCTTATATGCTGGGCCCGCGCCGCGATACGCAAGCGTTCGGAAGCTTGCGGGTACATGCGCGCCATGGCGGCGCTCATGCGTTCGGAATAGACATTCTCGTAAGAACGCGATTGCCCGGCCACTTGCGCAAGGCGCGGGCTTTTCGCGTTTGCCGCATCAATCGCGGCTATAACGGCGTCAAAATCGGCCACAGGGCCTAACCCACCGAGATCTTCGGCGCCGGTTTGGCGCTGCTTTTTTCCAGTCCCTCGATAACGCCCCTGGCCACATCCGTATAGGCTTTTGCCAGTGGCGAGTCTGGATCGGAGATCACGATCGGCTGCCCGGCATCGGAAGTTTCGCGAATTTTCACATCCAGCGGAATTTCCCCGAGGAAATCAATGCCCAGATTGGCAGCCGCCTCCCTAGCGCCGCCATGACCGAAAATCTCGGCCCGATCGCCGCAATTGGGGCAGACATAATAGCTCATATTCTCAACAAAACCGAGAACCGGAACGTCAACTTTCCTGAACATATTCAGACCCTTGCGCGCATCAATCAAGGCAATATCCTGCGGCGTGGAAACAACCACGGCGCCGGCCAGGGAGACCCGTTGCGCCATGGTAAGCTGGGCGTCACCGGTGCCCGGCGGCATGTCTACCACCAGAATATCCAGCTCGCCCCAGTTGACATCACGCAGCATCTGCTCCAGAGCGCTCATCACCATGGGACCGCGCCAGATCATGGCGGTGTCTTCGTCCACCAGATAGCCGATCGACATGGCGACAATGCCGTTGACCGCGATCGGATTCATTTTCGAGCCGGTGACTTCAGGTTGCTTGTTCGAGCCCAGCATACGCGGCAGCGAGGGGCCGTAAATATCGGCATCCAGTATACCGATCCGTTTGCCCTGCGCCGCGAGCGCATAGGCCAGATTGACCGCAAGTGTGGATTTGCCCACCCCGCCCTTGCCGCTGGCAACCGCGATAATCTGTTTGACGCCGGGGGCAAAAACATCGGCCCCGCTCACCGCCGCCGCATGCGGCGCGGCCTGTCCGTTGCCCTTGGGTGCGGCGGCCCCGGCATCGGAATGCGCGGTGAGCACAACCGTAACCGATTTACAATCGGGCAGCGCTTTTACCACATCCTCGCACGCCTTGCGCATGGGTTCCATTTCCTGCGCCCGGGCAGCGTCAATTTCAATGGCAAAGGCAACCTTGCCTTCCTTTACCGCCAGCCCCTTGACCATATCCAGTTCAACAACGCTCTTGCCGGAGCCTTCCTCGGTGATCTGCCCAAGGGCTTCCAGAACCATTTCCTTGCTCAGTATTGACATCGTTTGTTCCGTTTCCTGATTGAAGTGTTGCATCTGTTTATCGTGATGAGAAATGCGAATCCATCTTTATTTTAGCTTTATCTAATATATATTTTTTGAACTATTACTAACTATATTTTATTGTCCAGCCCTTTGCGCCTCAAACATCGTCTCCAGTATGCCGATACCAATACAAGCAGCATCAACATCCGGACCGGACAAAACCCGCATGGGGCTGTCCGGCTCGCCCAGATCGCTCAGAACGCCCAGCGCGCCGGAAAAGTCCTGCTCCTGCGTATAGGTATTCACGGTTATCAGGGTTTCAAGCCCCGCGGCCTGCGCCGAGACCAGACCATTGCGCGAATCCTCCAGTGCCAGGCAATTTTCAGCCGGCAGATCAAGCTCCTCCAGCGCCAGCAGATAAAGATCGGGAGCAGGCTTTTTATGCGCAACCATGTCTCCCGCCGCTACCGCATCGAACCCGTCAAGCGCCTCAAGTCCGAGCGTGCCCTCAAACAACGCCTGCAAGGGAAGCAGATTTGTTGTCGTGGAGATGGCCAGCCGAACCCCCGCCGCGCGCGCCTCCCTGATCAGCCGCTCCACACCGGGACGCAGCGGCACCTCGCCGGTACGGACCAGATCGGTATAGATTTGCGTCTTGCGCTTGTGCATGGCGGCGATGAGGGCATCATCAGCAGCAAATCGCGCTCCGTCCTGCGGCGAATATGTGTTCACGAAATGCCGCATGCGCTCCTTGCCGCCGGTGATTTCCAGCAATTTGCCATAGAGCTTGCGGTCCCAGCGCCAGTTCAGGCCGTTTTCGGCAAAAACCAGATTGAACGCCTCGCGGTGCGCCTCTTCGGTTTCCGCAAGCGTCCCGTCAACATCAAAAATCAGTGCTTTGAGTTCCATCTTACCACTATCCAGAAACAGGCTTCGCCGACCTTGTTTTGTGCCTCGCGCCGGGCGATCGCGGCTATCATTTTGTCCAGCGTGACCGAACCTACCGGCTTGCCGTTATCCGTTACAACCGCCCTCCCGGCTTTTGCACCCGAGATAACCTGCAAGGCCTCTTCGATAACATCGTTCCTGCCTATCTTTGCCCCCCATCCATGATTGCCTCATCCATGACCGCGCCGACTTTCAGCACCCGCGCCCGATTGATATCCTTGGTGAAATCTGCGACGTAGCCATCCGCCGGTTTCAGAATAATCCCGGGCGTTGTCGCTTTTTGCACGATCACTCCATCGCGCAAGATAGCGATATTATCACCAATCCGCAAAGCCTCATCGAGATCATGGGTGATAAAAACCACTGTCTTGTGCAATTCCTGCTGCAAATCCAGCAACATATCCTGCATATCGGTACGGATCAGCGGATTGAACCGCTCCGGGTTTACCGGTGCGGTTCAGACTGCCATGGGCACCGATGTGCGTTTCATCGTCACCAGCCTCACCGGGCGGGCTAAACACCTTTATGAAAAGGTCTATTGCGCACGCGGAAAAATGGAGAACCTGATCAAGGAGCACAAACTCTACACCAAATCAGACCGCACCTCCTGTCATCGCTGGGAAGCCAACCAGTTCCGCCTGTTCCTGCACACCGGGGCCTATTGGCTTCTCTTGCTTCTGCGCAGGGCCGCACCCAAACGCTCGCGCTGGCGAGGCGCGACATTCGAGACCATCCGCCGCGCCTTCCTGAAAATCGCTGTGCGCATAGACCAACTCAAATCGCGTATCCGCATCGCCCTGCCAACGGCCTGTCCAAACAAGGACATGCTCATCCTCCTGTTGGGAAAACTCTCGGCCCAAAGCCCCTGGACGGCGCGGCATGTGCCGCTGTAAACCCCTTGATATCAACCCCGACGCGTACACCCAGCTTCCTCTGAAACATCCCCCCCACACCGCCGTCAACCCGGCCAGTTCTGCTCGCTTACGCAAAATCAGGCGACCGTCGTGAATGATTCAGGCTAGGATATGATCCAACTCACATAACACCCTGCAAATTATATTTTATTTCTGCTGCATCGGAAACCGGGCCTTGCTGTTCCATAAGCGAGACCGCCCTGAGCGCCGTTTCAACGGCATTATTGATACACCGGGCCATTCCCGGACCTGAAAAATAATTACCGGTGAAAAACAGTCCCGGATATTTCCCTTCCGCCTTTTTGAGCGCGTCAAGGCGCTGTTCATGGCCCGGAGCCGGTTGCGGAAGACCGCGGGCCCATTGCCTGACCCGCGCCACAACCGGCGCGCCGCGCGCGCCGACCGTGTCAACAAGCTCCGCGCGCGCCATGACGACAAGTTCTTCGGGGGGACGCCCCGCCACTTCTGGAGCACGCGAACCACCGATATAAACCGAAAACGCGGCATGCCCTTCTGGCGCCCTTCGCGCAAACATCGAGGAAGGAAACAAAACCCCGGAGGCCGTCCGGCCTTCAGACTGGGGCGTCAGATAGCCGATACCGTCCAGCTTGTGCCTGATTTGCGCTGTCCTGAATCCCAGATAAACAACCGAGACCGGCGGCGCCGGAATATCATAAAGAGCCGCGGCGGCGCCCGCATCAAGATTTTCGACCAAAGCCGCAGCGGCATGGGGCTGGACGGCGAGTATCACATTGCGGGCAAGTAACCGGCCATTGCGGCCCGTATCGATGCTGAAACCGCCCGGCACGGCTGCAATGCGCCGCACCGCTGCGCCGGTTTGAATGCAAGGCGCAAGCCGCGCCGCCAGCGCCCGTGGTAGGTCGGCAATGCCACCGGCCCAGGAAAACAGTCGCCTTGCTGGCATCCGCCCGCCCGAGATTTTGCGCGCAATTACCGCTGCGGTTAAAGAGCCGTAACGCGCCTCCATATCCGCCAGCGCCGGAAAAGCGGCGTCAAGGCAAATCCCGTCCGCTTTTGCTCCATAGAGCCCGGCAACCAGCGGGTCAATCACCTGGCTGGTAAATTCGCGCCCGAAACGCCGGTCGCAAAACTGCGCCACGCTTTCTTGCGAGGCACCTCCCCTGCACCGGAATATTTCCAGCGCCAGAGCAAGCCGCCCCCGGGGCGAGAGATATGAAGAGGTGAAAAACCCCAGCGGATGGGGGGCGACAGGATGCAAACGGCCGCCTTTGACCAGATAGCGATAGCGCACATCCGTTTTCAGGCCGCATTTCACGCCATCAAGACCCAGTTGGCGCGAATACGCCTCAACCCCTTCAACACTGGAGCTGATGGATGAGGGCCCGTGTTCCATCAGGAAGCCGCCGATTTTTTCCGACACCGCCGCACCGCCGCAACGGTTCTGTCGCTCCACAATCTGAACCTTGAAGCCGCGCCGGACAAGCTCGTAAGCCGCGCTCAGGCCCGAAATGCCGCCGCCGATGACAAGCGCATCTATCATGTCACACTCTTTGTTTTCCCGCCCCTGCCGGCAAAGGGCGGCGGGCCGCCAAAGCGGCGGCGGGCCAGTTCGTCAAGATGACTGGCAAGAACCTCGCCCTCCCCCCTCTCGCGGGCAAAATCCTCGGCGCGGCGTTTGACAAAACGGCGCACAAAGGCCGGAACATGCTTCAGGCGTTGTTCCGCCTCCTCGCTCCAGGGCATATTGCTGTTTGTTTGCGGCATGGGAGCGATGATCGCGCCGCCGCCGGGCTGATAGGCGCATAAAAAATCCTCACCCATCAGATTGTTGTCCCGCGCCAGCGGCCGGGCGCGGCAGCCGCCGCAGAGCCGGGTGTATTCACATTCCCCGCAGCGCCCTTCAAGTTGCGGGTTTCTCAGTGCGTTGAACATGGGCGCATCATGCCAGATCCCGGCAAATCCGCTCTCGCGCACATTGCCGACGCTTTCTTCCATATAAGGGCAGGCCGTGACCGCGCCTTCGGGTGTGATGCGGGCATAGCGGATACCGGCATGGCAGCCGCCTGCGTCATAACCATCGGCCTGGGTAACGGGCAGCGGCGGGTCCATTTCCATCGCCATGCGCTTGAAATGCGGTGCGCAGCGCGCCCTGACAATCAGCGATTGCTCATCGCGCGCCGCCTGCGCCACCCGCTCCAGAACCCTTTCATAGGTCCGGGGCGTGATATTGGTAAAGGTTTCGCCGCGCCCGGTGCAGACAAGGAAAAACACATTCAGCACCGCCGCCCCGGAAGAGCGGCAAAAGGCGATCATGTCCTCAAGCTCATGGGCGTTTTCTTCGGTTACCGAAAAATGCACCTGATACATCAGCCCCGCCGCGCGGCATTCATCTATCCCGGCCATGGTTTTGACCCACGCCCCGGCCATGCCGCGGAAATTGTCATGATATTCAGACCTGAGTGAATCGACGCTGATCCCGGCGGCGCGCACTCCGGCTTTCAAAAGCGAGGCGACGCGTTTTTTTGTCAGCCCGATCCCGTTGGTGCCCAGAACCGTCATCAGACCGCGCCCGGTAGCATAGGCCGCCAGTTCCTCGATATCGCCGCGCAGCAGCGGCTCGCCACCGGTAAGTACGATCATGGTCTCATCGGAAAGATCGGCGATCTGGTCAATCAGCGCCAGCGCTTCGGCGGTCCCAAGCTCGCCCTCATCCCCCTGCTCTTTCGTGCCCGCATCAAGATAACAGTGCCGGCAACCCAGATTGCAGCGCCGCGTCAGGTTGAACGCGATCAAAAAAGGAGACTGGACCGGCGCATCCATTGCTCAGACATCCCGTCCGGGCGGCATTTTATGCCCGCCCATCTGCATGTTTCCTGCCATGGCCTTTCTTGATTCGGCGATCACATCCTCGGCCAGGGTAATGGAAATGCGCCCCTCGCCTGCCTCGGCCGCATATGCCTCTATGCGTCTGCGCACGGAGCTGCGCACCATCTCGGGCACTCGCGAGAGCCGCGCCAGCGCGGCGGCGTCCCACACCGGGGCCGGGGCCGCGCCGCCCTCGATAAAGGGCTGCACATGGGCTATTTCCACCACAGCGCTATGTTCCCGCCTTGCCCGTTTTTCGGCGCTGAGGCGAATACTGGCCGAAACCGAAGGATCGCCGTTTTTATCAAGCATCGCCTTTGCGGCATCCGACCAGCCCATGGCTTTTGCCTCTTCGGCGCTGCCGCCCCTGTCGGGGCAAAACCGGTTCGTCGCCTCTTCGATCAGTGAAGTGGTAATTACGGTATGGCCGCTTTCCTGCGCCAGCCGCAAGATCGCCATACGCACCATCTTGCGCGCCGTCTCGGGAACTTTGAGCATTTTGGCCTCGGCCTCATCGGTCCAGGAAATGGTCTCGCGCGCCACGGCGTCAAAGGGCGGTGTGAAGGTGCTTAAAGTCAGCCAGATATTGCACGGGCTGATGCGCATCAGGTTTTCGGCATTGCCGCCGATATCAAGGTCCGGGTCGGCGTGAACGCCGGTCTTGCCTGCAATCAGCAATGAGGCCCCGCACGCCTCAAGATAAGCGGCAATGGCGGTATAGGGCTTGCCCTCAAGCAGCTCGGTTGTCAGCTCCACGCCCTCGTCTTTGGCGACGCTGAGCGCCACATCAAGATGCGATTGGTAAATCTGGGCAATACCGGAATCAATAATTTCCTCATGCAGTTGTTCCTGTTCCTTGAACTTGAAGGTCTCGCCCGCCTCCTTGCTCAGATTGACCGCGATCTTGTCGAATGCCACATAATGAAAATAAGGATCGTAAGCGGCCACGGCATGAAGTCTGACATTGAAACGCCGCGCCAGATCAAACCCGGTCATCAGGGCGCCGAACGATCGCGGGCTGCCGTCAAGTGCCACAACAACTGGTCCCTCGCCAATGGCGCTTTGCGGCTTGCGAATAATCAGTACATCAATGGGCGAACGGCGCACGGTGCGCTCGCAGACCGTGCCGATCACCGTGCCCGGCATGATACCCAGCCCCTGGGCGCCGAGCGCCAGCAGATCAAAATCACCGCTGGAAGCGGCCTCCACCAGCCGCCGGTAATTCTTGCCTTCAGGGCTCAGACGCCGGAAAGGCACATCCGCCTTATCGCAAATCCCCTGCGCCGCGTCATGATAACTGTCGGAAATCAGCCCCAGCCCCCGGGTGATGAGATCATCATGCACAATGCGCTGATGCTCCATCTCGCCTTCTTTTTTATATCGCTCCGGCAAACCGCCTTCCATCTGGCGGAAGCGGTGATCATGCAGCCGGGCAGCATAGGCGTGAATGCCGGTGACAACCCCGCCCGCCGCGCCGGCAAGGCGAACCGCCTCGCCCAGCGCCCGGTCGGCGAAAGGCGAAGCGTCAAGCGCCACCAGAATGCGTTTTAAGGACAGCGGCGCCGTATCGGTGCTGTTTTGCCGATCTTGGGTCAGAGGGTCTGTAATTGTCACTCCCCGGGCTCCTTGTTGTTGTTATTCAGGATATACACAGCGAAAGCCGAAAAACTCCGATACGGTATCGGAATAATCCCAGAGCCGGTGATGCACCTTGGTCATATGCGGCAAGCCCTGAAAGTTATTACCGCGCAGATAGCTGCGCATCTGCAACCGGTTATCGGCGGGCTGGAGAATGCCCGGCACGCAGACATTGCCGGCGATGCGGAAATCATCGACCCATTCCGAGACATTTCCCGCCATATCATAAGCCCCGTAAGGGCTGATATCCTTCGGGTGCGAACCAATGCTTGCCGGAACCTCGCCTTCCAGATAGGCAAAAGAGAGAGCTTCCTCGTTCCCCCAGGGATATTTGCGCCCATCCGTACCGCGGGCCGCTTTTTCCCACTCCACTTCTGTCGGCAGGCGTCCGCCGGCCCATTTGCAAAAGCTGCTGGCGTCATTCCACGTTACTCCGGTCACGGGCTGGTCCGGCTTGTTGAATTCCGCATCATCGGCAAATGCCGGTTCGGAATGCCCCGTTGCCTTGATAAAGGCGCTATAGCGGGCATTAGAAACCTCAAAACGGTCGATGCGATACCCGTTGAGATTAAACTCCGCCGGGCCCACCATGGAGGAATAGCCCGGCCCGCCAAGCTGCGCCGGTCCGGCAGGAACATGCACGGTATCGGCCGGTCCCGCCGCGCCGAAAATCCCCGACAGCGAGGTTACCGCCACGGCGGCAATGGATTTGAGACCCTCAAACATCAATGCGTCACCCAATAGCCGAACAGAAGCAGAATAACGATGATATTGACCAGGGCGCCGGCCAGTACAAACCAGTCAAACGCATTGCGCGGAAGTCTCATGCCGGCGCCCGTAACCGTTTTCATCTAGTAGCTGAAATCAATCTTGGCGCTGCCGCCGGCAGTCACTTCAACCTTGCCCTTTTTCTCGCCAAGGAAACCATGCCAGACCCTGATCTTGTATTTTCCGGGGGGCACATCCTTGATCTCGAACTCACCCTTGTCATTAACTTGGGCAAAATAGGGATTGCGGGCGACAAAGACAAAAGCGTGCATGAAGTCATGCGCATCGCACTCGATTTTCATGCCCGAGCCCTTGCGCAGCTTGATCTTCTTGGTGACGATGCTGCCCTTTTCCGGCTGTGAGACATTGAGCACCGTACGCCGCGCCCGGCCGATCAGTTCATAGGCATGGATGTTGTGCAAAACCGTATCGGAGTTCACCGCTTCCAGCTCGCCCTTGTTACGCATGAAGGAGAGATAGGGCTCAAAAGTGCATTTTTTCTGGTCCAGGGTATTTTTGGTCAGACCGGCGGGGAAGGCTTTTCCTTCCTTGACCTTTTCCAGATAAACCACCGCGTTGAGCAAGGCGCCGTCCTTGATCTGGACCATGGGTACGATACGCTCGCCGCTGCCGCAGACATCCGTATCTTTTGAAATGGTGTATTTTCTGATATTTGGCTTCGCGCTGCCGGCCAGAACCTTGCCGGTGATCGTCCCGCCATCGGCGACATCGCCTTCTTTATATTTAGCCGCCTGGGCGGTTCCTGAAAGGGCCACAACGCCCAAGGTTACGATGGCAAACTGCATGATCTTGCGCATGGTTATCGTCTCCAGTTGATTTATCAGTCTTGACTTATGCCACAGAAATGCTGTCTTTCTGTACATTAATCTCTTCCAGTGTTTCAATTACCGACAGCCACTCGATTTTTCGGCTTGCGTCTTTTAATATGGCCAGAAGTTGTGCATTCGCCGCCTCGGGGTTAACCCGCCGCAAAAGACGCCCGCCCTCGCGCCGGTGGTAACCGTCATGGGCCAGCGAAAAATCGACCAGATCCCCGATAAAGGCATCATCTTGCAAACCGGCAATCATTCGGGCCGCCGCCAGACGCACCCGCGGCGCATTGTCATCCAGCAATGCGGCAAGATCAGGATCGCCCCTGCCCAGAAAATCCAGAGCCTCCACCGCCTCGGCGACGATGTAGCTGTCAAGGTCCTGCGTCAGGGCTCTCAGCGTCTCCACCGCGTCCTCGCCGCCCATGCGGCCAAGGGCGCGTATCAGGAAAACCCGCGTTTCGGGATCGGTAATCGCCAGAGCCGCGATGATGTTTTTCGTCACCGCTTCCGCCTCGTCAGACCCCTTGCCTTCAAAATGGGTCAGCGAGTCCGCGGCAATGCGCACAACCTCCTTGTCCGGGTCGCTTAACGCCTCGCCCAGCGCCTGCATGACTTCGCTCCGGCGCACATCGCCCAGCAGCCTTGCCGCGAAACGGCGGACATCCTGATACGGGGCGACAACCGGATCGGGCGACAACCGGCGGCGTTCGTTCTTTTTCTTCCGGTCGGTCGCAATCTGGAGAAACTCCATATCCTGCGGCGAAAGCCCGACGGTCTCGGTTTTTTTCTTCAGCACCTCGGCAATAACCGGATCATCGCTCAGGATTGCCGCCAGGGTGGATTGGGGAATATCCGGCTCTGCGTCTTCTTGTGCCTCTTCTTGCGCATCTTCATCAGCTTCCGCTTCCGGTTCAGGCTCGTTCTTGTTGTCAAAATCGGCCTCGACCACGTCGGGCTCTTTTTCCTCCGGCATCTCGGGCGGCGGGATCAACTCGCCGCGAAGCGCCGACAAGAGGGCATCGCCCGCCATATTGGGCCAGGGCGCATTTGCCGCCATCCGCGCCAGAGCCGTCATGGATTTGAGTCGTAACTGGCGTTTATCCACGGCCAGATTGCCGATTAAAACTTCAAGCGCCTCCTCGGAAGTATCGTTTTCAAGCGCTTTTAAAATCGCAAGACGAATTTCCACAGCAACATTTTCATCCGCCAGCTCCTCAATCATCTGCGGCCGCAGATCATCGGGCGCGATCACCATCGAGGCCTGAATGGCCGCCGCGGCGGTTTTTTCATCATCTGCGCGCCGGTCCGCTTCCAGCGCCACAAGCGCAGTTTTGGCATCAAGCAGATCGGGAACTGCGGCCAGCACCTGATAAACGGCGCGCCGGACGGCCGTATCGGGGTCCTTGATCAATATCGCGGCCATATCCCGGTGATGCTGCAGACACCCCGAAGCCATCGCCGCGCGGATTGCCGGATTGGCATCGGCGAGCAGGATTTTCACGCGCGCATCGGCAGGATCAATGCTCATCAGCGCCCCGCCGCAGGCATAACGGACATCGGCGTCCTTGTGGCTGAGGGCCCGGGCAATAGCGGCGGCGGCATGGGGGCTGCGGCTTGAGGCCAGGACAGCTGCGGAGCGGCGGCGGCAGCGCGCGTCCGCATGATCAAGAAACGCGCCCAGAGCCTCAATGCCGCTTCGCCCGAGGGAGGCAAGAACCCTGAAGCCTGTTTCCATAATATCATGGGTGTCCATATCACCAAGCGCCTCAACGATATCGGGCACTGCGTCTTGCGCTCTCAATGTGCCAAGCGCCTTGAGGGCATGAAGCTGAACATCGGTCCAGTCATCCCATTCCGAGGCGTAAAACTCATCCTCGTCCCAGACAATTTCCTCATCCCGGCCTTTCAGCAGGCGGCGCAGCAGGGGAATGACTTCCTTGTGACCCATGACGGCAAGAGCGTCTATGGCGTTGAGCTTGACCTGGGCGGCAGGATCGCCCAGCAGGTTTTCATGCAGTTGTTTCGCCGCTCTTTTATCGCCGGTGCGGACGAGCGCCTCGGAAGCATCGGCGCGCACATCTTCATCTTCATCAAGCAGAGCCTTGATGAACACAAATACCGAACCGTTCAAATCAATGCGTGAAAGTGCTTTTATGGCGGCCGTCCGGTGAATATCAATTCCATCGGTAGCCTGATTGCGCAAGACCGCCTTGACCCGTTCCGTCGATCCATCCGCATTTTTGTCATCAGCATTCACCATCAACACATTTTTACTCCTGATTGGCCGACCCGACTATTTAAAGCATAACCCCAGAGAAGAATGAGACTAAATCACAAAAAGCATGGCCGGGATCGACTCCCGGCCATGCACGGTTTTGTTTCTAGACGATATCGCGCGGTGCGAAAGACATGGAGCGGAAAGTCTTCTTGTATTGCGACTCCCCGATCTTCTTCACCTTGGCGACACCCATCTTGTAGTTGTAGTTGCCACTGATCCAGTCCGGGATCCGGCCTGAAACCGAATTGCCGGGCTGACTCGGCACCAGGAAGTCCATGAAGGTCACGCCCTTCTTGATGTGGCGGGTCACGATGGCGATCGCGGTGACAGCCGCTTTCGTCAACTCGATATTGCCGTTCTTCATCTGGCCGGTGAAGGAATAATCGGACCCCTCCACACCCTTGATGATATTCTTCAGGCTGGGAACGCGATCGGAATAGATCATGACCCGGTCACCTGATTCAATACCCCTGGCCTTGGCGTCATCGGGATGAATTTCAAGGAAATTCTCCGGCCAACGCTGCTGGATATAGGGCCGGCGGCGATCATCAAAGCCGGACTGCCAACGCTCGTTGGTGCGTCCCGATGTTGACCACAGCTCATCACCTTTGGGTTTCATCCATTCCCAGTAATCCGAGAACAGTGACCATTTGGCCTTCTGGAGATTGCACCGTCCGGTCTGGCTGTTGAAGTGGGTCATCTTCTTGTTCTGCATATTCAGGCCAAAAGCACCGGTTGGTGAAAGCTCCTTTTTGGTGTCATGCAGACGCTTGGTACCCACCAGCGTGCCGTCGCGTTTCATCATGGTCGGGCCCTGAATACCGTCAGTGCCAAGCTCGGCCATCTTCTGGTGCAGGGTTTTGCCCTCTTTATGGGCGGCCACCTTGACCATATGATACGCCTTGCGGTTGCCGCGTGAGAAACGCGAGGATTCCTCGGCAACGTCATTGGTGTTTTTCCAGTCAAAGCCGTCAAACCCCATGCGTGTCGCCAGCTGGGCGATAATCCACCAGTCGGGTTTTGCAACTCCCGGCGGATCATAGAACTTCTGGTACAGACGCAGACGCCGCTCGCCATTGGCGCGGATGAAGTCGTCCTCGCCCCAGGTGGCGGCAGGGAAGATGATATCCGCATAACGGGCACCGACCGGATCAACCAGATAGATATCCTGATTGATCAGCACCATGCCGCCGCTATCCGCACGGTTTTTCAGAGTCTCGATGATCTCGTCCTTGTCATAGGAGCGGATCTGATGCGGATTGCGCACCGTGAGATCTTCAAAAGCGGCCGACATACGCTCCGAGGCGCACATGGCCTGGATCCAGGTCGTGCCGATGGCATGCGCCATGCGGGTGTGACCGGCCAGCAGCCAGGTATCGGTATCGAGCGCCCTGCGGCGACGGCCCGGAACCTTCATCGGCGACTTGTTGCGCGGATATTTACCACCGCGGGTGCCGCCGCGCTGATGCCCGCCGGCGCGGCCGACAACCTGCCCCGGACGCCCGCCCGCGCCGCAGATAATCGCGGTCATGGAAATGGCGTTGGTATTGCCGGTGTTGTTGGACCAGTAGAAGCCCTTCTCGATCATGAAAGAAGATTTGGGCCGCTTGCCGTCCTTGCCGGGTTTGGCAATCCACTCGGCGGCTGTGGCGATCTTCTTGGGATCAACCTGAGTGATTTCAGCGGCGTTCTTGAGCTCGAATTCCTTCTGCCCCAGAAGCCACTTCTTCCAGTCCTCAAAGCCCTTGGTCTGGAAATTGCCCCAGGTGGTGCGCCATTGCCATGGCGTGTTGCGGGTACCCTGGCCAAAGCCCGAGCTTGAACCCCACTTGTCATTGACCCAGTTCTTGATCCATTCCTTGTCTTCCCAGCCGTTCTCGACAATGATGCGGCAGATGGCGCCGAGCAGGACAACATCCGTGCCGGGCTGGACATCGAGCCACAAACCGCCATGTTTGACACCATAGGCAATGCCCGCGGTGTTGCGGCAGTTGAGCCAGATGGTTTTCTGGCCGTTATCGATGCCTTTCTTGATCCATTGGGTATAAAGGATCGTTTTGGTCTCATAAGGATCGGTGCCGCAAACCATCAGCACTTCGGCATTCATCCAGTCTTCGTAAGAGGGGCCGAAATTGTCGAAACCCGCATCACGGAAGCCCGGTGTCGAGGTGACATCGGAGGGCGTGTCATGGAAGGTGAAGTTCGCCGTGTTGATATACCGCAGCGCATATTTGGTGATTGCGTAGGTATTCTCGACATACTGGTAGGAATAGGTCTTCACACCATAGGCATTGGCGCCGTGCTTCTTGATGACATGCTTGGCCACAGCCGCAGCAATATCAAGAGCAAAGTCCCAGGTTACCGGCTGCAAAATACCGTAAATCCGCACCAGAGGCGTTTTCAGACGATCCCGTGTCGGGGTCTGCGGATTGTAGCATTTCTGGGCGATAATGCCGCCGCGAACAGATGAGTCACCATCCGGATTAACCGCATGCGTGTCCTTGTCGGGCAGAATTACCACATGATGCGGCTCGCCGTTATGCAGCACGATATTGTGCTGGTTGGGCGCAACCCAGGGGCCGAGCGGGTCGACCGGAAAATCGGCATTGAAGGCGTTTTCCGACGCTTTCAGCCCGCCTGTTTTACCGCCCGCCACCGGCCAGCGATAGATTTTGTAACCGCAAGCGACAATGCAATAGTCGCAAGCTGTCGTGATCACGTCAGCATCCGTTGGCGGAAGCGGAACGTTGGTTTCCGGGATGTAGTATGGAGTAGCCATGTTTCCCCCTCCTTTAGGCTTTAAGGTTATCTTGGCGGCCGTAAATCAGGCCGAAGATACCAACTGCGTAAATATCGTCACCATCCAGTTCCAGCAGGATCTGGGGCAGGCTCTGATAAGCCTGACCGCCGATGATGATGCCGTGACGGGTGAGATCATAAGTGGTCAGATGCAAGGGGCACTGGCCGAGCGACTTGGTGTCACCCTTGTATGTACCCTCCATATCGCCGCCCTGATGGGTGCAGGTGTAGTTGAAGGCAACCACATCCCGATCAGCGCCTATGCCGCCACCGGCCTGAGTCCCGAGCTTGACCAACATATTGGTCGAGTATGCCCCTTCATCCGGATAGGAAAATTCGACCGGCTGATCGTTTTTCAACTGGCTCAGCCTGGCGATTTTCTTGCGCGGATAGGTCGCCACCGCAGCGGGCATCTTGGCGGCGGAGGCGGTTCCGGCATTCATCGTCACCATCACCGTTGCCGTCGCTATACCCGAGGTCAGCAGGAACGACCGGCGGGACATGACACAAGATTGCTTCTTGCCCCCCTTTGCCGAACGCCTGCCCTTGATATCGCTATGCGCGTTCATGATTGTTCTCCTTTATTTGGCTGCCATCGGCAAAGGTTTGTAATCAGGAAGCTTGGGCGGATCGATTTTGAGTTCCGGACCGCTAAAGCCCTCCAGAAACGCCACCAGATCATCCATCTCCTTGTCCGACAGGCCAAGAGGCTTCATGAGTTTGGACTTGTTGGCCGCAAACTCGTTGTCGCCGCCACCGGCATTATAGAACTCGACAACCTCACGCAAGGACCAGAAGGCGCCATTATGCATGTAAGGTGCCGTGTACTTGGTGTAACGCAGCGGAGCCGTGCGGAATTTGCCCTTATCGACCGATTGCTTG
>JAJRYE010000126.1 GCA_024275895.1 Alphaproteobacteria bacterium | reverse complement strand
TTCCTCACCAGATGATCCGCAAACCCCATCTGCCCGTACCGCCGCCGTGACATAATAAATTCCCTCCATCAATTCAACGGGTTGATAATAACACCATAGCCAATGAAAGGGGAATTAAGGTTTCAATTATTCAGAGGTCTCATGTAATTAACCTCAATAACCCCTCCCACCAGACGTGGCATGCTACTTCTCCCGGAATGTTTTATCCAACCCCCAAAACATTCTGGTTAGACAAGCTACACCCCCTACCCATCGGGGTTCCTATTCCGGCCGCCACCCGATCGGCACATGGCCAGGCTGCCCGCGCACCCGCTCCAGCCAGTCATTGATCGCCGGGTAGGAGGAAAGATCAAAATTGCCCTCATGCGCCATATGGGTATAGGCGTAAAGGGCGATATCGGCGATGGTATAGCGGCCCGCGGCGAAAAACTCGTTTTGGGTTAAATGCTGCTCCATGACATCGAGTGCCTGATAGCCGCGCTCGTGCCACAGGGGCAATTCTGCCGCCTTTTTCTCGCGTCCGCCGGGGTAAAGCGAGAGCCAGAAGCGCGCCACGGCGATATAGGGCTCATGGGAATATTGCTCGAAAAACATCCATTGCAAAACCTGCGCCTGCTTGTAGCGCCCCTTGGGCAGCCACGGCGAGCCCGTCGCAAGATAAAACAGCGCCGCATCCGACTCGCTAATCGCCCGGCCGTCATCCAGCACCAGAACCGGCACCTTGCCGTTGGGATTGAGTTTGAGAAATTCTTCCCCCCGGGTCTCGCCGGCCAGAATATCAATATCGTGGATATGAAAAAATAGCCCCAACTGCGCCATCATCAAGCGCAGCTTGTAACAATTTCCCGAATTCTGCATGGAATATAGTGTGTACATATGAGTTCCATTCTTAACAAGTTGGAGCCAAAACACAACCGGGGCGGCAAAACCGTTTGCTTTTTACCTCCGATTGCGTAATGAAAACCAGCAAAACACAGGAAAAAGGCCAAAGCGCGATGAGTGAATATCCCAAAACCGGCAAGAACCGCATAAGACAGGCGCCGCAAAGGGCAACTTATGACGAAAAAACCGTACACGCCATTCTTGACGAGGGCTATATCGCCCATATTGCCTTTGATGATGAGGGCGCCCCGGCGATCATCCCGATTTATTACATTCGCGACGGCGCCCGGCTGCTCATCCACGGCTCACGCAAGGCGCGAATATTCCGCCGTCTGGCCTCCGGCATCCCGCTCGCCCTTGCCGTTACCCATCTTGATGCGCTGGTGATGGCCCGCTCCGCCTTTCATCATTCGATGAATTACCGCTCGGTGATCCTGCACTCCAGCGCCCAAACGCTTGAAGGCGAAGCCAAGGCCAGAGCGCTTGATCTGTTCGTGGAGCGGCTGGAAGAAGGCCGCTCCAAACAGACGCGCCCGACCAACAAAACCGAGGACAAGGCCACCATGGTGCTTGCCATCCCGATCAAAAACGTCGCCGCCAAACAGCGCTCCGGCGGGCCGGTGGATGATGCAGAAGATATGAGCCTGCCCGTCTGGGCCGGTCTTGTCCCGATCGAGACAAGGTTGGGCGATCCGGAACAGGATTAGGACGACAGATCGCAAACCGGCAGAGGATCTCAGTTCCGCAGGGCCATAACAGCCTTCAAGATTGCCGGATTGTCCCATTCGCGCCCGCCAATGGCGCGCAGCACGATACGCCCTTGCGGATCAACCACAAAGGTTGTCGGCAGGCCGCGCATGGGCCATCTGCGCCCGGTTTTGCCCCCCTTGTCAATCAGCACCGGGAAGGTGACATCCATATCATTCAGGAAGGCCCAGATCTGTTCCTCGCTCCCCCCCACATGGATCGCCAGCATGACAACGCCGCTGCCCTCAAGCGCCTTGTACGCCCGCTGCATGGAAGGTACTTCCTCGCGGCAGGGCGGGCACCAGGTCGCCCAGAAATTAACGATCACCACCTTGCCCCTGTAGCGGCTCATGGAATGGGTTTCACCGTCAAGATCAGGCAAGGCAAACTCCGGCGCCTGCGGCTTGCCCGCCATTTCCTGCAACAGCCCGAAAGCCCGAACCTGCCCGGCAAAGCCAAAACCGGCACTGGCGAGAAAAGCCACGGCGAGAAAAATTCTTATTGTGCGCATTGCAAACCTTTCAGTGTCATCTCCTGTTCCCTATCCCCGTATTCCCAGCGCAAAACCAGATCAAAACGCTCCCCCGGCGCCAGCCCGAAGGTCAGCATGCCCCAGTTGTAATCCATCGGACCGTAATTCTGCTCCGTGGGGAAAAGCGCCCAGTAAAACGCCGTCCGCGCTTTTTCCGGGATCTGCCTTTCGCGCCAGATTTTCTGCCACTCCTCGCGGATGCGCATCGTGCTCCCGCCGTCCTTGCCCGGAATGCGCCAGCGGCGCAAATCAATGGCAATCTCCGGCGCGCCCGCCGCGCCCGCCGCATTGCCGATGGCGGAGCGGAAAACACAGCCGCGGCGCGCAATCATCAGGGCTTCGGCTGCTGAAAACCCGCGGCCGATAAAAAACGCCCGCACCACATCAGGCGCAAGCGCCTGCATCTCCAGCCTGAGCCCGGCGCGCTCCAGCTTGTACACCTTGCCCGCCTCCTGGGCGCCAAGCGGCGAGGCACTACCCATGGCGTATATTAGCAATGAACACATTAACACCACGGCTTTGTTGTATTTTGATATAATCTTCAGCCCTCCCTCAAAACGCCCCAAGCCTACACTTGCATTTCACCAATAACAAGCTGGTGAAAGTTGTTTTTCAAAGTCCCGAAGCAAGCGGTAAAACTTGTGGCAGCAAAAAAACACCCGTGACATGGCTTGAAAAGCACCGCGAATGCGTTTAGTGAAAAAATGTAAAGTCGTCCGGACTTGCGCCATGCGTGTGGCGGGATGGGCCTGCATGCGCAATTTTCAGACCTTTTGGAGAGCAAAATGAGTTTTATCGCCGACGCGCTTGGCCGCATCAGGCCATCTGCCACCATCGCCGTATCCAGCAAGGCCCGCGAGCTTAAAGCCGCCGGGCGCGACGTTATCGGTCTTGGCGCCGGAGAGCCTGATTTCGACACTCCCGACAACATCAAGGCGGCGGCAATCGACGCCATCAATCGCGGCGAGACCAAATATACCGCCGTTGACGGCATCCCGGAGCTTAAACAGGCCATCGCCGACAAGTTCAAACGCGAAAACGGTCTTGAATACAAACCCACGCAATGCTTTGTCGCCCCGGGCGGCAAACCGGTCATCTATAACGCCATGATGGCCACCATCAACCCCGGTGACGAGGTGGTGATCCCCACCCCCTACTGGGTCAGCTATCCCGATATCGTCCTGCTGGCGGGCGGCACGCCGATTTTTGCCGAGGCCACAGCGGAAGACAATTTCAAGCTGCGGCCCGAAGTTCTGGAAGCCGCCATTACCTCGCGTACCAAATGGCTGATCTTCAACTCGCCCTCAAACCCTTCCGGCGCAGCCTATACCCGCAAGGAGCTAAAAGCACTCACCGAGATTCTTCTGGATTACCCCAGGGTCCATATCCTCACCGATGATATGTATGAGCATCTGGTGTATGATGATTTTGAATTCGTCACCATGGCCCAGATCGAGCCGAAGCTGTATGACCGCACCTTGACCATGAACGGAGTTTCCAAAGCCTATGCCATGACCGGCTGGCGCATCGGCTATTGCGCCGGGCCCGAAGAGCTCATCGGCGCCATGCGCAAAATCCAGTCCCAGTCCACCTCAAACCCCACCAGCATCAGCCAGTGGGCAGCGCTTGAAGCTTTGAACGGCCCGCAGGATTTCATCAAGGAGCGCGCTGACATCTTCAAAGAGCGCCGCGATCTTGTGGTCTCGATGCTCAATCAGGCCGCAGGCATCACCTGCCCGACGCCTGAAGGCGCATTTTACGTCTATCCCTCCATTGCCCGCTGCATGGGCAAGACCACAGCGGGCGGCAAGACCATCACCACTGACGGCGAGTTTGCCACCGCGTTGCTGGAAGAGGAAGGGGTGGCCGTTGTGCACGGCGAGGCTTTTGGTCTCTCGCCCTTCTTCCGGGTCTCTTATGCCACCTCGACCGAGGCGCTCACCGAGGCCTGCCAGCGCATCCAGCGGTTTTGCGCCGGCCTGAAATAGCGTGGTTTATTTCACTCGCAGCGGCTCATTTCCTGAGCAGCCGGAAATAGGAAAATTGCTGCTTGCCCCCGGTGGGGGTGACATGAAGCTCCTGCGTCTCCTCGGCAAGCGCAAATCCCTCTCCCAGTTCATGCAATAATTTGGACGCATCATATTGCACAATATCCAGTCCGCTGCATTTTTTTGGTCCTCCAATGGCAAAAGCGGCAATGACGATATGCCCGCCGGAAGGTACGGCTTTTTTCAGCGCCTGAACATATTTTTCACGGTCCGCTTTTTCAGTCAGAAAATGAAAAACGGCGCGGTCATGCCACAGGGTGTAGGAATGCGGCGGTTTAAATGCGGTGATATCGGCCTCAAGCCATTCAACTTGCGCCGCCCTTTCCCCCAGCCTGCCCCGCGCCGCCGCCAGCGCGCCGGCAGAGATATCAAGCACCGCCACTTTAGCATACCCCGCCGCTAGCAGCGCATCCACCAGCACCGAGGCGCCACCGCCCACATCAATGACAAAGCCGTCCTTTCCAATACCGCTGTTTTGAATAAGGGCCAGGGAGCGGACAGGCTCAGCCTGGAACCAGCTCACTTCCAGAGGTGATTTTCCCTCATAGACCTTGTCCCAGTGTCTCTTTCTGTCGAATGTCATCACTCTGCTTTGTGTCCTGAAAGCCGGATTTGTGCGCCCCTGCGGCGTAGAGCTCCTGCATCTTCCAGCTTGCGCAATGTCCGGTACAAGGCTTCATGGGTCAGCCCGATTTCGCCGGCAAAGGCCTTCAGGCTGGGTTCGATCATAACATGATTTTGCCCCGCCTTCAGTCTAAGACTCAAGGCGCTGATCACCCGGCGTTCGGCGCTGCGGATATTACGCAGCTCCAGCGCCGCGCGCAGGGCATGCACCTGATCTGCCAGATGGCGCGCGAACATGGCGGCAAAGGCAGGCTCGCGCTCAAGCTCGCGCAACAAAATCTGCCGCGGCACAAGGGTCACGCGGCTGGGAATATCGGCAATACAGTCACAATG
>JAJRYE010000125.1 GCA_024275895.1 Alphaproteobacteria bacterium | reverse complement strand
CACGGCGCGGTAGAGGGTGTCGATGAGCAACGAGGATTTGCCGCTGCCCGAGACGCCGGTAACGCAGATGAATGTGCCAAGGGGAAAGACGGCGTCAACATTGTGCAGGTTGTTTGCCTTTGCGCCGATCAGTCTGATGTGGCGTTTTGTTACCGGGCGCGGCGCCGGGCGTACCGGGACCTGCCTTACCCCGTTAATATATTGCCCGGTGAGGCTTTGCGGCGCGGCCATGATGTCGCCGGGCAGGCCCTCGGCGACAACCTCGCCGCCGTGAATACCGGCACCTGGGCCCATATCGACCACATGATCGGCGCTCAAAATGGCGTCCTCGTCATGCTCGACCACGATCACGGTGTTGCCCAGATCGCGCAGATGTTTCAAGGTCTCCAGAAGGCGGGCATTGTCGCGCTGGTGCAGGCCGATGGAGGGCTCATCGAGCACGTATAAAACACCCGTCAGGCCGGAGCCGATCTGGCTGGCGAGGCGGATACGCTGGGATTCGCCGCCCGACAAGGTGCCGGAATTGCGCGACAAGGTGAGATATTCGAGCCCGACATCATTCAGGAAGCGCAGGCGTTCGCGGATTTCACGCAAGATGCGGCGGGCGATCTCGATTTGTTTCTTGCTCAGGCGCTCTTCGAGCGAATCAAACCATTTTTGCGCTTCCAAAATCGACATTTCGCTGATCTGGCCGATGTGAAACCTGTCGATCTTGACTGCCAGCGCCTGATCTTTCAGCCGGTAACCGCCGCATTTGCCGCAGGGGTGGCGCGACTGGAAGCGGCCCAGCTCCTCGCGCACCCAGCTTGAATCCGTCTCGCGCCAGCGCCGTTCAATATTGGTGATGACGCCTTCAAAGGGTTTTTTGGTGCGAAACGAGCGCTGACCATCATCATAGAGGAATTCAATTTCCTCCTTGCCGGAACCATAGAGAATGATCTGGCGGATTTTGGGCGGGATCTTGTTCCATGGGGCGGTCATGGAAAAATTGTAGTGATGCGCCAGCGCCTCAAGGGTCTGGTTGTAATAAGGCGAAGAGGCGCCGGTGCGCGCCCAGGGCAGCACCGCGCCTTCGCGCAGGCTTTTGCCCGGATCGGGGATCACCAGATCAGCCTCAAACTCAAGCTGGGTGCCCAGCCCGTCACAGGCGGGGCAGGCGCCGAAGGGGTTGTTGAAGGAAAACAGGCGCGGCTCGATCTCGTCAATGGTAAAGCCCGATACCGGACAAGCGAAACGCTGCGAGAAGATGATGCGTTCGGGGTGCGTCTCGCCTTCTTTGCGTGTGGCAAATTCGGCGATGGCCAGACCATCGGCAAGCTCCAGGGCGATTTCGAGCGAATCGGCCAGCCGCGAGCCAAGGTCCGGGCGGATGACGATGCGGTCCACCACGACATCAATGTCATGTTTGAATTTCTTGTCCAGAACCGGGGCTTCGTCGATCTCGTAGAACTCCCCGTCCACCTTGATCCGCTGAAAACCGCGCTTCATCAGATCGGCGAATTCCTTGCGGTATTCGCCCTTGCGGCCGCGTACGATGGGGGCGAGCAGATAAAGTCTTGCACCATCATCAAGAGCCAGCAGGCGGTCCACCATCTGGGTGACGGACTGGCTCTCGATCGGCAGGCCGGTGGCGGGGGAGTAGGGAATGCCGGCGCGGGCAAAGAGCAGCCGCATATAGTCATAGATTTCAGTGACCGTGCCTACGGTTGAACGCGGGTTGCGTGAGGTGGTTTTCTGCTCGATGGAGATGGCCGGGGAGAGGCCGTCGATCTGGTCCACATCGGGTTTTTGCATCATTTCCAGAAACTGGCGCGCATAGGCAGAGAGGCTTTCGACATAGCGCCGCTGGCCCTCGGCATAGATGGTGTCAAAGGCCAGCGAGGATTTGCCCGAGCCCGACAGGCCGGTGATCACCACCAGCTTGTCGCGCGGCAGATCGATATGCACATTTTTCAGATTATGCTCGCGGGCGCCGCGGACTGAAATTGTGGTATGGGGCGAGGGATTTTGGTCATTTTTCATGGGGGACAAATGTAGTACAAAGCCGGGGGTGGTTAAAGATGCCAGTTGCAGTTTTTTAACAGGCCGAAGCGCAGGACTTCATACCAATAACCCATACAGGCGCAGTTGCAATTGTGGTATGGCTGTCTTCGCGGGAATGACATTAACTGACTTTATGTTCATAATACTGATCGGGTGGCATGTTTAAGAAAATACTGATCGCGAATCGCGGCGAGATCGCCTGCCGGGTGATCCGCAGCGCGAGGGAAATGGGGATTGCAACGGTTGCGGTTTATTCAGATGCCGATGCCCAGGCCCTGCATGTGCAAATGGCGGATGAGGCGGTGCATATCGGCCCGCCGCCGGCGGCGCTCTCCTATCTCGATATTAATAAAATCCTTGCCGCTATTCAGCAGACCGGTGCGGAAGCGGTGCATCCAGGCTATGGCTTTTTATCGGAAAACAGCGCTTTTGCCACGGCGCTTGCAGAGGCCGGAATTGTCTTTATCGGCCCGCCGGTAAAAGCCATCGAGGTAATGGGCGATAAGATCCAGTCCAAATTGTTTGCGCAAAAAGCCGGGGTGAATGTAATCCCCGGCTATACGGCGGAAGTGGCCGATGCAAAAGACGCGGCGCGCATATCAGGCGAGATCGGCTATCCGGTGATGATCAAGGCGTCGGCCGGCGGCGGCGGCAAGGGGATGCGCATTGCTTTCAACGAGGCGGAAGTTGACCAAAGCTTTGAATCCTCGCGCTCGGAGGCCAGGACGTCATTTGGTGATGATCGTATTTTTATCGAAAAATACATCGAGCAACCGCGTCATATTGAAATACAGGTGCTGGCGGACAGCTTCGGCAATGTCATTCATTTAAATGAGCGTGAGTGCTCGATCCAGCGCCGCAACCAGAAGGTTGTGGAAGAGGCGCCCAGCGCCTTTGTTGATGCGGATATGCGCGCCACCATGGGGGCGCAGGCGGTGGCTCTGGCAAAGGCGGTGGACTACACCAGCGCCGGGACGGTGGAGTTTATTGTCGATAAGGACCATAATTTTTATTTTCTGGAAATGAACACACGGCTTCAGGTGGAGCATCCGGTAACCGAGCTGATCACCGGAGTTGATCTGGTGCAGCAGATGATTCGCGTGGCGGCGGGTGAGAAATTGCTGCTTGCGCAGGAGGATATCGGCATTTCGGGCTGGGCGATCGAATCGCGGCTTTATGCCGAGGATCCCTATCGCGGCTTTTTGCCCTCGACCGGGCGCCTGGTCTATTATCGCCCGCCGCGCGAGGGGCTTGCCAGAGGGGTCACGGTCCGCAACGATACCGGCGTTTATGAGGGGGGCGAGATATCGGTTCATTATGATCCGATGATCGCCAAATTATGCGTTCATGCGCCGGACCGGATTAGCGCCACTAACGCCATGTCATATGCGCTCGACAGCTTTACCATCGAGGGGATTGGTCACAATATCCCGTTTCTGGGAGCGCTGATGCGCCATGAACGGTGGCGCAGCGGCGATATCAGCACCAATTTTATCGCCGAAGAATATGCCGATGGCTTTCATAACGCGGAGCCCGATGCGGAAGAGGCTATTCGCCTTGCCATGGTCGCGGCGCATATGAGCCGGGTTCTGAGCGATCGCCGCCGCCATATCTCGGGCCAGATGCGGGAAAGTGACTTTTCCTTTGCCGACAGCCGGGTGGTTGATATTGGCGGCAAGAGGCTTCAGATCGGGATTGAGTTTATCTCGCCCGGGCAATGGACGGTGAGCTGTGAGGGCTGCAAAACGCCCTATATGCTCAAGAGCGACTGGAGGCCGGGCGATTTGCTGTGGAACGGGCGCATTGACGGCGAAAAAATAGCGGTTCAGCTCCGCCGCCTTCCGGGCGGGTTTTGCCTGAGCCATGGCGGCTTGCGGGTTGAAGCGCGGGTTTACAACGCCTTTGAGGCGCAGATGGCGGCGCTCATGCCGGTCAAGGCGGCGGCTGATATGTCGAAATATCTGCTTTGTCCGATGCCGGGGCTTGTGGTCTCCATTGCGGTCGAGGCGGGGCATGAGGTCAAGGCCGGACAGGTTTTGAGCGTCATTGAGGCGATGAAAATGGAAAATGTCCTGAAAGCCGAACGCGATGCGGTGGTGGCGAAGATTAATGTCAGCCCCGGTGATAATCTGTCGGTGGATGAGGTCATTCTGGAATTTGAATGAACGGGTCTGATTGGTTGAGAGATTGATTCAACGGCTTGGCAAAGTGATTCAGTTTTCCAGTGTAACTTACTGTTTTGGCTCACGAAAGCCGTTGGTAATCGGGTAACGCCGGTCGCGGCCGAAATTGCGGGTGGAGATTTTAACTCCCGGCGCGGCCTGCCGGCGCTTGTATTCGGCGATATAGAGCATGTGGTTTATGCGGCGCACGGTGGCCTCGTCATGGCCTTTCGCCACGACCTCGTGGACAGATTTTTCGCCCTCGATCAGATCATGCAGGATAGCGTCGAGAATTTCATAAGGCGGCAGGGTATCCTGATCCTTCTGGTTGTCGCGCAGTTCCGCCGTGGGGGGCTTGGTGATGATGTTTTGGGGCATGACCGGGCCTTTGGGGCCAAGGCAGGCTTTGGGACGGATGCGGTTGCGCATATGCGCCAGCTTGAAGACTTCGAGCTTGTAGATGTCCTTTATCGGATTGAAGCCGCCATTCATATCGCCGTAAAGGGTGGCATAACCTACCGACATTTCGGATTTGTTTCCCGTTGTCACCACCATGTTTCCGCATGCATTGGAGAGCGCCATTAATGCCGTGCCGCGGGTCCGGGACTGGATATTTTCATTCGTAATGCCGGTATCGAGCCCTTTGAGCAGGGGGGCGAGCATTTGCAAAAAGCCCCTGACCGCAGGTTCGATCGGCAAGGTGTCATAGCGCACCCCCAGCGCCCTGGCGCAAAGAGCGGCGTCATCAAGGCTCTCATCGCTGGTAAAACGATATGGCAACATGATGCAGTGGACCCGGTTTGCGCCCAGCGCATCAACCGCCATGGCGGCGCAGACGGCGCTGTCGATACCGCCGGACAGCCCCATAACAACGCCGGGAAAGCGGTTTTTTTCCACATAATCGCGCAAGCCCGTGACGCATGCCAGCCAGATGGATTCAAGCCCTTCTTCAGGTTTAGCCTGAATTCCGCCATCGCATTGCCAGATGTTTTTGTTGCGGCGCCATGTTGTCATCTCGACAACCCGTTCCCATGCGGGCAGTTGCACCGGGCAAACGCCGCCGGGGGTGATGACAAATGAAGCGCCGTCAAAAACCAACTCGTCCTGTCCGCCAAGCTGGTTGACGTAAAGGGCGCTGAGGCCGGTCTCCGCGCACCGGGCGCTTAAATGCCGTTTTCGCTCGTTGATTTTATCGCGGTTGAACGGCGAGCCGTTGGGGGTGATGAAAATTTCCGCGCCCCTGGCTTTTAAATGCCGGGCGACATCCTCAAACCACATGTCCTCACAAATCGGCAGCCCGAGCCTGACGCCGCGAAAACTGACGGGATCGGGCCGGGGGCCGGGGGTAAAAAGCCGGATTTCGTCGAAGACGCCGTAATTGGGCAGGTGAACCTTGTGGCGGATGGCAGCGGTTTTTCCGCCGTCAAGCAGCAGCACGGAATTGTGCAGTTTATCCTTTGCCACATAAGGCGCGCCGATGAGCATGGCCGGGCCGCCATCGCCGGTTTCATGCGCCAGTGCATTCAATGCATCGCGGCAAGCGTCGAGAAAGGCGCGCTTGAGCACCAGATCTTCGGGCGGGTAGCCGGCGAGGAACATCTCGGGGTAAACGATCAGGTCCGCACCGGCGCGTTTTGCCTCTGCGCGTGCCCGGCGCGCCTTTTGGGCATTGGCGGCAATATCGCCGACGACGGGGTTTAACTGGGCGATGGTGACTTTGAGAGTATCGGTTTTCATGCACGGGTTTTAGCGCGGCTGTGAAGTTTTCGGCAAGTCCCGAAACCTGTTCAGGTAAATGAATGTTTCATGAACGATACGTTCCGCTTGCCTTCAGGCGCGCGGGTGTAGGTTTAAATCATGTTCACGCAAGCAAGGCCTTGCACCCAAAGCCCAAGGAGATTTGACATGTTCAGGAAAACCGTTCTTATCGCTGCTGCTTTCGCCACCACGATCGCCTTTATGCCGGCTCAGGCGGATGCGGGCTCCAAAACCCGTCACTTCATCGGCGGCGTTGCCGCAGGCGTCGGAGGATTGCTGCTTCTGGATGCGCTGAACCGGCCGCGCCGGGTGAGCTATTACCAGCCCGCGCCGCGTTATTACCGGCCCGCGCCGCGCTATCGTTATTATCAGCCGGTGAGGACCTGCCGTTCGACCCGGTCGGCCCTGCGCAAACTGAGCCGCCGCGGTTTCCACAGCTTCCACGGCATCCGTTACAAGGCCTATACCACCAAGGTCAAGGCCTGGAGAGGCGGTATTCGCTACAAGATCAAGCTCAACCGTTGCAGCGGCAACATCATCTGGAGCCAGCCGATTTAAGGGGGCGAACCTTTGAAACAACGGTGCAACAAACAACAAGGCCGCCCAGAGGCCCCAAGCCGTTAAAGGAAAAGCACGTAACAGATAAAACCCGCCCGTATCGTTCCGGGCGGGTTTTGTCCGGTTTTTATCCGGGTGGGTACAGGCCGGGGGAAAAAAGGACCGGAGAGGGCGTGCTTTCACCGTCAATTGTTACGATATTGCCGGTAATTCGGGTGCGGCCTTCGGCGACAAGGCGCAGGGCATGAGGGTAGAGTTTGTGTTCGGCCTGCAAGACGCGGGCGGCCAGATCGCCGGGTTCATCATGGGCAAGGACCTGCACGGCGGCCTGGGCGATAATGGGGCCGGAATCCATCTCGGTGCGGACAAAATGCACCGAGCAGCCGGTTATTTTAACCCCTTCGGCGATCGCCCGTTCATGGCTGTGCAGCCCCTTATAGGCGGGCAGCAGGGAAGGGTGGATATTGATCTGGCGGTCACGCCATTTATCCACAAAACCCTTGGTCAAAAGGCGCATGAAACCGGCGTTGCAGACCAGCTCCACGCCGTGATCTTTCAGGGCGGCGTGCAGGTCAACTTCAAAATCCGTGCGGCTTGCATAGGCCTTGTGATCAACAACAAGCGCTGGAATACCGCTATATCTGGCATATTCGAGCCCGAGGGCGTCAGGGCGGTTGGAGATTACCACGGCGGCCTCGGCCGGATAATCAGGTGCCTTGCAAGCTTCGACAAGCGCTTGCATATTGGAGCCGCGGCCGGAGATAAGAATGCCGATTTTCACGATTTCAGCTCCAGTTTGCCGCTGTAGCGCACCCTTGACGGGTGTGAACCTTCTATAACTTTGCCAATAAGTTGAGCGTGTTCCCCGGCATTTTTCAAAATTT
>JAJRYE010000124.1 GCA_024275895.1 Alphaproteobacteria bacterium | reverse complement strand
GGCGGCGAGAGATTTTGCTTTTTCGAGTACACGCGCGTTTGAGCCTGGCATATAAAGAACGCTGCGGCGGGGGCGGATCTGCATGGGGTGGTTCCTTCCTCGGTATTGTTGTGCAAACACTTAGTCGAACGCGGCGCCGGCTGCCATGGTTATTTGGTCGGAAATGGGGAAAAAATTAATGGCAAGGATAGTCGTCATCTCCTCACATGTTGCCTACGGCAATGTCGGTGGAACTGCGGGCAGTTTCATATTGCGGCGGCTCGGCCATGAGGTGTGGTTTTTGCCGACCATAATCCTGTCCAATCATCCCGGGCACGCTAATGTCTCACGCCAAACGGTTGAGCCCGAATTCCTCGACCATTCGCTTGACGCGTTTGAGGCCAATGGCTGGATCAATTCAGTCGACGCGGTGATGACCGGTTATCTGCCAAGTGTGCAGCATGTGGCGGAAGCAGAGAAAATCGTCACGCGGCTCAAGTCTCTTAACCCGGACCTGCTTTATTTTTGCGACCCCATATTAGGGGACGACCCGGAAGGGCTTTATATTTCCGAGAATGCCGCCAGTGCGGTCCGGTCCGAGCTTGTTGCCAAAGCCGATATTCTGACGCCGAACCGTTTTGAGCTTGAATGGTTGTCGGGCAGGCCGGTCAACAATGTGACGGATGCCCTGTCCGCGGCTCGCACACTGGATGGTGCCCATGTGATCGTGACTTCGCTCCCCGATGGCGAGGGGAACGCGAATGTGGCCGATCTCTATGTATCTCCCGGCAAAGCACGGCTGGCCGAATGGCAGCGGCGCGAAAACGTGCCGCACGGCTCCGGCGATGCCCTGGCTTCACTTTTGCTCGGCCACCATCTTGATGGGCACCATCTAAATGACCATGATTTAACCGAGGCATTCGCATTGGCCGTGGCCGGCACCCGGGCGCTCATAACCGAGGCTGGAGCCTTGCAAAGGGCGTCTCTACCGCTGGAAGGCTCCCAAGATCTCTGGGTTGCGCCCAAGCCGGTTAGCCTGACTGTGCCGGATCCTACCGGCCTGATCGACAAACGGTGAAGTCAGGTTTATTTGACGAAGCCAACAGAGCCGAAAGCGCCGGGTTTGGCCCGGCTGATATCGCTCAGAAGTGCCGCGACCTTGACCTTGTCCTGGGAAATGCCCAGTACAGATGCCTGTTTACGGGCCTGGGCAAAATCGCCGGGGGTCAGGTTTTCAAGACGCAAGCAGTCGTCGGGCATATCGCTCATGGCGAAAAACACCTGATAGGCCCGCTTGAGCGCTTCGCGGTTAAGATACTCAAAACGGATATGGAAGGTGAAGCGGCGCAATGATGCTGAATCCATACGGTCCATCAGATTGGTGGTAAAGCAGACCGGCAGAGGATGTTCCTCCATCCAGGTCAACATCTCATTGACCTGAGTGATCTCCCATGAGCGCACCGCCTGGGTACGATCGAAGAGAAGCGAATCGGCCTCATCGAAAATCAGGAATGCCTTGGTCTCGCGCGCCTCCTCAAATGCGTCGGCAATGCGCTTTTCCGATTCTCCGACAAATGCTCCGAGCAGGTCGGAGGCGCGTTTTTGCAGAACCTCAAGTTCGAGCACGCGGGCGAGATGGCGGGCATAGGCCGACTTTCCCGTTCCGGGCGGGCCGGACAGACAAAGCGAAAATGCCGTTTTACCGCCAGCGAGGAGCTTGGCCGTTAATTCTTCGAGGTTGATGCTGGCGGCGCTCAGTTTGGGGTCAAATTCAGGAATTTTACTCTGTCTTTTGGCAGCCTGACCGGAAACCGCGCGAATAATACCCAGAGCGGCACGCTCCACGGCATCGGCACCGCCACCAGAAAAACGCGCGGCCTTCAGGGCATTTTCGATAATTGCCGGCGTCGCCTCAATATTGGTCGCCAGCCGGGTGACTTCTTCGTCGCTCAGCGGCAATTCGATACGGTCGGCAAGACGGCGCATGATGCGCTGGCGCTGGCTCGCGGGCGGCGCTTTCAGCTCAATGGCAAGGGTCATGCGCCTCAGAAGTGCCGGGTCGATCTCATGGATATTGTTCGAGGTCCACAGCACCGGAACCGGATTTTTTTCGAGCAACCGGTTGAGATAGACCTTCGAGCCACCGCGCCTGATCAACTGCCAGGCAATGTCCTCCATTTCGTCGAACAGAATCACCGACTTCCGGGAACCGGCAAGCAGGCGCAGGCTGAAGACCAGATCCGAGAGACGTTCCGCTCGGTCGGATTCACCGCTGGAGCTGATTTCCTCGCCGGCGACATATATCGAGATGCCCAATGTCTCGGCAGCGACCTTGGTCAGCTCCGTCTTGCCGGAGCCCGGTGGGCCATAAAGAAGTATGTTGACGCCTTCGGCCCCGGTTTCAGTCGCACCTTTAAGCACGCTGACAATCAGGTCGCGGTCGAGGGTAATGTGATCATAGTCGCTGAGCTGGATATTAGAGCGGGCCGCATCGCCGATCAGATCATCGCGCAATTCCTGAAAATTCTCATAGGTCAGATCAAGGCAGTTATTGACCCGCAGCGGGATCGAGAACCGACCGGAATATCCTGCCACCTCGTCGC
>JAJRYE010000123.1 GCA_024275895.1 Alphaproteobacteria bacterium | reverse complement strand
ATCGGCTTTGATGCCAGCGTCCGCGACACCTCCGGGCATCCCATGGTCGTCGGGCACTACCGCACCAAGGCACCGGGCAATGCTCCTCATGTTCTCTTTTACGGCCATTATGATGTGCAACCACCGGATCCACTGGATCTCTGGGATACGCCACCCTTCGAGCCGCAGATAAAAAATACCCCCAATTCCGGCGACGTCATCATCGGGCGCGGGGCTTCTGACGACAAAGGCCAACTTCTGACGTTTCTCGAGGCCGTGCGGGCGTGGAAATCGGTAACCGGAGATCTGCCCCTCAACATTACGGTTCTTCTTGAAGGCGAGGAGGAATGCGGCAGTCCGTCGCTTGCCCCCTTCCTTGACGCCAATGCTGATGAGCTCAAGGCCGATCTCGCCCTTGTCTGTGATACCGGCCAATGGGACCGTGACACACCGGCGATTACCACCATGTTGCGCGGCCTGGCGTCGGTTGAGATCGTTGTGAGCGGCGCCAACCGGGATCTGCATTCGGGCATGTTTGGCGGCGTGGCAGTTAATGCGGCGCGGGCTCTTGCCACCGTTCTTGCGTCGCTGCATGACGATCAGGGACGCGTTCTCATTCCGGGATTTTATGACGGCATCATTGAGCCAAGCGCCAGCCAGCAAGAGCAATGGTCCGGCATCGCAGGCGAAGCAGCAGCCATGCTCAATGAGATCGGAATGACCAAATCGGCGGGCGAGGCGGGACGCGGTATTCTTGAGCAGATCTGGTCGCGTCCAACCGCCGAGATCAACGGCCTGATTGGCGGCTATACCGGCCCCGGCGTGAAAACCGTGATACCGGCGGAGGCGTCAGCGAAATTATCCTTCCGTCTGGTCCCCGGACAGGAGCCCGCAAAAATCCTCGCAGCCTTTGAGGATCATGTGCGCTCCAGTCTCAGCGCTGATTGCAGCGTCGAATTCAGGGATAGCGGCGGCAGCCCGGCAATCGTGTTTGATCTCGGCTCGCCGCAGATGATGGCCGGTGCCCGCGCCCTTGAGGCCGAGTTTGGCAAGACGCCGATAATGATGGGATGTGGCGGCAGCATTCCGATCGTGGAGCGATTCCGCTCGACGCTTGGAATGGATACGCTGCTGATCGGCTTTGCTCTCGATGATGACCGCATTCACGCCCCGAATGAGAAGTATAACCTCTCAAGCTTTAGCCACGGTGCCCGTGCCTGGGTGCGCATCCTTGACGAGCTTGTCCATGAGCTGGTTCAGGAACCAGTTCCTTAGCTTGCTTGTTCGTGTAATGACAAATAAACTACAGAAAAATAATGTGCTGAGGTTCTGATGTTTAAACGACCACATATGGCGAAATTTATATTGCTGCTTGCGTTTTCGGGAATATTGAGCGCGCTCGTTTTCTTTGGCACCGGCAACTCGGTCGACGCCCGTTCCGGCAAGCGGTCCAGCGACCGCGCCGGTGTGTTTGATTATTATGCCCTGGTGCTTTCCTGGTCGCCGACCTATTGCGCCACCCGGCGTCACGGCCGGCGGGATCCGCAATGCGAAGGCGGCCGCCCCTTTGCGTTTGTCCTACACGGGCTTTGGCCGCAATATGAGCGTGGCTGGCCGGAAAACTGCCGCACCAGAAAACGCCCGTGGGTGCCGAAAAAAGTTATTACGGGTATGCTCGACATCATGCCGAGCCCGTCCCTGATCATTCACGAATACCGCAAACACGGAACATGTGCTGGCTTGAGTGCGCGGGCCTATTATATTGAAGCCCGGCGGCTGTTTAACAAGATCATCATTCCGCAACGCTACCAGGAGCCATCCAGTTCGATATTGGTGAGCCCGGCTGATCTGGAAAAAGATTTTCTCATCGCCAATCCGAAGATGAACGCGGATATGATTTCTATTTCCTGCAGCCGGCGAAAACGCCTGCGCGAAGTGCGGATATGTTTCACCCGAGCGGGCGATCTTCGTCCCTGCGGCGCAAACGAAAATCAAAAGCGTCTCTGCCGCAGTCCAAAAATTGTTCTGCCTCCGGTGCGCGATAT
>JAJRYE010000122.1 GCA_024275895.1 Alphaproteobacteria bacterium | reverse complement strand
TCGGCCTTTGTATACGCGATCCCGTCGCGTTCGAGATTCTGCCGCTTGACCTGCCATAGAACGCTGGCCGCCTGTTCCGGTCCCATCAATGCCATTCGGCCATTGGGCCAGGCAAACATTGCTGTCGGCTCAAACGGCCGACCGCACATGGCGAAATAACCTGCACCATATGAACCGCCGGTAACGATGCAGTATTTCGGCACCCGCGCCGAGGACATGGCGGTCACCATTTTTGCCCCGTCCTTGCAGATTCCGCCCTGTTCCGAGGCCCGCCCGACCATGAAGCCGTTGATGTCGGCGAGAAACAAAAGCGGGATGGAGCGCTGGCAGCAGAGGGTGATGAAATGGGTGGCCTTGATGGCGCTCTCGGAAAAGAGTACGCCGTCATTGGCGAGAATGCCGACCTGGTGGCCGTGAATGCGGGCAAATCCTGTAATCAGCGTATCGCCGAAATCGGGTTTGAACTCATGCAGCCGACTGTCGTCAATAAGCCGCATGACGATTTCGCGGCTGTCACTCGGGATTTTCGTGTCCGCCGAAATGATGCCGTATATATCTTTTGGATCATAGCGCGGCGGCACTGATTTTGATGGTTTGGTCAACGGTTGCGGTGCAGCGCCAAGATTTCGCACGATCTCGCGGGTGCGGGCAATCGCCTGCATGTCGTCCTCGACCATATGGTCGGTAACGCCGGAGATCTTGCAATGCATCTCGGCACCACCAAGCTCTTCCTGACCGACCTCCTCACCGGTCGCAGCAAAGGTCAGCTCCGGCCCGCCAAGATACATAAAGCCCTGGCCACGCACGATCACAACCTCATCGCAAAGTGCTGGAATATAGGCTCCGCCCGCCGTACATGCGCCCATGACAACGGCGATCTGCGGAATGCCGTCCGCCGACATGCCGACCTGATTGTGGAAGATGGTGCCGAACTGACCGTAATCAGGGAAAATATTCGGCTGCTCCGGCAGAAAGGCACCGCCGCTATTGACAAAAATAATGCTCGGCAAACGGTGCGCCCAGGCATAGCGCTGCGCCCGGACATGCTTTTTCGTGGTCATGCCAAAGTAAGTGCCGCCCTTGACCGTCGCATCATTGGCGATGATCATGCAGGGGCGGCCGGATACGAGACCGACGCCGGTTATCAGGCTGGCACCGGGCGGCAATCGGTCATAAAGCGTCGGCCCGCCGGCAAGCTCGCCAAGCTCGAGAAAGGGCGAACCGGGATCAAGAACGGCCTCGACCCGGTGGCGCGGCAATAGCATTCCGCGTTCGACATGACGCTCGCGGGCACGCTCAGGTCCGCCCAGATGGGCCGTGCGCCGGCGTTGATAAAGATCCTTGATACGGGTCTCGTAATGCTGGAAATTTGCCATAAACCCGTCATCGGAACGGGAAACCCGGGACGTCATAACTGCCATAGTGGAGCCTAACCCTGTCAAAAAACGCACCGCACCTCAGACTGGATACAGTTTTAGGACATATCAGGCACAAATTCAAACAATTGTTAGAAAATAGATGAACACGACGTAACCGCTCGAAACCGTAAAAAAACCGTACCAGTGCAAGCCGGTCCGGTTTGGTACAACTAGGATCGCACCCCTCCCAAACCCTTAGAAAAAATATTCGGGGGGTGCCACTAGTGGCGGAGGGGGGGCGGGCCGGTGATACAATCGCAAAAATGGGGGTGCGGGCTGGCCGGGTAATCGTAATAAAGAACCCTAGCCAAACAACGCACCTGGCAGGCCGAGTCCAATGGCAATCATGATGATGCCAATGATACCGGCACCGAAGGCAAGCGA
>JAJRYE010000121.1 GCA_024275895.1 Alphaproteobacteria bacterium | reverse complement strand
ATAGGGCTTAACCATACATACTGGCCTCCTCAATCCAGTATGTAACTTGAATCACAATTTAACTGATTTGGGAATCCTTGCGTTTCAATCAAACAGTGCCATGCTCTAGATTTTTGCTGCATCAATCCGGTCATACTGCTTATGTGAACCAATGAAACGGATCAAAACGCTGCGGCGCTGGAAATCAACAAGAGCAATCAACCGGAATTTGTTGCCGCCTATATTGAAAATCAGCCTTTCACCCACCCGCTCGACGCTCTTAAAACTTGATTTGACATCGGCAAATTTTTGCCACTGCGCCCGCCGGGCCTCGGCAAACCACGCCCCCAAAAGCACCTCGGCTTCCGGGTGATTCTGCCAGAATTCAACGAGCCTTTTCCGAGCTATGATCGGCATGATCAAACCCGGGCAAATTCCCAATCTGGTTACAAGAAGAAAGATACCAAATCGGGAACGTCAGGATTTTAAATCTACTTTTTGCGACAGATGGCGGACCCAGAGTTTGATGGCGAGGTAAAAACAGCCAAAGAGCACCGCCACGGCGGCCCAGAAGGGGGTGGAATAGCTCTGCGCCGGGATATCCGTCCAGGCGCGCAGGCGGTCGAAAACAATTGAGACGAGAATGAAGCTTGCGGCAAAATTAAAAATTATGATCATGTCTTCTACCCGTTATTCCGGTAAAAGCCGGAATGACGATCGGTGCTTTTACAGCTTCTGGTTATATTCCCCGATCTCGGGCTGCTGCCCTACCCATTTATCGATCTCGTTGAAGATGGCGATCTTGTTTTCCTCCGAGGTGGGACTTTCCACCACCACCACGAGTTGCGGCGTGTTGGAAGAGGCGCGCAGCAGGCCCCAGGTGCCATCTTCCAGCACGATGCGGATGCCGTTGACCGTGATCAGTTCCTTGATGTTCTGGCCCGCAAGCGTGCCGCCGGCTTCGGCGATGGCCTTGAAATGGGCGATGCCGCGCTCGACCACATCATATTTGAGCTCATCGGGACAATCGGGCGACATAGTGGGCGAGCCCCAGGTTTGCGGCAGATCGCGTTTTAAATCCGCCATGGTCTTGCCCGGATTGTGGTCCAGCATATCGAGGATGGCCAGCGCCGAGATAAAGCCGTCATCATAACCAAGCCCGATGGGCGGGTTGAAGAAATAATGCCCTGATTTTTCAAAGCCGGCGATGGCGCCCAGCGCATGGGTCTGGCGCTTGATATAGGAATGGCCGGTTTTCCAGTAATTGGTTTTGGCGCCGTTTTTGATCAGTACCGGATCAGTGAGAAACAGCCCCGTCGATTTGACATCGGCGACAAATTGCGAATCGGGAAAGCGGGCCGAAATATCGCGCGCCAGCATCACCCCGACCTTGTCGGCGAAAATCTCCTCGCCTTCATTGTCCACCACACCGCAACGGTCGCCGTCGCCGTCAAAGCCAAGGCCGACCGCCGCGCCGGTCTCGGCGATCTTGTCCGACATGGCGGCAAGCATCTTCATGTCTTCCGGGTTGGGATTATAGCGCGGGAAAGTGTAGTCAAGATTGCAATCCATCGGAATCACTTCCGCGCCAATACCGCGCAGGATTTCTTCGGCGAAGGCCCCCGCCGTGCCATTGCCACAGGCGGCAACCACCTTGATTTTATTCTTCAGTTTGGGCCGATTAACGAGGTTGTCGATATAGCGCCGCGCCATATCGGGCACCAGCTCGTAGCTGCCGCCGCCGCGCATGTCGAATCTGGCATCGAGGGTGATCTCTTTCAGCGCCGACATTTCATCGGGGCCAAAAGTCAGCGGCCTGTCCATGCCCATTTTCACCCCCGACCAGCCATTGTCATTATGACTTGCGGTGATCATCGCCACCGCCGGGATATCAAGCTCGAATTGCGAAAAATAGGTCATGGGCGTGGTTGCCAGCCCGATATCATAAACATTCATCCCCGCCGCCATCAGCCCGTTCACAAGCGCGAATTTCACCGATTGCGAATAGGCGCGGTAATCATGCCCGACGACAATCTTCGGCTCGATATCGCTTTGCCGCAAGAACGTGCCCAGCCCCAGCCCCAGCGCCTGAAAGCCCATCAGATTGATATGGTCGGGAAACAACCAGCGCGCGTCATATTCACGAAAGCCGGTCGGCTTGATCAGCGGCAGGCGTTCAAATTCGGCCGTATTGGGCATAAGATCGGGGCGGGGTTTGGGGAACATCTTGCAATCTCCGGCAATGAAACGAATATACTGGAATCTTGTAAAGCGATCAGCGTTCAAGCACAAGCTGATTGCCGGAAACCCTGTAGGACCGCAATTGCCGCAGGAATGACATGCCAAGCAGGCTGGTGGAGAGCTGGCCGGGTTTGGAGACCAGCGCCCGCACATCGTGGATGGATATGGAGCCAATACGGATTTCATTGAGCCTGACGGGAGCGGCGAAGGTCTTGCCGTTGGCGGTGGAGACCGGGGCGCTGTAGCGCAGCATGCCGGTGTTGATGCCGGCGCGGCGCGCATCTTCTGGCGTGAGAATGACAACCGAGGCGCCGGTATCAACCAGAAAGGTGACGCGGGAGCCATTGACCAGCGCATCGGCGCTGAAATGGCCGCCGCGGCCCGCCGTGATGGCGACGGTGCCGCGGGCGGCGCTCTGGCGCGATGAGGGCAGATTGCGCACACTCAGCTCAACCGGAGTCCCGGGCACAAGCGCGCCAAGGGTTCGCTGGGCGACCATGGTCAGTTCGGGGCGAAATGCATAAACAACCACAAGCGCCAGGCCGATCCCGAGCCAGGTGACGGCCTGTTTTAAAAACAACCCGGCATTGCCGCTGTAAGAGGCGGCGACCGAGCCGCCGATAGCGATCAGCAGCGCGACCCCCATGGCGATGCGGGCAAAGCTGTCATGGGCCAGCCCGCCGGGGAGCTTGTCGCCATGGGTCAGCACCAGAATGATGGCGGCAACGCCCAAAAGGCCAAGACCGATCCAGGCCGGAGTATTGTTGCGCATGGCCTCTTATCCTCAGGCTATCTTGCGGGGTTCAACATCCATGATGCTCTGGATGTGCGGTTCGAGTGAATTTATAACAACACGTTCGGGCGGAAATGTGATGGCGACCTCGGTGCCAAGGCGCATCCTGGAGCGGATGCCCAGCCGGGCGCCGTGCAGTTCCGCCAGCCCCTTGACGATCGGCAGGCCGAGCCCGGCGCCGTCTTCGGCCCGCTGGCGCGCAATGGAGCCCTGGCCAAAGGGGCTTAAAATCTGCTCGACTTCATCGGAGGCAATTCCCGGCCCGGTATCACGCACCACAAGAGAAACGCCGCCATCAAGCTCACGCCTTGTCGAGACAAGGATGCGTCCGCCGGTAGGGGTGAATTTAACCGCGTTGGAGAGCAGATTGAGCCAGATCTGCCGCAGAGCCTTTTCATCGGCGCGAAGCAGAGGCAGGCCCGGTTCAAACTGCTGCAACAGTTCAACGCCGCGTTTTTTAGCGCGCAACTGGATCAGCCGCATACATTCGGCGCCGGTTTGCGAGAGCGAAACCGCCTGCTCATCAAGAGAATAACGCCCCGCCTCGATACGGGAAAGGTCAAGGATTTCATTGATCAGTTTGAGAAGATGCTCGCCGCTTTCGTGAATATCGGCAGAATATTCCTTATAGGCTGAAACGGCATGCTTCCCCAGCATTTCGCTTTGCATCACATCAGCAAACCCCATGATGGCGTTGAGCGGGGTTCTGAGCTCATGGCTCATGGTGGCGAGAAACCGCGACTTGGCGAGATTGGCGTCCTCGGCATAACGGCGTGCCTCGTCCGATTTGGCCTTGGCTTCTTCAAGCTCGGAAATCAGCGCGTCCTTTTCGGCGCGGAACATGATCATGTTGAGGGCGGTATTGTGAACCTTGTGGGCCAGGATAATATAGAAAAGCCCGGTCGAGACGATCACCACGGCCAAAGACCAGTGCAACATGCCGCCATGAGCGGCAAACATCAACGCCAGGGTGAAAATGAGCGGCAAGGTGCCGGCATAGACGATGGGCAGCGAATGGGTCGCCAGCATGGCGCGGACCGAGACGATGATCACCACCAGCGCCAGAACATAGATATGATTGGCCAGATCCCCGGGCAGCCATAACAGGCCGATGAGACCAGCCCAGCTTATGCCGATAAGGAATTCCGCCAGGGTAAGCTTGCGCCCCCAGCTGGTGATTTTGACCTCCTGTTCGGGGAGTTTCACCAGCCACCGGCAATAAATCAACAATACGCCCTGGGCCAGAAGCACCCCGGTGAGCCAGACAACCACGCGCCCGGCCGGTATCCACATCAGCGAGGACAGCGCCAGAATGAGCGCCAGAACAGGAATGCCCAGCGCCATGTGTAACTGGTTGCGGGCGTAGAGCATCAGCAACTCATAGCTGTAGGAAATCTTCCCCCCGGCCGAAGCTGCAAGCTTGTCGCGGGCGTCCTTGAGATGCCGCGTCGTTTCCGCGCTCGTTGTTTTGTCTGAACCTGTTTCTCGGCTGGGCCACATGGGGTGTTTGATCCGGTACTCAACTTGATGTGCCGGGCCTGAGTGCAGGCGCAATTCCTCAGCATACCCGGCCCGGGGCGCATTTTGTATCAAAAGGGTTAACATCTCATGCAAGAGTTGTCGGGAGCTGACTGGAAATCAAATTCCGTAATACCACGGGGCAAAGAGGGAAAAGGCAAGCCAGATGAGAAGGACAAGGGGCGCGCCGGCCTTGAAGAAATCGCCGAAACGGTAATGCCCCGGCCCCATGACCAGCAGGTTGGTCTGATAGGCCATGGGGGTGGCGAAACTGCAATTGGCGGCGAAGATCAGCATATGCAGGAAGATCACCGGCTCGATGCCGAGCTGGGCGGCGCTGGTCATAACGATGGGGGTAAACAGCGCCGCGGTGGCGTGATTGCTCATGACATTGGTCAGCACCGCGATGAGGGCAAACCAGGCCGAGAGCATGAGGGCGGGCGAGACGCCCCTCAGGGCCGTATCCATGGCGCTGGCGATATAGAGCGCGCCGCCGGTGGCCTCAAGGGCGGCCGACATGGCCAGCGAGGCGCCGATGAGCAGATAGATTTTGCGATCAAACGCCCTTGCCGCCTGACGGATATTGAGGCATTTGCCGGCAATCAGCAGCCCGGCGCCGCCCAGGGCGGATATAACGATCGGAAGAATGCCCAGCGCCGCAACAAGAATGGTGACCAGAAACACAATCTGGGCGAAACCTGCATGTTTGAGCCGGGGGAGATCATGCAGCGAGCCGCCGAGCAGAAGCAGATCACGATTGGCGCTGAGCTCGGCCATGGCCTTGCGGGAGCCTAAAAGAAGCAGGATATCGCCGGAGCGAAGGCGGATTTCATTCATGGTAACACGCAAAATCCGCGCCCGTCGCTCCACGCCGAGCACGGTAAAGCCGGTGGCCTTGCGCAGGCCCGATTCGGCCAGAGTGCGCCCGACCAGATTTGAACCGGGCGAGATCATGACCTCGGCCAGGGTCAGCCCGCCCCAGTGCTTTTGGCCGCCGGATTTGGCTTCATCATCGAGGGTGAGAATTTTGCTGCCGGATTTGAGCGCCTCGGTCAGGGTCTTTCGGGTGGCGGCGACGCTGACCAGATCGCCCGCTTGCAGCACGACATCCTCAAAGGGTGGCAACAAGGTGCGGTCACCGCGCCGGATCATGCGCACCGTCATGGATTTAAGCGCGGGGAACAGGCCAAGGACGCAAGCCACCCCTTCAAGTGCATGTCCCCTGGTGACCGGGATTTCGGCGATAAAATGCTTGCCCCCCAATATGGCCGCCTTGTCGCGGCGGGTTTTGAGCGGCTTGAGCAGGCGCGGAATGACAAATATGGCGTAAAGCCCGCCGATACCGGCAAGGAAAACGCCGGGGATGGCAAAATCAAAAAAGCCGATGGGCGGCGCGCCAAGCCGCTCGGCGACGCCCGAAACCAGCAGATTGGCCGAAGACCCGATCAGGCTGGTCATGCCGCCCAGAATGCAAAGAAAACTCAGCGGCATGAAATAGCGTGCCCCGGTGCCGCCCTGCCTTGTCACCAGAGCCGATATGACGGGCAAAAACAGCACCACAACGGGGGTATTGTTCATGAAGGCACTGATCACCCCGGCGCTGATCAGCGCGCCGGTGAGGATCAGTTGCGGCGCGCGCTCGCCGGCGCTGGAAAGAATCCGCGCCAGAGCCTCAAGCGCGCCGGTCTGGTAAAGCCCCTGCCCGATTACCAGCAGCGCCATGATTGTGATCAGCGCCGGATTGGCAAACCCGGCCAGCAGAACGCGCGGCGCCAGACGGTTTTGCCCCAAAGCGTCGGGAAGCGGGAAAAAATGAAAAAGAACCAGGAGCGCGGCAAGGGTAAAAAGGGCGGTGATCTCCAGCGGGACCTTCTCGGCGGCGAAGGAGACAATTGACACGGCGATAATCGCAAATGTCAACCACATCTGGGCGCTGCTCATGACATCATGACCAATCATGCTGGTATTATTACCGCCCGGAGAGCAGATTCCAAGCCTTGCTGAACAAGGGTTGCATCTTTTGTTGAAACAATGTTGTTGCATGTGTTGCGCAACGCCAAAATGGTGCAAATCATTATATTGCATATATTATCAATGGGTTATCATGTTATTTTACCAGCTTATCATGCAACACTGATATATTAGAAATTTATAATATTTAATAATCCCAAGCAGTTAGGGGTTTGGCACGCCTATTGCTTATCAGGGAATGCTAATGCAAATTCGAGCCGTGAGGTTCGCGGGTTTTTAGGGCATAACCCTCCGCCCTGGGGATCAACAAATAACGAGGGACGATGACGTCTAGGAGATAGACACATGAACAAGATGATCAAAACAGTTGCTCTTGCCGGCGCCCTGGGTATGGGCGTTGCCGCTTTTGCCGCCGATAATGCACAGGCCTTCTGGGGCTGGGGCGGACCGTTCAACGGAAACGGCTTTGGCGATGGCAACTTCTCCATGAACATGAACACCCGCACCAATTTCCGCGGCGACGGCTATGGCTATGGCAACCCCTACGGTTACGGCTATGCGCCTTATGGTTACGGCTATGCGCCTTACGGTGCCCCTTATGGCGCGCCTTACGGTGCCCCTTACGGTGTTATGCCTCAGGCTCCGGCCAAAGCGCCGGCCGCGCCGGCCAAAGCCGCCAAGTAATTTTGTGAATGCAGGGGCAGGCAACCCCTCCCGTGCCTCTCCTGCCACAGAATAACCTGGAAAAGGGTCCGGTTAACTGCCGGACCCTTTTTTTAGCGTTCAGCTTCGTGAAAACGGCCCGGAGGGCAGATAGACAACTTGCGCTATCGCACGGAATGAACGTAGTTTGACATCATATACGGTGTTTTCAATTTTTAGGGGGAGCGAATTGACCAACCGGGTTGACCTGCCTGACAAAAGCGTAAAAGACGCCCTGGAGCGGGCTCTGCGCAGCCGTGAATTCGCCGCTTCCCCCAGAATGCAAAAGCTGCTGGAATTCATCGTTCTTGAAGCGATGAACGGCCGCACCGATACGCTGAAAGGCCATGCGATCGGGGTGAAGGTTTTTGGCCGCGATGTAAAATTTGACCCGGACGGCGATTCCATCGTGCGGGTCCAGATGGGCCGGTTGCGTAAATCACTCGCTCATTATTATCTCGCGGACGGCAAAAACGATCCGGTGCATATTCGTATCCCCAAGGGGAGATATGCGCCGCAATTCATCATTCCCGAACCCGAATTGCCCACGGCGGCGGCCACGAAGACTAAAAATGCCAAGCCAGCGGCAAGGTATCTCATTGCCGGCGCTGTGTCCGCTCTGGTTTTGCTGGCGGGTTTTGCCGCTTATCTGGCCTTTGCCCCTGCACAGGCGCCCGGTCCTGCGCCGGAGCGCGAAGTCAGGAAGCTTTCGGATATTGTCAATGGTCCGGTTGTTGCTGTTTTCCCGTACCGCAATCTCTCGGCAAAAGCCGAGAATACCTATCTGCAAAGAGGGCTTGCCATCGAGCTGATCTCGGATCTGAGCCGGTTCAAAAACCTCTCGGTCCTCAGTCAGGATACGACTGTCTATAATTCCAGATATCGCGAACATCCCCAGGAAGCGGGCCGCAGGATCGGCGTTCAGTATATTGTGACGGGAAGCTATGTTCTGGAAGATAATCTGCTCCGGGTCACGGCGCAATTGCAAGAATCGCCTTCGGGGCGGATCATATGGTCAAACACATACAAACGCCACCTGCTCAGTGAAAGTGTTTTTGACGTTCAGGCGCGCATTGTCCGCGCCGTGGCAAGCAAGCTCGGCCAGCCCTACGGCATAATCAACCGCCATTCAAGGCACAGCTTGCTGCGAAACGGGATCTATGCGCCGAACGCCTATATCTGTGTCCTGAGTTTTTATGATTACGCCCATGAGGAAAACGCCGCCAATCACCTGAAAACCCGCAAATGCCTTGAGCAGGCCATCAAGGACCGGCCCGATTATGCCCAGGCTTATGCGGCGCTGTCATGGATGTATGTGGATGAATACCGGCAGGGTTTTAATCCCCGGCTCGATGCGGCCCCGCCTCTGGACCGGGCGCTGGAGATGGCGCGCAAGGCGGTTGTGCTCGATCCTGATGACGCCTTCACCCACCGCCGTCTGGCCAATGTTTTCGCCATTCGCGGCGCTATGGAGCTGGCCAGGGACGAGATCATGAAGGCGCTGGAGCTTAACCCTAACAATTCCGAAGTGCTGGCCGATGTCGGCTGGATTGTAAAAAATCTTGGCGACTGGTTCACCGCCTTCTTTTACGCCAGCAAGGCCATTGCGCTTAATCCGGGATTTCCGCCGTGGTATCTGGAGACGCCGTTTTTGTATCATTACGCCAATCAGGATTGCCGCAATTCGCTTAAAACCGCCAATTCCTTTTACCGCCAGGACAGCTCGATACTTCTGCCCCATGTTTTCATGGTCGTGGCGGCAAGGCTGTGCCAAGTCGAACCACCCGGAATTTCAAGACATATCGAGGCGATCAACACATCCTATCCCGACTTTCTGAGATCGCCGGGCAAGACGCTTTCGGACATGTCGGTACCGCTTGACCTGATCCCGCTCATGCTGGACGCCCTGCTTGAGTCAGGGATCAGGCTGGGGCGTCAAAAGGGCCGTTCCGGGTAATGGCGAATTTGCGTTTTCTTGGTGCTTGACGTTTCAGGTAATCAACTTTACGCGTTAATATTATGAGTGATTCACGAGCCTCTGTTGCGCCGCAGACAAAAAAACTGGCGGAATATTCAGCCTCTGCATGGCTGATCAGGGATGTCTTTCTGGATGTTTCGCTGCATCCGGAACGAACCCGCGTTACCGCCGTTCTCGATCTTGCGCCCAATCCCAAATCGGCGGCGCAAAATGCACCGCTTGTGCTTGACGGCGAGGAACTGGAGCTTGTCTCCATCGCCCTGAACGGTGAGGCGCTTGAGACGGGCGCCTATCATCTGGATGAAACCTCGCTCACCATCCCCAGGCTTCCCTCCGGGACATTTTCGCTGCGCATCGAGACCATCTGCAACCCCGGGGCCAATACCGCCCTTTCCGGGCTTTATCTGTCGAACGGGGTGTATTGCACCCAGTGCGAGGCGGAAGGGTTCCGGCGCATTACCTATTATCTCGACCGGCCCGATATTCTGGCGCGTTTTAAAGTGCGGCTCGAGGCGCCGGGCGAGGCAGCGGCGGTTTTGCTCTCGAACGGCAATCTGGCTGATTTTGGAGGCGCGGAGGATATGCGCCAGTTTGCGCTCTGGGAGGACCCGTTTCCCAAGCCTTCTTATCTTTTTGCGCTGGTGGCGGGCAATCTGGCCCCGGTGGAGGATCGTTTCACCACCATGTCGGGACGCGAGGTTGTGCTGCGGATTTTTGTCGAGCCGGGCAAGGAAGATCGCTGCGGCTATGCCATGGACTGCCTCAAACGGGCGATGAAATGGGATGAGGAGATGTTCGGGCGCGAATATGATCTGGATATTTTCATGATCGTGGCGGTGTCCGATTTCAATATGGGGGCCATGGAAAACAAGGGCCTCAATATCTTTAACGACAAATATATTCTGGTGCGGCCCGATACCGCCACCGACACCGATTACGCCAATGTCGAGGCCATTGTGGCGCATGAATATTTTCACAACTGGACCGGCAACCGGATTACCTGCCGCGACTGGTTTCAGCTTTGCCTTAAAGAAGGGCTCACTGTGTTCCGCGATCAGCAGTTCAGCGCGGACCAGCGCTCGGCGGCGGTCAAGCGCATCAAGGATGTGCAGCTTTTGAAATCGCATCAGTTCCCCGAGGATGCCGGCCCTCTGGCGCATCCGGTGCGGCCCGATTCGTACATGGAAATCAACAATTTTTATACCGCGACGGTCTATGAAAAAGGCGCGGAAGTGGTGCGCATGCTGCACACTCTGCTGGACGCGGGCCTGTTCCGCAAGGGCATGGATCTCTACTTTGAGCGCCATGACGGCGAGGCGGCGACGGTCGAGGATTTCATTGCCTGTTTCGCCGCTGTGAGCGGACGCGATTTCACCCGGTTCATGCTGTGGTATTCCCAGGCCGGAACGCCGCAACTGACCGTTTCGGGCTCCTACCTGCCGGAGGAGCAAACTTATGAAATGAGCATTGAGCAATCCTGTCCGACCACGCCGGGGCAGACCCGCAAGCGGCCCTTCCATATCCCGCTCAGGATGGCGCTGCTTGACGCCAAAGGCGGCGAGATTGCGCTTGAACCTGATGATGGGACTAAAATTCAAAACGGCATTGTGGAAATTACGCAAACCAAAACGATTGTGCGCTTCAGGGGCATTACGCAACAGCCGGTTCCTTCGCTGCTGCGCGGATTTTCGGCTCCCGTTGAGGTTCACTCCCCCCTGCCCGAGCGCGATGCGGGCTTTTTAATGGCGCATGATGGTGATCTGTTCAACCGCTGGCAGGTGGCGCAGGATTACGCCATGGGGATTTTAAAACGCAACACCCGGGCGCTGCGCACCGGTGAGGCCCCGCGCAGGGGCGCGGCATTGGCAAAAGCCATGGCGGCGGCCCTGCGGGATGAAAAACTTGAACCGGCCTATATATCGGCCTTTCTTACCTTGCCCGGCGAGAGCGATATTGCGCGCGAGATCGGCAAGGATGTAGACCCGGGCGCCATTCATGCGGCGCGCGATACGCTTTACGCCTCTCTTGCCGCCTATCTGGAAACCCCGCTTGCGCAGGTTTACGGGGCGATGACTGATGATGGCCCCTACGCGCCCGATGCGCAAGGCGCCGGCAGGCGCGCCTTGCGCGGCACATGTCTGAGCCTGCTTGCAAGGCTTGGTAAACCCCGCGACATCAAACGGGTTTGCAGCCATTATCTTAATGCTGACAATATGAGTGAGAAGATGGCGGCGCTTTCCGTCTTCGCCATGCTTGATGTGCCCGAACGCGGTTTTGCCTTTGATCATTTTTACAATGAGTGGCGCGATGATCATCTGGTGATGGACAAATGGTTCATGCTGCAAGCCATATCACCGCTGCCCGATGCGCTGGAAGAGGTGGCTGCGCTGACCCGCCACAAGCTGTTCTCGATGCAAAATCCAAATAAAGTTCGCTCACTGATCGGGGCGTTCGCGACAGCAAATCCACTGAATTTCAACCGGGCCGACGGGGCAGGATACGCCTTTGTTGCGGCGCGCATTCTTGAGCTTGACCGCATAAACGCGCAAGTCGCCGCGCGCATGACGGCGGCGTTCCGGAACTGGCGCATGCTGGAAAAAAACCGGCGCAAACTGGCCAGGGCGGCGCTGGAGAAAATCGCTGCCAATGAGGGTTTGTCGCGCGATGTTTACGAAATCGCAACCAAATCCCTTGCTTAATAAAGTGTTACAGTTGCTGATTTGATTTTGAGGGTTCCTTGCCGCTGCCATCCCGTGAAGGGGCTGCCCTGAAGCGCATGCAGTTCGTTTTTTTTGAAAAGCCTCTGGACAAATCAGTCTGCTTTTGAATCTATGGATCGTATTGGATTCATCAATAAGCATGCGGCTTGTCATGAATCCGGGCATAGCGGGGGGCTTATCTTGGCCAATATGCAGGGCGTCACAACAGAGTACCCACAAAGACCAATAGATTTGGCGGTTGAACTGGCCAATCACGCGCTGCTGCCGCAAGAAAGGACGCTCAAGCGCGCCATTCCGGTTTTAATCGGTATTTTTCTGGTGCTTTCCGGGCTTGGGATCGCAACCTTTTTATATGCGCGTCATGAGCAGACCTTGGGCAACGCCAAAAATTCCACATCCCTGATCGCGGATATTGTCGAGGCCAATCTGGCCCGCCGCCTCGGCGCACCGCTCTCGGGCAGTTCCATCCCCCTCACCCCGACCCAGAACGATCTGGCGCAGAGCCTTCCCTCGGGCGCAACATCGCATGAGCGCATAATTCTGGTCACTGACGGCCGGGGGCGCATCCGCGCAACAGCGCCGATCATGCCACTTTATATGGGCAAAAGGCTTATCGAAATCATTGGGCCCAACCAGCCCTTGACCACGCTGGGGCACCGCGCCGGCGTCCAGGCCATTTCCCTTCCCGGCAAATGGCATGCCAACAGGCATGTGCTGGCGACCGTGCGCAATATTACCAACCACACGGCCCAGATCGCGGTTTTGCAGCCGCAAAGCGCCGCCCTGTCGGCATGGCGGGCTGATTTTACCGGCTTTGTTACCTTTTTTGCTCTCTCCGGACTGATGCTTGCCCTGATGACCGGGGCGTTTTTCTGGCAGACAGGCCGCACGGCCATGGCGGAGGATGCGCTCAAAACAACATCCCGCAAGCTCAACAAGGCGCTGGTTCGCGGGCGCTGCGGCTTGTGGGACTGGGACCTGTCACGGGGACAGATTTACTGGTCGAGCTCGATGTTTGATATTCTCGACCTGCCGTTTCAGGACCGCCGGCTGAGTTTTGGCGAGATCAATGCCCTCACGCACCCCGATGACGCCGATCTTTATGAACTGGCGGAAAATCTGGCCAAAGGCTCCGTCTCACAGGTTGACATGGAATTTCGCATGCGCCACGCCGAGGGCCACTGGGTATGGCTGAGGGCAAGGGCGGAGATCACCCGTTCACAGAGCGATTCCGGCCCTCATCTGGTGGGAATTCTGGTTGATATCACGGAACAGAAAATTCTGGCGGAAATGACCGAACAGGCCGATATGCGGCTGCATGACGCGATCGAGAATATTTCCGAAACCTTTGTGTTATGGAATAAAAACAACCGCCTCGTCATGTGCAACAGCAAATATATGCAGTTCTATGAACTCTCGCCGGAGGTGGCGAAACCGGGCGCGCGCTATGAGGATGTTCTCTCGCAGGCGCGCGAGCCAAAAGTGCGCACCAGCATCGAAGTGGAATGCGAAAAGGATAGTGGAGCGGCCAGTTTTGAGGCGCTGCTGGAAGACGGGCGCTGGCTGCATATCAATGAGCGGCGCATGTCCGATGGCAGTTTTGTCAGCATCGGCACCGATATCACCTCGCTCAAACGCCATGAGGAAAAACTGCTGGAGAATGAACGCCAGCTTATCGGTACGGTTACGGATCTGGAGGATTCACGCCGCACTCTGGAAAAACAGACCCGGCAACTGGCCGAACTGGCCGACAAGCTGGCGGTTGAGAAAACCCGCGCCGAGGCGGCCAACCGGTCGAAATCCGACTTTCTCGCCAATATGAGCCATGAATTGCGCACGCCCCTGAATGCCATCATCGGCTTTTCCGAGATGATGAAATCAAACCTGTTCGGCCGCCTGGGTCATCCCAAATATGACGAATATGCCGGGGATATCTTTGAAAGCGGCCATTTCCTGCTGGAGGTTATTGACGATATTCTTGATATGTCGAAGATTGAGGCAGGACGCTTTGATGTCGTCATGGAAGAGCTTCAACTGGATGATCTGGTGAAAGACGCGCTGAAAATCATCCACCCGCGCGCCTGTGAAGAAAATATTCACATCATCAACAAGCTGGAGAGCAACATCAAAGTCCGCTGCGACCGGCGGGCGATCAAGCAGGTATTGCTCAATCTGTTCTCAAACGCCATCAAATTCACCGATTCGGGCGGGCGCATCCGCATAACGGCGCAAAGTGATGACAGCCACTGCCGGGTGCGCATCGCCGATAGCGGCATCGGCATCCCGCAAAAGGAGCTGAGGCGTCTGGGACAGCCCTTTGCCCAGGTTGAAAGCCAGATGACCAAAAGCCGCGGCGGCAGCGGCCTCGGGCTGGCGATTTCACGCTCGCTCATTGATCTGCATGACGGCGATTTTCACATCGACAGCGAAGAAGGCGCCGGAACCCAGGTCTATTTCACCCTGCCGCTGGCATGATTTCGCTCGCGGCTATTCCGCGCTGACGCGCGGGCCTCCATGGGGGCGGTGCACAAGCGCCGGGCCGCCGTCGCGGGCATTTATTTATATCATTCGCGGCTATTCCGCGCTGACGCGCGGGCCTCCATGGGGGCGGCGCACAAGCGCCGGGCCGCCGTCGCGGCCGTGGGGGCAAAATATGTGAGTCCTGAGCTTAACCAAAAACCGTAAACCCCGAGACTCACAACCCCCTCCGTGGCAGGGCAAGCTGGCGAAAGCCAGCGCCAGCCCGTGAACGGACGCACGCCGGAGGCGGGCGGAAAACAAAAACATGATCTTCACGAACTTAAAAATACCGGCGCCAGAAAGGCTTTTTATATTTCTGCCTGTGTTTGAGCAGCCTGCGGGCGAAGATCTGGCGTTCTTTTCTGGTCAGGGCGCGGAAGAAGTCCTCGCGCATGCGCATCACCGTTTCATAGCCTTTGGTTTCGGCCTGCTGCATTTTTGCCATTGCCGCCTTGTAGGCCGCCATATCGAGTTTGTCGGCGGCCATCTGCCGGGCGAGACGGGCGCGCGCCCTGGCGATCTTGCGTTTTTGCTGGCGCAACTCCATACGGTGCTTGCCGATCATCGTGCGCAGGGCACGGCGGCGCTCGGGCGGCAATTTGCGCATCATGCGGCGGCCCTCCATCAGCATGACCCCCGGCGCGCCAAGGCCGCGCGCAGCCCCGTGCGGCGGTCCAAAGGCATAACGCGCCCCCATTGCGCCAAAAACGAGCAGATTGAGCGCCAGCGAAAGCACCAGGGTGATCTTCATCCAGCGCGGCGCCTTTCTCACCTTCGCAGTTTTGCCCTTCTTGCTCATAACAAATCCTCCGCCGGGCTGATGCCGCCGACATAATAAGATGAAATCTGATCACTCATATCCAGACCGGCCGCTTCCAGCGGCGCGCGGACGAAGCTTTCGGCATAGCCGCCTGCCCCGACCCAGATGCCGACCAGCAACGAGGCGGCCAACAGGGCCGCGGCCCCCCAGTTCCCGGCGGAATGATCTGCACCTGCACCAGGTTCGGGAAAGGCGATAAGCTGCGCCCCGGCGCGCGTATCCTCCGGCTCTGAAATCAGGGTTAAAATTCGCGATTCAAGCGCCTTTGTGCCACCAACCGGCGGGGCCGCGTCCAGAACGCGTTCCAGCGCCGCGGCCTCATCTGCAAGCGCCCTTGCTGCTACATTCGTGCGGATCAGCGCCTGCATGGCGGCGCGCCCGGTATCGGGCCAGCGCGAGGCATCCGCGCCATGCCGCTCAAGGAGCTGCGCCAGTTTTTCCAAGCTCTTGTCCTGCGTCATCATCGTGTTGTACCTCAAAACCTTTTCAGATCTCGCGAAGAAGGGCTTTTACGTCCTTTGCCAATAGTGTTTTCAAGCGCCGCCGCGCCCGCGCCAGAAGGGATTCCATGGCCTCAACGCTGATCTGCATGATCTGCGCCCCCTCCTTGTTGCTGCAACCCCGGTAATGGCACAAGGTTATGGCCAGTCTCTGGCGCTCGGGCAATGCCTGCAGGGCCTGCTCCACCCGCCTTGCCCTTTGCGAATTCAAGGCCGCATCATGCGGGCCGGGGGCAGGATCGGCCGGCTCGGCCTGATCTGCAAGCGCGAGCGGTTTGCGGCGGCGGATTTTATCGATACAGGCATTTGCCGCCACGCGCGAGAGCCAACTTGCAAATTTCGCTTTGCCCGGTTGCCAGGAATGCGGCGCGCGCCATAGTTTGATAAACACGTCCTGAGCCACATCTTCCGCCTCGTCCGCATCGCCCAGCATGCGCCGCGCCAGCATCTGGACATGGCCCATATGACGCCCCAGCAAAACCGCAAACGCCGCCGCATCAGCCCCGGCAATGCGCTGAAGCAGCGCTTCATCGGCAAGGGTATCATCGCTAGGGGCGTCGGGCTGCATTGCGCGCGTGGTCCTCCCGCCGCAAGGGCGGTTTTTCAAGGCAGGGAATGTGCCGGGAGCATACACGCTCCAGGCGGGTCGCCCCAAACCTTTAAAACTACCAGGCGCCGCCCGGTCCGCGTCCGTGGCGGCCGTACCCGCGCGAGCGCATATAGCCTTTTGCGCGCGCGCCAAGAGCCTGAACCTCCTCGCGGGTTACCTTGCCATCATTATTGGCATCGGCCCGGTCAAAACGCCGCAGGCCCGGCCTGTCGAACTCTTCTTTTGACACAACGCCGTCGCCATTGAGATCAAGCCGCGCCAGCATCATGTAGCGCATGCGGGTTTTGATCCGGTTGATCTTGGCTTCCAGCCCCCTGTCGATCTCGGCCGTGTTGACAACGCCGTCCTTGTTGGCGTCAAATTTGGCGAAAAGGGCCGCTTTGGCCGCCAGAGCCTCTTTGCGCGTCACCACGCCGTCCTTGTCGGCGTCGGCTTTTGCAAAAATCCGCTGCGCCATGAAGGGCGCGCCCATGCGGGAACCGCGCATCATCTTGCGGTGCATCATCGGAGAGCCCATGCCGGGGCCATACATCATCGGCGCGCCGGGACCGCCGGGACCACCGGGGCCGCCGCCAAATGACAGGGCGGCGGAGCCCGTGCCGAGCAAAACCGCTGTCGCCAGAATTGATAAGGTTGTCTTTTTCATGTTTCCAGATCCTTGAAGGTTGAAGGGGAACCCTAATTTTGCGGGTCATGATCTTCAAACGTTCCGGAACCGGCAAAACCGTCGTTATTTTTTTCGCGCCGGGATTTCTATTATTTTCCCGAACAAGGAATAAACAGCCGCCTGGGTATCCTCAAGCTGGGCTTCGAGCACCTTGATATCCGGGGCGTGGGCGGCGCGCAGGAGCAGCATCTTGAGCCCCTCGGGCGCGGTTTGCGGCTCGAACGGGCCGTTGAGGCACAGGCGTAAAATCCGGGTTATGGCGCTGTAGAGATAAATCGCCTCCATCATCACCGGCGCGGCATTTTGCGGCAGCAGGCCGCGTTCGGCCAGATTTGCAATCGCCCCGGCCGTGTTGCTGGTCAAAATACCGGGATGAGCATGGGCGCTGATGAGCAGCAGATACTGGACGATGAATTCCAGATCAACCAGACCGCCGCGCACCTGTTTAATATCCCAGACGCTCTTTGCGCTCCTGGCCTCTTCAATGCGGGCGCGCATGTCCAGAACCCCGCGGGCAGTAGCGGCCGGATCGCGTTTCCTGCTCAAATCGGCGCGGATCAAATCTGCAATGCTTTTTTTGAGCTTTTCGGGGCCCGCGACCGGTCTGGCGCGCACCAGCGCCAGCTTTTCCCATATCCAGGCGCTGCCCGCCTGATAGGCGCGGTAACTCGCCAGACTGGTGGCCAGCGGGCCGGAGCGGCCCGAGGGACGCAGGCGCATATCAACTTCATAGAGCGCACCTTCTGATGTTGGCACTGTCAACGCGCTGATCAGTTTCTGGGTCAGGCGGGCATAATAGGCATTGACGCTCAGGGGCCGCCCGCCGTCGGACTGGTGGCAATCCTCATCAAAATCATAGATCAGCACCAGATCAAGATCGGAATTGGCGCTCATTTCCTCACCGCCCAGCTTGCCCATGGCAAGCACTGCCACGGCGCCGCCGCTGATGCGGCCATGGCGCTGCTGAAATGCCGCCTCGACCCTGTCCAGCAAAACACGGATGCAGGACGAGGCCAGTGCGGCATAGGCGGCGCCCGCCTCATCCGCTTCCAATGTGCCCGACAGCAGGCGCACGCCGATACGGAATTTGTGCTCCTGCCCGAATACCCGCGCCGCATCGAGGGCCTCTTCCAGCGTCCTTGCGGTATTGACGCGGCCGCGAAGCTCGCTTTCATAGGCGGCAAGATCGGGCAGACGGGTGAAAAATTCAGGATCGATCACCGCTTCCAATGTGCGCGGACGGTGCGAGAGCAGACCGGCAAGACGCGGCGATGTGCCCATGATATCGCCCAGCAGGCGCAGCAATTCGGGCTGGGCGCTGAGCAGGGAAAACAACTGCACCCCGCCGGGAAGGCGCGATAAAAAGCGGTCAAAGGCGGTAAAGGCGGCGCCCGGATCGGCGGTTTTGGAAAAGACCTCCAGTAAAAACGGGATGATCTCGGTCAGACGCTCGCGCGCCTTGGCGCTGCGCACCGCCGGGAAGCGTCCGGCATGCCATTGCCGGATCTGACGCGAGACAAATTGCGGATCCGGGTAGCCCATGATGCGCAGGGTCTCCAGCGTAGCCGGATCATCCTCGCCGCCGACAAAGACCAGCGAGCCTTCCTCGGTGGCAAGCTGCGGGGTTTCTTCAAACAGGGCGGCGTAATGGCGCTGGACGTTTTCAAGGTGGCGCATCAGTTCAGCGGCAAACCTGTCCGTATTTTCAAAGCCGCAAAAGGCCGCCAGCACGGCGAGCCCTGCCGCATCCCTAGGCATCTGGTGGGTCTGCTCGTCGCGTTGCATCTGGATGCGGTGCTCGACATGGCGCAGGAATTTGTATGCCTGCGCGAGTTCAGTTTGCGTCTTTTTTTCTATCCACCTTGCCTCCGTCAGGGCCTGAAGCGCCTCAAGGGTGCGGATTTTACGCAATTCGGGCTGACGCCCGCCGGCGATGAGCTGCTGGGTCTGGACAAAAAACTCGATCTCGCGGATGCCGCCGCGCCCCAGCTTGATATTGTGATCGAGCACCGCGATTTCGCCAAAGCCCTTATAGGCGTTGATCTGGCGCTTCATGGCGTGAACATCCTTGATGGCGGCAAAATCCAGATATTTGCGCCAGATAAAGGGCTGGAGTTCCTGCAAAAAGGCTGCGCCAAGGGCGATATCCCCGGCAATGGGACGGGCGCGGATCATGGCAGCGCGCTCCCAGTTCTGGCCGATGGAGAGGTAATATTGCGCTGCCGCATCCATGGAGATCGCCACCTGGGTCGCGCCGGGGTCGGGCCGCAGGCGCAAATCGGTGCGGAAGACATAACCATCACGGGTGCGCCCGGAGAGCAATTTGACCAGAGCTCGGGTGATGCGGATGAATATTTTCGCCGCATCCGCCCCCTCGCCCAGAGGAGATTGCTCAGGATCATAGAGCACGATCAGGTCAATATCGGAGGAAAAATTCAGCTCCTGCGCCCCGAGCTTGCCCATGGCGAGCACGGTATAGCCGCAACCTTCTACAGGATCACGGCCCGGTTCAAACTCAAGATTGCCTCTGGCCGCTTCCTGGCCAAGCAGCCAGCGCACCGCACCCTGAACCAGTGCATCGGCCAGATTTGAAAGATGACCGGCCGCCTCAAGCACCTGCCAGCAGGCGGCAATATCGCAAAGCGCCACCAAAAGGGCGCCTTTAGCCTTGGCATGGCGCAAAACCGCCTGGGCGGCGCTTTCATCTTCAGCGCGGCGCAAATCCGCATCCAGCGCCGTTATGAGTTCGCGCATCACGGTTTCGGGGGGCGAGGTCAGACAGCGGCAGGTAAAATCTATATTTCTCGAAATCAAGGAGGTGAGATAGGGCGATGAAGCTGTGATCAAAAGCAGCAAAGAGCGCAGTTTCTCATGCCCGCCGGCCAGTGCGGCCAATGCGGCCGCATCGGGGGCGGCCAGCAGATCGTCCAGTTTCCCGGACGCCGCGGCAAGACCGGGTGGTTGCGGCAGACATGGCAGGGACTCAATTACGGATTTGCGCATTTGCTGACCTGTGAGCTTTACTCGCGCAGCAGTTTTTGAATCAGTTTGCGGGCCGCATTGACATCAAAGCGGCCAAATTTCTGAAAGCGGATAATGCCTTTTTTATCGATAATGACGACTTCCGGCGTTCCTCTGGTTTTGTAACTGCGCATGGTCTCGGGCATCCATTCGCCGAATTTATGCCGGTCAACGCCAACCGGATGAGTGATTTTGATCTTTTTGAGAAATTTCTTCAGGCGGTCATTGGTTTGTATCTGGTGCACCTCAAACACGGTATGAATGCTGATGATAGCAAGGTTTCCGGCTTTAATCTGCGATTTGAACCTGTGCTCCCAGCCCTTGACCACCGGAATGGAGAATTTGCGGCAGCCAGGGCAAATCATCTGGAAAAAGTCGATAATCACGACCTTTCCCTTCAAATCCTCCACATTGAGCGGCTCTGAATTGAACCAGGTTTCAATGTCCCAGCGCGGCGCGGGCTCGCCCGGTGCGGCCTGAAGCCCGCCCGAGATCAGCAGAAGCGGCAACATGAATGCAGCAATTTTTTTCATCTTTTGCCCTATGATCTGGCTCTGGCGAAGAAAACGCCAAGCTGCTCGCCGCCCATGGTGTAAATCTTAGGCTCGCTCATATCGGCGATTTTGGCCCAGTTTTGCTTGACCGCTTCGGGGGTGACCTCGTCCGGGTCAAGGGTGACCCCGTGACTTTCGACGATTTGCGCCCGGGTAAACGTACCGCCGCCGGCACACATGATGGCGCCGTTGGGGGCGCTTTCGGAGCACAGGAACAAGGCGGCGGCGGAGACCTGTTCGGGCTTCATCCGCCCTTCGGTTTCGGGCGGATATAAAGTCGCGGTCGAGCGGGTATAGGCCACCGGGGCCAGCGCGTTGCAGCGGATATTGAATTTTTGCCCTTCAAGCTTGAGGGTGTTGATCAGCCCGACCACTCCCAGCTTGGCGGCGCTGTAATGGGCCTGGCCGGAGGTGCCGTAAAGACCGCTGGCCGAGGTGGTGACAAGAATGCGGCCATAGGCCTGACGCATCATAATCGGCCAGACGGCGCGGCAGAGCCGGATGGTTCCGGTGAGGTGAACATCGGTAACGGGCAGGCATTCGGAAATGGAGAGATTGAGAAAATTCACATCGCGCATGAAGCCGGCATTATTGACCAGAACATCGATGCGGCCGTATTTGTCCGTGACCTGCCCGATCAGCTCCGAGATCGTATCGCGCCTGGTGACATCGGCGGCAGAGGCCATGGCATTGCCGCCCCCGGCCTCGATTTCTGCCACCACATCTCCGGCACCGGCGGGGTCGATCACAACCACATTTGCCCCGCGCCGGGCAAAATCAAGCGCATAAACACGGCCCAGACCGCCGCCGCCGCCGGTTATCAAAACAACCTTGTCTTTGAAACTGATGGACATTTTTCCCCTTTTCAGCGAAGAATTTTCGCATCGCTTATTCATCCGTTAAAACAGCTGATGGTATTTTCGCCAACCTTATCATAGTGTATTATGACTTGAAAAACATTTTACCGTTAAAGGACTGGCATGAATATATTTGACGATCCCGGAACACCCGGTCCCCGCGAGGCGGTGTCATGAAACTGACGATTGCGGGCTGCGGCGACGCCTTTGGAAGCGGCGGGCGGTTTAACACCTGTTTTCACGTTGCCGCCCCGTGCGGTAATTTTCTCATTGATTGCGGCGCCTCGACACCCGTTGCCCTGAGCAAACTGGGGCTGGCGCCCAATGATATCGGCACGATTTTCATATCTCACCTGCACGGCGATCATTTTGGCGGGGTGCCGTTTTTTATGTTGCAGGGCTGGTATGCAAGCAAACGCACGGTGAAACTGACCATCGCCGGACCAGCCTCAGTCGAAAAACGGGTCCGGGATACACTGGAGCTTTTGTTTCCCGGCGCGGCTTGCAAAAAAACCCTGTTTGAGATCGAGTTTGTCGAACTCCCGGCCAATGGCAGTATGGTTGTCAACAATATTGAAGTGACAAGTTTCGCGGTGCGGCATTTTTCCGGCGCTCCTTCCCTGGCGCTGCGCTTTAAACTGGACGGAAAGATCATTTCCTTTTCCGGTGATACCGAATGGACCGACAAACTCATCCCGGCTTCGGCAGATGCCGATTTGCATTTGCAGGAATGCTACACTTTTGACAGCCGTTACAAATTTCACTCCAGCCACAAGGAACTGGCCGAAAAGCTTGTCAACTCAACGGCAAAGCGCATTTTACTGACCCATTTCAGCGATGAAATGCTGGCGCGCCACAATGAGGCCATATGGGAATGCGCCTATGACGGCATGGTTATAGATCTGTAGATATCCTGAATGAAATTAAAGGACATACGGGCGCTGGAATGGGCGATCGGAATCGGGATTTTTCTCGTTTTGGTCAATTATGTGTTCTGGGGCTACCATATCGAGCGTTATGAGAAATTTATCCGCGCCGGGGCGGCAAACAGCATCATCTGGCGCGCTCTTAACGCAAAGGCGCTGGGCATTACCGGTTCGCTGGCGGGGATCAGCGATTTGAAACTGGGAATTCCAGCCAATCCGGAGCGCTGCAAAAAACCGCTTGGGCAGGTCGAATTTCCCTCCAGATGCCGAATATTTGATAAAAACAATGGCGGAAAAGCCGTCAATTGCGGGTATTGGTGGCTTGGCCGCAACTGCCGTATCGTATATATGTCGGAGGATGTTTTTCGAAACCGGGAGTTGAAGAGTCGAATTTTCCATTCCTTTGAAAAGCCTTGCGCCATTCTGGCCAATCCCGGCCGCGTCAGGATGGACACTCCGGCGGCGGAGCGGATCGCGGCGGATTTCCGCTCGGGTTTCGGGTGTGATGCGCGGGTTTCACTCTGGCCGGTGGAAACATTGATAATTCTTCGCAAGAACGACACAAATGAACAAATCAAGCGGGTTGTAAAAAGATAGCTGGCATGCCGGGAAACGTGACATTCAATCTTATGAGCGAGGGGCTTCTGGGTTCGGGGTTTACCGGGCATTTGAGCATAACCCTGACCAGAGACGGCCAGTCGCTCACGCTCGGGCAGAATTTTTCTATTGCGCAAAGCATCAAGCAAAGCTTCGAGAGGGCCGGCGATATTTTACTCGGTAAGCCTTTTGCCGCAACACGGCATCAGGACGGCTCTTTATCGACGCAATATGAAGCCATCCGGCTGAGCACCTCGACCAAGGCGGTGAGCAAGACCCTGGTTGTCAGTGATGAAATTTATGACAAGCTGCTGACATTCTTCAAGCAAACCGATGGCCGCGCCAATGACTACGGCATGCTTCTGGGGCAGAACTGTCTCGACTTTGCCGATGCCGTGTTTGAAATGACCGGCGCGCCGGGCAAGATTTCCGATCTGTTCAGCAAGGACGAGTTGTCCGGCTCAACGGTTGGCTGGCTGTTGCTGGGGCGTAAAAACGGCGAAATTCCCTTGCGCAAAATGAGTGCTGAAACCTTCATCAGCAGTCTGACTCCCAAAGCGCAAAAGCCCCGCGAGCCGGTCTCGTCCTCTTTTGCCGGTGCCGATATCATGATCCCGATGTTGCTTCTCATCGTCATGCTCACCCGAATGGCGCGCAAGAAGGCTTGAATTTTATGTTTTTTTTCGGGACAGTTCCGATCGCATCCTCCCGCAGGTCTGGACCATGAAACCGGATATAAAAAACCTGAATGACATATGATATCGTGATTATTGGCGGCGGGCCCTCCGGGAGCGCGGCCGCTTTTTTGACCGCAACGCAGGGCTTGCGGGTCTGCCTGATCGACAAGGCGGTTTTTCCGCGCGACAAACTCTGCGGCGGCCTGCTGACCCGGCGTTCCAAAGTTTTGTTTGAGCGCATCTTCGGCCGGAAATGGGATGAGGATATCATCATCGCCAAAGACAAGGTGGTGATGTTTTCGCAAAACAGGTTTCCTGACGGGATTTCACAGCCCTCGCCTATGTTCTTGACCATGCGGTATGATTTTGACGCCTATCTGCTCGATATGGCGGTCAAGGCGGGGGCCGAAATCAAAACCGGCGTCAAGGTCGCCTCATTTGATTTTGACAACAGCGAGCTGACCCTGACATCGGGGGAGCGTATGTCATACCGCTATCTGGTGGGGGCGGACGGGGTAAACTCGCAGGTGGCGAAACTTCTTTACGGCGAATCATTTAATCGCGACAAAATCGGCTTTGCGCTGGAAGTCGAAGTCCCGCGCGCGGATATGCCGGAGCAGGCCGATGATATCGAGATTGACATGGCGGCCAGCATCTGGGGCTATGGCTGGACCTTTCCCAAAAAAGACAGTTTCACCATCGGTGTTGGCGGGCTTCATGTCAAAAATCCGGATATGAAGGAAAACCTCCGCCTTTACATGGCCCGCAAGGGGCTGGATATGAAGGCTTACCGGGTGAAGGGGCATTTTCTCAGCACCGGGGATTTTCGCGATCCGCCGGGGCGGGGAAATATCATTCTGGTGGGCGATGCGGCCGGGCTGGGCGACCCGCTCACCGGTGAGGGCATATCCAACGCCTTGCAAAGCGGCGAAGCGGCGGCACATGCGCTGATTGCCGCCCTGAGCGGCAAATCGGTGCAACCGGCCTTGCAGGACTACCGGAGCGAATATGCCAGGATCACTTCGACGCTCAAATACGCCAGGGTGCTGTGCTGGCTGATCTACCCGCGCAAGGTCAGAACCTATCTGGCCGGGTTTTATACCGGCTCGGGGCGCTTGCAGCGTGGTTATCTGGCGATGTTGGCCGGAGAGCTTGAATACAAGGCCCTGTTGCCGCTTTTTGCCGGCCAGGCACTCAAAGCCGTAAAGGCACTGCCGCTGAAATGGCTGGGGATCAAGCGCAAGGGTGAGCGGGACATCTGAGAGTCCAGTCCGTAATTATGTCTTCAGCTTGCGCGAGTAGATGATTTTCAGGGCCTGATAGTCTTCACCGGTTTTGGGATCGGTGCTGGTGATGCGGTAATCAATATAGCCGTTTTTGAGCACCTTGAGATGGGAAATATTGACATTCGTGCTGAAATTTTTCTTCAGAACAAATTCCAGAATTCCCGATTCCAGTTTATGGCCCGTGACCTTGCCGGTTTCTTCCCCGGCGCCGTTCAGGGATATTCCCTTGTAAAGACCCGGAGCGGAACCGGGCTGCAAGCGGAATGCGCCGGTAAAGATGAAGTCAGCGCCCCAGCAGGTATAGCTTTGCTCAAACAAGCGGCCTTTTTTCAACCAGCGGTGGATGCCCTTACAGGAGACAACCTCTTTGGCGGCCTTGGCATTGCGCTGCCCCAGACCGCGGCCTTTCCATTTGCCGGTAAAGACGTTGAATTCCTCATAAAATGCGTTGTTTTCCTGCGCCACCACGGCGCTTTGGGAAAAAAACGCAAAACCGGTGGCAAATGCCATGAGAAACAGCGCCGGTGTAATTTTCAGCACTAGGGGATCAGGCCTCATTTTTTGTTTCCCGTTCAAAGGTTTTCAGGATCGCCGGAAGCAGCAGAATATCAGCAATCAGGGCGACAACAAGGATAAGAACCATCAAACGGCCATATATCTGCACCATGGGCAGATGTGACAGCATGGTGATGCCGATGCCGGCAGAAAGAATAATCGTCGTGACCACCAGAACCGGCCCCACGGTTGCCAACACCGATTTCAGAGAGTGGCTTACACTCTTGCCCCGATGCTTTTCAAGCTGAAACCGGTGCAGAAAATGTATGGTGTTATCGACCGCGATGCCAAAGGCAATGGTGAAGGCGACAATCGAAGTGAATTGCAGCCCCTGCCCGGTCAGGTAAAGCATTGCACCGGCCACCACGATGGGAGTCAGGTTGGGCAGGATCGAGTAAAGGGCAAAACGGGCCGAGCGGAAACACAGCCCGATAAGGAAAATATTGAAAATGATGGCCAGAAACAGCGAACGGTTCAGCAACCAGATCATGTTTGAAGTCGAATAGGCCGAAACCGCGGCAATACCGGAAATTTCAATCCTGACGTCCGGATAAGCCTTGCGCAGGGGCTCCAGCCCGGCATTCAGTTTATCGAGCACCGGGACAAGCTTGCCGGCTTCAAGTACCTCGAAAAATCCGGTGACGAGAGAGGCTCGTTCGGAGAAGGAAATCAGACGCGAATTGGTGGGGCTGGCGGATTTTTGCAAAAGATCGAACAATTTGGTCCTGGTCTCCGGTGTGTCCTTTCCCATCCACTCAAGAAGGGTTGCGAGCGACCAGACCTGTTTGATTGCCGCGCTGTTTTGCAGAACCGCATGCACTTTGGCGACAAGGTCAAGGGTTTGCGGCGCACGCATGTCATAACCTTCGGGCCATTGCAAAAATACATAGAGCGAGCTGGCGCCGGAGAGTTTGGTGTCGATTTTTTCCATTGCCGCAACCGTAGGCGCGCCTTTTGGCATGAATTCCTTATAAAGATAATACGGTCGGTTAAGGCTGTGCAGGGCGCCGGCCAGAATGGCAAGGCCAAGACCGGCGGCAAAAATCAGCCGCCCCCGCGCCTTGACGGCGCGGCCGCAAGCGAGGCAAAAGGCGAGCACGGCGCTGTAGATTTTATCATCGGCCCCTCCCATCCGGCTCACCGGCTCATTGCGCATGACGAGCAAGCCCAGCGAGGGGATGACGAGCAGGACGACACTCAGGCTGATCAGGGCCCCCATGGCCGCGAGCAGCCCGAAGATGATAATATAATAGTGCCCCGTTGCGGTGAGCGAGAGCAGGGCGATGGAGGTGGTCAGCGTCGCCAGAACGGTGGCCGGTCCGACTTCAAGCACCGCATCGCGCATGGCGGTATAGGTGCTCTTGCCGCCCTGACGGTAGCGGCGCAGGGCAAAGAGCATATGCACCGCATTGGTAAAGGCGATCACCATGACAAGGGTCGGCACCACATTGTTCAGGGTGTTCACATTAATGCCAAGCCAACCCATGAGGCCGAACAGCCAGATGGTGGCCAGGGCGGGCGGCAGGGAGGCCAGGAGAACATATTTAAAGCTGCGGAAGAACAGCCAGGCGATAAAGACGGAGAGCGACAGGCCCAGAAGTTTGAAGAGCATCTGATCCCGGATCAGCTCGGCGATAATGAGGGCGTAGAGCACCGGTTTTCCGGCCAGGGTATATGTGAGCCCGGTATCGCGCAGCGTTTCGGCGGCAAAACTGCGAATCTCCTCATAGAGCCTGTTTCGCGCCGGGCCTTGCAGGGTTTTGCGGTCAAGCTTGATAATAAAAAGGGTCAGATCACCTTGCCCGGATAAAAGCTTGCCGCGCACGATGGGGTGTTTGAGAAGCCCGGATTTTAACGCCTGCATTTTTTCGGGTGCAAGTTCGGCGGGAATTAGCGGCGAGAGGGCATTGCTCCCCTGCGGCGGCTGACGCACCGAGAATATCGAGATCACGCCCTTGACCCCGTCGATAAAATTCATGTCCAGATGCAAGGAACGCAGGGCCTCAAGGCGCCTGGGCATGAAAATATCGCCGCCCTCGACCAGCAGCATGGCGTCAAACTCACTACCGGGGAAAATTCCGGTTATCTCTTCAAAGCTGCGGTAAGCCTGACTTTTCGAGCGAAAAACATCGCGCATATCGGCATTAAAGCCGACCTTGACCACCCCGCCCGCCATGATGGCGGTCAGCAGAACTAGGCCGGCCAGCACGGCTCTGGGCCACTTCAAGGCCACCAGCCCCAGCCTTTCGACTCCGAACCCGGTCGAGTTGATAAAATTCCAAAAAGACATCTATGCTACAAATACACCAAAGGGTCCCGAGCCTACATCCCGGCCTTCATACACTTTTAGCCGGTCCGATACCAGAGCCGGGAACGGCAATTCGCGGCATGGGTTTTCAGGCCGACCAGCCGGTTTTCCATTTTGAATAGGGAACGACAACGGCGGGCTTGCCGTTGGCGCGGAACCAGGAATCGATGACATAGAGCTTGCCGGTTCTTTTGTCCTTCACGGTTCCGGCAAAATGCGGCCAGCGATTGCCGTTGCTCACGGGGCGCGAGGAAGGCGCGACGGGCTTGTTGTATCTGAGCAAACCGGCGGAATTGAGCATCACAAGCAGTGAGGTCATATTCGAGGCTTCATCAATGCAATCGAGCTGGTTTGTGTTGTCAAACTGGGTGCGCGCCCGGTCACCGGACGAGCCCGACGCCTTGCCGCCAACCCTCTCATAGATAGCCATGGCCGAGGCAATGGCGCGCCGTTCGGAGGCGGGCGAATGACGCCTTTTGAATTTTGCCGCGATGCGCGACCAGTTCCTGCCCGCAAGCGAGATGCGGGTGCGTTTCTGGCAGCCATGGTTGGAGCAATAGGTTGCGGCTTTGGGCGTGGGTTGGGAGAGGCCGCGCGAAAGCAGGAATGAACCCGGATTGCCGCCGGAGGAGGAAACACAACCGCTCAAAAAGATGGCGAGAGCGGGCAAAGCCAGAAGCTGATATTTCCTATTGCCCATTACGTTCCCCCCGCGGTTTTTGCTTGTCCTGAACATAAACGAGCATTTTGGTTAACCAAGCGTTAACCATAAATGATTCTTGGCGGAATAAAAGAGGCCGCCCGGACTGTGGGGTTGGGTCCGGGCGGCCTGGGGTCAGGCTGTATTCAGCCTGAGTGGGGAGCGTGTCCGGCGTTACCACAATTTCGAGGGGGTGTGATCGAACCGGTAAAGAGGGGCCGCCCGGACTGGCGAGAGAGAGAGGGGTGGGGTTTTCAGTCCGGGCGGTTTTAAAGCAGGTCTTTTAAAAACCTGAAAAGAAACCTTGTCAGCTTGTCCAGCGCCGGGAGATATTCCCGGAGCAGCGGTTGACTTTCAGCCGGATGAGCCGGCCACCTTTTTGCGCATTCATGCGGATGTAGTTCTGGTCGATGCGGACCTGCGAGAAGTCTGAAAATCCACCGGTTTCAAGGGTTTTGATGATCCGCCCGTAAGAGCGGCAGATGCGGAGCTGCGAGAATACCGCGCCTTGCTGATAGGCGCCGTAATAGCCATTGGAAAGCGGCACTCCAAAAGCCACCTCGACCGGGCTCTTGACCACGGTTTTCGGCGTTCCGGCGCTAAGGGCTCCGGCGCCCAGGGCAAAGCAGACCGCGAAAGAGGAAAGAAGAAAGTTGCCAATCGAGCTTGTCTTCGGGGTCATCTGTCTTCTCCTTGCCTGACGCGAAGCCTTTGCCGGGCTCCTTGTTGTGAAAGCAAGAATGCCACGGTCTGTCTGAAGCTAATCCGAACGGCATGTTCACAAACCGTTCATATTCAGGCAAGCAGCCACAGCGCACAACCCAACCAGACTTGTCACTCCCGCAAAGGCAGGGACCCGGCAGGACAATCGCGTGACATTTCAGGAGGTCCGGGCTAGACAGCACTCACATCACCGGCCAATAAAACTTAATAAAATCATTTATATACGATAAAGGTGAAATTATCATTCCTGCGAAAGCGGGAATGACAATGAATGGGGCTGTTCGGGCAAAATGAACCCAATGCCGTGCCTTGTGGCAACCGGCAAGGGAAAAATCAAAACCCTCATAAATCTATAAGGTTCTTTCTCTAGAATTGGGAAAACAACGAGATTCAAAGCGGTAATGAAAACATGATGCGGGGGTTTGCTTCTTTTCTCAATCTGGTGGGCGGCACCGCCCGGGACCTGCTGCCGATTGTCATAATCATTATCTTTTTCCAGTTTGTTGTTCTGCAACAGGGCATTCAGGACCTTTCCGGCATCCTTACCGGGCTTGTGCTTGTCATGGTCGGGCTGGCGATCTTCATTCAGGGGCTGGAGATGGCGCTGTTTCCGCTGGGCGACGCCATGGCCAACGCCCTTGCCGGCAAGGGTAGTCTTTTTTGGCTGCTGCTGTTTTCTTTCGGCCTCGGCTTTGGCACCACGGTGGCGGAACCGGCGCTTATCGCCATTTGCGATGAGGCGGCCAAGACCATGGCGCGGGCGGGCGCGATTGAAGATTTGCCCCGGACAAGGGAAAATTACGCCCATATGCTGCGCTATACGGTGGCGCTGGCGGTGGGCTCTTCGCTGGTTTTGGGGGTTTTCCGCATCCTGAAGGGCTGGCCGATTCAATATCTGATTATCAGCGGTTATGCGCTTGTCGTCATCCTGACCATGTTGGCACCGCCGGAAATTATCGGCATCGCCTATGATTCGGGCGGCGTGACCACATCGACGATTACCGTGCCGCTTGTCACCGCGCTCGGGATCGGGCTGGCCAAGGTCATCCGCGGGCGCAATCCCATGGTTGACGGCTTCGGGCTGATCGCCTTTGCCTCGCTCAGCCCGATTATCTTCGTGCTGGTTTTCGGGATTGTAACCTGATGGATTTGCTTTTTTCCCTTGGCCAGACCATTGCGGCGACCATCTTCGATGTGTTTCCCATTGCGGGGATTTTAATTTTCTTTCAGGTCTTTGTGCTGCGGCGGCCGGTGCCGCATCTGAAAAAAGTGCTGATCGGTTCGGTTTATGTGATCATCGGGCTGGCGTTTTTTCTCGTCGGGCTTGAAAAGGCGCTGTTTCCCCTTGGCAAGGAAATGGCGCGCCAGCTCACCGACCCGGCCTTTATTGCCGGTTCAGGAGAAATCAGGGATCTGGGCTGGAGCGATTACTACTGGGTTTATATTTTCGCTTTCGCCATCGGCTTTGCGACCACAATCGCCGAGCCGGCGCTTATTGCAGTTGCACTCAAGGCCAGGGATGTCTCGGGCGGAAGTCTTGGCGCCTGGGGGTTGCGGCTTGCGGTTGCCTTCGGGGTGGCGCTGAGCCTTGGCGTCGGCACCTTCAGGATTGTCACCGGAACGCCGCTTTTCATGTATATGATCGCGGGATACCTGATTGTTATCGTACAGACTTTCTTTGCGCCGAAAATGATCGTGCCGCTGGCTTATGATTCGGGCGGGGTGACAACCTCCACCGTGACCGTACCGCTGGTGGCCGCATTGGGGCTGGGGCTGGCCTCCACGGTTCCGGGGCGCTCGGCGCTTCTGGACGGGTTCGGGCTGATTGCCCTTGCCAGTTTGTTTCCCATGATTACAGTCATGGGCTATGCGCAGATCAGCGAATGGCTGGCGCGGCGCGATTCCCCAAAAACAGCCAAAGCTGATAGACTGAAAAATCAGGAGCCGTAATGTCATGAAATTCAAACTGATTATTGCCATGGTTAGGGAAGAAAAAACCGATATAGTGATCGATACCGCGCGCGAGAATGGTGCTACAGGCTGTACCGTGATCACCAGCGCCCGCGGCGAGGGCTTAACGCCGGTCAAATCCTTCATGGGCCTGACGCTGGAGGGGCAGCGCGATGTTGTCCTGATGCTTGTGGAGGAACATTTAAGCCGTGATATTCTTGAATCCCTGTGCAAGGCGGGGCGCTTTGAAGAAGAACCCGGATCCGGGATCGCCATGCAGATCGATATCGAGGACGTGATCGGCCTTGGCGGGCAGATCAAGAAAATTGAACAGGAAATCGAGAACGAGCTATGACAGACAAATCCTTTATCACCGTAAAAGAGGTGATGACCCCCTCCCCGGTTACCATTGACGGTCTGGCCAATATTCACAAGGCCCTCAATTTGATGGAAGAGCACAATATCAGCGCGCTGGTGATTGACCGGCGCTATGAGGGTGATGAATACGGCATGATTACGGTGCATGATATTTCCGGCAAGATTATCGGCGTCAATAAATCCATTGACCGCTCCAGCGTCTATGAAATCATGACCAAACCGGTGCTTACCCTCTCTTCGGGAATGGATATCAAATACGCCATCCGGCTGCTGACCCGGTTTTCGCTCTCGCGTGCGCTGGTCACCGAGCTCGGGGTAATGGTCGGTATCGTCTCCTTGCGCGACATGACGGTGCGCTATGTCCGCGCCGACGCCAGAAAGAACGCCTCAGCGTGATTTGACTGGCAGGGTCAGGGCGGCGCACAGGCCCGGATTGTTGTCTCCGAGCGTGAAAGCGCCCTTGTGCAGCTTGGCGACGGCGGCCACCAGCGAGAGTCCCAGACCGGAGCCGGGATGGGTGCGGCTTTCGTCCAGGCGCACAAAACGCTCCTGCACATGCTCATATTCTTCCGGTGGAATGCCGGGGCCGTTATCACAGATCAATATGGACAAACTGGCTTCCTTGCGTTTCAGACTCATGGTGACTTTCGGGTTTGCCTCATCGTTACTGCTGGCATATTTCAAGGCATTATCAAGAAGATTGGCGATAGCCTGGGAGATTAGCTGGCGGTCAATGGTTGCGATGATCCCCGGCGGGATATCCAAAATCAGGGTGATGTTCTTGTCCTGCGCCAGCGGCTCGTAAAGCTCGGCGACATCATTCATGAGAGCGCTGATATCATGTTCTTCCAGATTGCCGCTGCCGGCCTGGGTGCGGGCGATGGAGAGCAGGGCGTTAAAAATTTCGATCAGGTTGCGGGCATCGCCGATACTCTCTTCAAGCGCCTGTTTTGCCGCCGCGTTGAGATTGCCGCTGCGGGTCAGATCTTCAAGCCTTGCCTGAAGCCGCGTGAGCGGGGTTTTCAGATCATGGGCGATATTCTCGCTCACTTCGCGCAGGCCCCGCATGAGATGAGCAATCTGGTCCAGCATCGCATTGAGATTTTGCGCCAGTGCGTCAATCTCGTCTTCGGAACCTTTCAGCGGGATGCGTTGCTCAAAATCTCCCTGCATGATGGCGCGCGAGGTGCGGTTGATGCCTTCAATGCGCCTGAGCATGTTGCGGCTCATCATGATGCCGCCACCCAGCCCCAGAAGCAGGGACAAGATGAGCGCAACAATCAGCACCTGCCGCATCATGCGGCCAAAGCGGCGCAACTGATTGATATCGCGGCCGACAAGCAGCCGGAAGCCGCCGGCGACAATGCTGATCTGGGCGCGGGCGGCATGAGTTTCAAAACCATCCGGCACCCTGGTCTGATAGACAAATTCCACCCAGCCGCCATCCTTGCCCGCCGCTTGCGGCAAATGTTCCAGATTTCCGGCAATCGGCCGACCGGTAAAGTCGGTCAGGAGATAGAGCCCCTCCCCGGCGCCGGTAACGCGCTCTCTCAAACGTTCCAGAAAACGCATCGGCCCCTTGTTCTGATACAGCCCGAGCAGCTCAGCGCTTTCAGCCCTGATTTCGGCATCCATACGCTCTTTCATGAGCGAGGTGGTGTTCCAGTACACAAAACCCAGAATCAGGGTAACCGAGAGAATGAAAAGACTGAGGTAAACAAGCGCCCAGCGAAAAGCGGTTGTCCGCAGCAGATGCATCAGGCCGGGTCCGTCTGGCGGATAACATAGCCCGCGCCCCTTATGGTGTGCAGCAGGGGGGGGTTGAAATTGCGGTCGATCTTGGCGCGAAGGCGCGAGATGTGGACATCAATAACATTGGTCTGGGGGTCAAAATGATAATCCCAGACCTGCTCCAGCAGCATGGTGCGGGTTACCACCTGCCCCGCATGGCGCATGAGGACTTCAAGCAGTTTGAACTCGCGCGGTTGCAGATAAATATTGCTGCCATCGCGGGTCACCGTGCGCGAGAGCACATCCAGTTCAAGATCGCCGACGATGAGTTTGGTTTGCGCCGCCTGCGGCGCGCTGCGGCGCGCCAGACCTTCGATTCGGGCCAGCAGTTCAGAAAACGCATAGGGTTTGGCGAGATAGTCATCGCCGCCGGCGCGAAGGCCCTGCACCTTGTCGTCAACGCTGTCAAGCGCGCTCAATACCAGTACCGGCGTCAAATTCCGCTGCGCCCGCAAGGCGCGGATGAGGCCGAGCCCGTCAAGTCCGGGCAGCATGCGGTCCACAACCAATACGTCATAATCGCCGCTCCGGGCCATGGCGAGACCGGTTTCGCCGTCAATGGCGTGGTCCGCCACATGGCCGCTCTCGGCCAGACCCTTTTGCAGATACCGGGCCGCCTGGGCGTCATCTTCTACAATTAAAATATGCATGATCTGAATATAGGCGGTTATGTCAGAAAGAAAAGTGGCGCCGGCGGGTCTTGCAGGGGGAGACAGGACCCGCCGGCGCAGGTGGAATTCCGGCGGAGGAACCAGTTGAGCCGGAATTCAGGGTTGGTTAGCGCGGATCCAGTGCCAGAGCGACAAAGCGGCTGGTGCCGTTGGCGCGCACCCGCAGGAGGATGGCTTTCTTCTTCATATCCCGAGCCCTGGCGATCTGCCGGTCAACATCATCAAGGGTTGAGACCTTAACGCCGTTGACTTCCAGGATATAGTTTCCGGGGCGGATGCGCTTTTCATCGGCCTTGCTGCCGTCTTCCACTTCCAGGACGATAATCCCGGGCTTGCCGCCGGGTGCACGCTGCAAGGTCATGCCCAGACCGGCAAGGGATTTGCCGTTTTCACCTTCGGTTTTACCGGCCGCCAGCCTTGAACCTTCAAGCCGGCCGATGCGAACGGAGAGGTCCATTTTATCACCGCCGCGCAAAATCAGAAGCCGGGCTTTTGTATCGGGCTTGATCCTGGCAATTTTGCGGGCAAGATCACGCGGGCCTTTTACCCCGGCTTCATTGACCTGAAGGATCACATCACCGGTTCGGAGACCGGCCCGGTCGGCGGGTGAGCCTTTGGTGATTTCAGAGACAAGCACGCCATTGGTGGAATCAAGCTCAAGCGAATCGGCAATATCGGGGGTCACTTTCTGAATGGCGACGCCGAGCCAGCCGCGGGTTACACCGCCATTGAGGCGCAAATCGGCAACGATTCTCATGACCTGATTGGCGGGAATGGCAAAGCCGATGCCGACTGAACCGCCGGTTCGGGAAAAGATCGCCGTGTTGACGCCGATCACCTTGCCTTCAAGGTTAAAGGTGGGACCGCCAGAGTTGCCCTTGTTGATCGGGGCGTCGATTTGCAGGAAATCATCATAATTTCCCTGGCCGATATCACGCCCCCTGGCCGAAACCACGCCGACGGTGACCGTGCCGCCAAGACCAAACGGATTGCCCACCGCGATGGCCCAGTCGCCGACCTGGGCTTCCTTTTGGGAGAAGCGGACGAAGGGAAACGGCTTGTCGCCCTTGATTTTCAGCAGGGCAAGATCGGTTTTCTTGTCAACACCGATCATCTTGGCCTTGTATTTGCGGCCATTGTCAAGAACAACCGTTATCGTTTCACCATCATCAACAACGTGATTGTTGGTGACGATATAGCCATCATCAGAAATCAGGAATCCTGATCCCTGGGACATGATGCGCCGGCCCTTTTTGCGATGTTTGAAATTCTCCGGCTTGTTGCGGAACTGCTTGAAGAACTCCTCGAACGGCGTGCCCTTGGGCAGATTCGGCATATCAAAGAAGAACTCGCTTCCACCTGATTTAGCCACGGATCGCGCCGATTTGACCTGAACCGAGACCACGGCGGGTTTGACCCGTTGGACCAGAGGCGCAAAGCTTGCCGGAGCCGAACCCAGAGCGGTGATGCGCTCAACGGCCGTTTCGGCCTGGACACGGTCCGGGATAACAAGTTGTGCGGCAGGAATTGCCAGCAGACCCAGAGCGGCTATGCCGGCAAGTGCGGTTTTGCTGTTGATTTTCATGATTTAGGTTTCCTTTTAACCGTGAATCCTTGGGTGTTGCCCCTGTATATAAGTGAGAGCGCCTTACGCCACCCTGACAGATGAATTAAAATCCCGTAATGTTTGGTTTTTGATTGAGTCGGGAAGGAACGGCCAAGGTGCAAAACATATTTATTGTCTCGGGGAGCCACCGGGAGAATTCGCAATCGGGCCGCATGGCGCGCTATATGGCAGCGAGGATTGAAGAGCTTGGAGCGCAGCCCGATATACTGGATCTGGCGCAAACACCCCTGCCCTTCTGGCGTGAGGATTTTTGGGATAGCCCGCGTTCGGGCTGGGGGGAATGGGATCAGATTGCGCAGAGACTGCAACAGGCGGACGCGCTGGTGGTTATCTCGCCGGAATGGCACGGCATGGTGCCCTCGGCGCTGAAAAACTTCTTTTTGCTGGCAAGCGCGCGCGAACTGGCGGACAAGCCGGGGCTCATTGTCGCGGTCTCATCGGGGATGGGGGGAAGCTATCCGGTAAGCGAGCTTCGCATCTCAAGCACTAAAAACAACCGGCTGTGTTATCTGCCTGATCACCTGATCATCAGGGATGTGGAAAATGTCTTTCTCGATCCACGGAACATGAGCGAGACGGATGACTATCTGCACCAGCGCATCAGGCATGATCTGGGACTGCTGCTGGCCTACTCAAAAGCGCTTGGTGCGGTGCGGGCGGCAAATCTGCGCGACTGGACGAGTTTTCCCAACGGCATGTAGGGAGTTATTCCCCCTGCATCAATTCAGAGATGCGTTTTTGTTCGGCTTCAGAAAGAGCGGAAGGCGGTTTTTGCATCTGCGCCTTGCGGCGGCGGCTGGCCCTGAAGAGCCAGAAAATGGCGAGCAACAGCGTGACAGGGGCCGCAAACCACAAAATCCAGGTATGGGGCGTGATCCGCGGATTGAGCAGGACAAACTCGCCGTAGCGATCGACAAGATATTGCACCACTTCACTATTGGTGTCGCCTTTTTTCAGCCGTTCGCGCACCAGAATGCGCAAATCCCTGGCAAGATCGGCGTTGGAATCGTCAATCGACTGATTCTGGCAGACAAGACAGCGCAGGTCTTTTGAAATCACCCGGGCGCGCTGTTCCAGAACCGGATCTTGCAGAACTTCATCCGGTTCGACAGCCCGCGCGGGCAAGGCACTTAATTGCCAGCCAAGGACGAAAAAAACAGCGAGTTTCAGGATCGTTTTCATGCCGCCTGTACACCCATGGTTTTGGATTTCACTTTTGCTTTCTTCGGCGCACCAATGCGGTATCTGCGATCCGTGAGGGAGATGGCGCCGCCAAAGAACATAAACAAGGTCCCGAACCATATCCATGGCGCCAGCGGATTAAAGTAAATCCGCACCGTATAGGCGCCGGCTTTTTCCTCATGCCGGTCTCCCAGCGCGATATAGAGATCACCATCGAAATAATAATGGATGCCGGTTTCCGTTGTCGGCATTGATTGCCGGGTATAAACCCGTTTTGTAGCCTCCATGGGATAAGCACGGCCTGACTTTTCCGTCACTGTAAAGGAGCCGGCATCCTCGCTGTAATTTGGCCCGCGGCGCTGCTTTGCGCCGTTAAAAGTGAGGGTCACACCGGCAATTTCGGTTGAACTGCCAGGGCTCATCACAATGATCTGCTCAACCCGCCAGGCACTGATGGCGACAATCCCCAGGACGGTAACACCGACCCCCAGATGGGCAACCATCATCCCCCAGGAAGAACGCGGAAGATTGGCGGCCCGGCGCAGGGTTTCGGAGAAGGGAACGCGCAGGAATTTTATCCGGAACGCGGTCTCCGCCATGGGACCTATGATGAGCCAGAAAGCAAGACCGATCGCCAGCGGCACGAGAATTGATCCGCCGTTCTGTAAAACATAGGTGGCAATTATGGCCACGATCACGATTCCCAGCGGCACGATCAGGCGCTGCATGGCGCCCAGAAGGTCGCCGCGTTTCCAAGCCAGAAACGGCCCGATCGGCAAGGCGATGAGCAGGGGGATAAACAAGGGCACGAAAGTGGCGTTGAAGAAGGGCGCACCCACCGATATTTTCTCGCCCGTTACCGCCTCCAGCGCCAGGGGGTAGAGGGTGCCGACAAAAACGGTGGCGCAGGCGGTGACCAGAATCAGATTGTTGAAGATGATACCGCCTTCACGCGAGACCGGCGCGAATATGCCGCCCGCCTTCAGGGTCGGGGCACGCCAGGCATATAGCAGGAGCGCACCGCCGATAAAGAAGCACAGGATCAGCAGGATGAAGACACCGCGTTCAGGATCGACCGCAAAGGCGTGAACCGAGGTGAGGACGCCTGAGCGGACCAGGAACGTGCCGACAAGGGAGAGCCCGAAGGTCAGGATCGCCAGCAAAACCGTCCAGGTGCGCAAGGCGCCGCGTTTTTCGACCACGATGGCCGAATGCAGCAATGCCGTGCCGGACAACCAGGGCATGAGCGAGGCGTTTTCAACCGGGTCCCAGAACCACCAGCCGCCCCAGCCCAACTCGTAATAGGCCCACCAGGAGCCTAGCGAGATGCCGATGGTGAGCATCATCCAGGCGGTCAGCGTCCACGGCCGCACCCAGCGCGCCCAGGCTTCATCCACGCGCCCTTCTATAAGAGCGGCGACGGCAAAGGAAAACGCCATGGAAAAGCCGACATAACCAGCATAGAGGAAGGGGGGATGGAAGGCCAGTCCTGGATCCTGAAGCAGCGGGTTCAGCCCCTGCCCGTCCGCCGGGGCGGGGCTGAGGCGGGTGAAGGGATTGGAGGTAAGGGTGATAAAGAGCAAAAACGCAACGCCGATGGAGGCCTGAACGCCGAGCACCCGGGCGCGCAGACCGGCGGGCAGATTGCGGCTGAATATGGCAACGGTTGCGCCAAAAAAGGCCAGAATCAACGCCCAAAGCAGCATCGAGCCTTCATGATTGCCCCAGACGCCGGAGACTTTATAGAGCATCGGCTTGGCGGAATGCGAATTGCGCGCAACGGTGGAAACCGAGAAATCCGAAGTCACAAACAGATAGGTCAGGGCGGAAAAACTGATCAGGAGCAAGATAAACTGGGCGATTGCCGCGGTTGAGCCGACGCGCATCAAAGCGGTATCGCTGCGATGGGCGCCAACCAGAGGGACAGCCGTCTGGATTACGGCGATGACCAGAGCAAGTATCAGAACGAATTGTCCAATTTCAGCAATCATGAACCGGCCCCTTTGCGTGTAGCCTCATCTTCACCCCTGCCGCCCTGCCAGTGGCCGTCTTTTTTCAAACTTGCGGCAACCTCCGGCGGCATATAGTTTTCATCGTGTTTTGCCAAAACGGAATCGGCAATGAATGTGCCCTTCGCGTTCATAACCCCTTCAGTCACCACGCCCTGCCCCTCACGGAACAAATCAGGCAGCACCCCGGTGTATTGCACCGGGATATCCTTTGCCATATCGGTGACGGCGAAGGTTATGGTGGTTCCCCGGCCGCGTTTTACGCTGCCTTCCTTGACCAGACCGCCGAGCCGGATGCGTTTGCCGGTTTCAACTTTCTTTTCAAGAACATCGCTGGGACTGTGAAAAAAGACAATCGAGTCGTTCAGGGCAAACAGGACCAGCCCCACGGCGAGCCCCAATGTGCCCAGAGCGGCGAAGATCATGGTGGCGCGGCGTTGTTTTCGTGTCATTGACTTTAACTCACCCTTGTTACAGCGAACAATTTACAGACCCAGCGATTTGCGCGCGGCCCTGATCTTTTCCAGCGCCTTGGCGTCGGTTTTGAAATGACCGGCGGCTTTATCCAGCGCAGCTTTGGCATCGGAGCTTCTTTTTTGCACCATATAGGAACGCGCCAGCATCAACCAGCCTTTCAGATCCTTGCCGTCCTTTTCAAGACGCGCCGCCAGTCCCGTAACCATCTTGCCGATATCGGGAATACCGTTTCCGGCAGCTTCATCCAAAGACGCCGCGCCCTGCGTTTCAAACCCGTAGGCCTTGCGGGCGGCATTGATCTTTTCCAGCGCCGCGGCATCCGTCTTGAACCGGGCGGCGGCCTTGTCCAGCGCCGATCTGGCATCGGAATTTTTCTTCTGCACCATATAGGAGCGCGCCAGCATGAGCCAGCCATCAAGGTTGTTGCCGTCTTCTTCAAGGCGCGACGCCAGATTTGCGATCATTTGCCCGATATCGGGCACGCCGTCATCAGAGGCGGCCTTCCCTGCGGCCGGGGCCGGGGCGGCGGGAGGGGTGCCGCCGGCCTTGCGGATATCCGCCTCGATCTGGGAACGCCAGGGGGCATTTCGGGGTGCGTTTTTGAGCATTTTGACCCAATAGGCAACGGCTGCGTCCTTGCGCCCGGCCTGCAATTCGGCAAGACCGAGGTAATATTGTGGCGTCGCTTGGCGCGGGTTCAGCCGCACGGCTTCCTTAAAAGCCTTGACGGCGTCTTCGCCCACGGCGCCGCGATTGGCCATTACCAGCGCCTCGCCGTAACTGGAGAGAACATCCGGGTCGGGTTTTTCTTCCAGACGCATAACCTGTTGCAAGGCGTTGGCGGCATCATTGTAGCGGCCAAGGCGCATATAGGACGGGGCGATAATCGCCCAGCCCCTGGCATCGCCGGGATTTTTTCGCAAATGAACCTCAACGCGCGCAACCAGCTCGTCCAGGGAAGGGTTTTTGTTTTTATCGCTGATGCGTTCGGCAAAGGGTTTGCCCGGCAGCCCCGGCGCGCCGATGATGGCGTAAGACCCGAATGCCGCGCCGAAAATCAGGGCGAAAACGCCAACACCAACGGCCCTGTTAAAGCCGACTGATTTGATGCCCGGCGCTTTGGCGCCCGCTTCATTGTCGCCTAGATGGATGATTTTGCGATAAATTTCGGTGCGCGCCGCCTTGGCCTCGGATTCGCCAATAACGCCGCGTTCCAGATCGCGCTCGACCTCGCGCAACTGATCCTTGTAAATGGCAAGATCAAAATCCTGCCGGGACGGGGCTACCCGGGAGCGTTGCAACAACGGCCATAAAACGACAATAACGGCAACCAGGGTCAAGGCGGCAAAAACGGTCCAGAGAAGCACAGCTCATCCTTTTTCTTCCCCGCATACGGCATATGCATGCGATTATCCGGGTGAGATATAGACTGTTTTTGCAGGGGAAAAAACCAGAGATTTATTAATTATTCTTAATTTGCGCCATTATCACAATCTTTTGTCCGCTCAGGAGGCCAGAGCTTCTTCAGGTTCGATATTGGCCTGGGCGGCCAGCCCGCGACGCATGGTCAGATCAGCCATATCATCGCCCTGGATAATGCGCACAAGCTTTACCGTCGCTTCGAGCGATTCAATCGCATGCTCTCTGGCGCTTCCGGTTTCTTCCTTGATAAGGGAAATATTTCTTTCCGTAATCGAATCCAGATACTGCCTTATTTCCTTATGGAATTTTGTTACCGTTGCATTCAGGGATATCTGGTCGGCCAGAAAGCGGGACCCGACAAGTATTTTCAGGGCTCTTGCCGCCTCAATGGCGTTTAGCGGATCAAGCCGGCTTGCCGATTTGGCGGCGCCGCGTTTCTTGCCAGGCTTGCCGTGGCCAAGAACGGCCAGTCTGATCAGACGCGGTACGGCGGAAATCTCGCGTTCCACCAGTTCGGCAACTTTCCGGCGCACTTTGACAAGCCGGGCTCCCCATGGCCCTTTCATATTGATGCGCACTTCCGAAGTCAGCCCCTTGGCGAAAATGTGAAAGCGCCGAAGCAGAAGCAAAACCGGGCCGGCCGGCTGATGCGTGTTGATTTCATGACTCAGTTTTTCCGCGATGATCTCCATGTCATAAAGCAGGAGTTCTCCGGCAATGCCGTGTGCGGAGCGGGCGAGAAGCGTTTCATCATCCTTGCAGATGATTTTCTTGGCTATGCGCAGCACCTGGCCTTTGCGTTTTAACCGCGTCAGCACAATGGAGAGGAATATTTCGGGATTATCCGGCATTTCCTTCAAGAAATTCTGATACTGCGAGACGGTTTCCTTGAGAATTTCCCCATCAAATTCAGCAATAGTTTCGGGCAGTTGCAGTTTCAGTCTGGCGATGGATCCGGCAATGGAAAGGGCGATTGCCATTTCCCTGGCATCGGCAAGCACCTCGGGTCCGCCCAATCTGGCTTCCAGACGCCGTCTTTCACGATCCGCATCCGGGTCATCAACCGCCTCGATCGCTTCTGTCAGCGCTTGCGATGTTGTTTTGTACAGCCTGGTGAGCAATTCCCCGGAGTCCTGCTGGTTTTCACTGCGCAGGGACTGCTCAATTTCTGTCGCCAATTGTGGAAGTTGGTCGCGAAGCAAGTGATCGTTAAGCCAGCCCCATATCCGGGGAATCGATTCGCGTGATATCCTGCCGATCTGCTTTTCACATGAATTGGCGCCAACAAGCATATCCTCAAAGGGTTCGCAAAATTTACGCTTTACGCTGGGCAGATGATCAATATGGGTTCCGGCTTCACTCAGAACCTCGCGGGCGTGCTTGATGATGATTTCAAAAATCGGTTCATCCTTGCCCTGGCTGCGCCCTTGTTCAATTGTCTGAATCAACCGGGCCGCCGAGGCCGGCGGGAGAGATTCAAAAAACCGGATGAGCCGGTCTTCCATGATTTTATCGATAATCATCTCCTTTGACTCTTTACTCTGCCCTTGACGCAAAACACATCTTCCACACCCGAATATGGCAGTTTAAGTTTAACGACCCGTTGATCCCGCAATATCCCACTCAATCCGGCTCTTCAAATTCATCAAACCCCGGTCTTTTCAGGCGCGGGGCATGTTGCGTTGAGCCGGCACCGACAGGAAAACAAAAAAAGACGGACCCGCGAAGGTCCGTCTTTGGATTACCGCAACAGCTACCGGGGGCGATCAGTTGCGTATTGCGATTAACCCTTGTGTCCGCTCTGGGCGAACTTTGATACAATATAACATCACTTGTGAGCCTTGGCTGAATGACCCATTCATCTGTGGTTCATGTTTAATTTACCCCTGTTTTGCGAGCGGTAATATCAAGACCGCATTCAGGCCGCCCAGCCGCGATTGCTCAAGGCGAAAACTTCCCTTGTAGAGGGTGGCAATATCCGTCACAATTGACAGGCCAAGTCCTGATCCGGGTTTTGATTCATCAAACCGCTCACCCCTTTTCAGGGCGGTTTCAAGGCTTTGTTCCGGAAGTCCGGGCCCGTCATCCTCAATATTTATGCGGAGATAGGCCTGATCCTTTTCATCGATTTCGATTTTTTCCACCGATACCTTTATGGTTGTTTTGGCGAATTTAAAAGCGTTATCGACCAGATTCCCGGCCATTTCCTCAAGGTCCTGCTGTTCGCCGCGAAATTTCAGTTCTCCGTCGCATTCAAGCGAGGAATCAATGCCTTTTTCCTCATTGACCCGGTTCAGAACCCGCAAAATCGCCTCAAGGACCGGTTCCACCGGAGTGCTGGCGCCAATGATATTGGCGCGGGCGGCCACGCGGGCGCGGTCAAGATAATGATTGACCTGATCACGCATGACCCGGGTCTGTTCGCTGATTTTCCGGGCAAGGGGACCGGGATTGGCGTCGGCCTCGTTGGTCAAAACACTCAGGGGCGTTTTCAGGGCATGAGCCAGATTGCCGACCTGGGTCCGGGCGCGCTCGATAATTTCATGATTATAATCAAGCAATGTGTTCAATTCTTTTACCAGCGGATCAATCTCGGGCGGGAATTCGCCGTGCAGTTTGTCTTCGTCGCCGGAACGGATGGCGCTCAGGGAATCGCGAATTTTCTTCAACGGCCGCAGACCCATTTTCACCTGGAGCAGAACCGCCGCAATCAAACCCAGGCCAAGCAACGCCAGCGCGGCGATCAGCGTGCCGTTGAAATCCGCGGTTCTTTCGAGTATTTCCTGATTGTCGGCGGCAACCGTGAAGATGAACTTTTCATCCGAACCGGGAAGGATAATCATCTGCTCCACAACCCGAAGCGTCCTGCCATCGGGACCGGGCATAAAATATTCGCGCTCACCCGCCTGTGTTTCCGCTTTCGTCCAGTGCGGCAAACGCAGCCGGAATTCCAGCAGCGAGGGGGAGGCCTGCACCGGCTGCAAGGGCAGCTTTGCCCGCATGACCTGCCAGTACCAGCCCGAAAGCGGAAAATCAAAACGCGGCTCGGCAAGGCTTTGCTCAAGCACCAGCCCGCCGGTGTCGGAAACCTCGATATTGGCGATCAGCCCCTTGAGGAACACACGCAGATAGATATCAAAATTGCGCTCAACCGTTTCGCGATAAACCGAAGAGAGCACGATTCCGGTCACCAGCAGGGCGGCAATACTCCAGCCCGCCGCATAGAGAATCAGGCGAAGAGCTAGAGATCGCGGTCCTGATCGCCTGAAATCAAGCCGCATCATCGGGTTTGGCCAGGCAATAGCCAAGGCCCCGGACAGTCTGGATCATACCCGATTTCAATTTTTTGCGGATGCGGCCGACAAAGACTTCAACCGTGTTGGAATCGCGATCAAAGTCCTGATCGTAAAGATGCTCAACCAGCTCGGTGCGCGAGACGACGCGGCCCTGATGATGCATGAGATAGGCCAGCAGGCGGTATTCGAGCGAGGTGAGCTTGATGTGAATGCCATTTTCGGTCACACGCGCCGCCTTGGTATCGACCAGAAGCGGGCCGCATTCGATATCGCTTTTGGCATGGCCGGTGGAACGGCGCAGCAGGGCCCGAACCCGCGCCAGAACCTCTTCCATATGGAAAGGTTTGGCGACATAATCATCGGCACCGGCGTCAAATCCGGCCACCTTGTCGCTCCAGCGGTCACGGGCCGTCAGGATCAGCACCGGCATTTTACGGCCATCGCGCCGCCAGGCTTCAAGGACGCTCACCCCGTCCATTTGCGGCAGGCCAAGGTCAAGAATAACAGCGTCATAGGGTTCGGTATCGCCGAGGAAATGGCCCTCTTCACCATCAAAGGCCGTATCCACGACATAGCCTGAATCACTCAATGATTCCTTGAGTTGCCGGTTTAATTCCTTGTCGTCTTCAACCACCAGCAATCGCATGGGCCAATCCCCTAAATCTTCATGCCTGTTATCTTATCCTCAGGACACTACCAGAATATGCATCGATTGTAACGATTCTCACCCGGCCGCTATCCAGCAGCTTGACATCGTAAACCGAACCGTTGCGGCGAACGCCGAGAACCTCGCCCGCAGCCCTCGTTCTGGCGGTCTGCACGGCGGCGCCGGCGCCGATATCCCTGGCGGAGGGAGCAAAAGATGATCGGACAGGAAGCCCGGAACGGCTCCGGAGAATGTGCGAACCGCTCCTGATACCCGCCCTGGGAACGCGGTAGGCCCGTGTGTTGCGTCTGAATTTCCTGAGCTGGATGCGCGGCCGGCCAACCCGGTTGCCGCCCTTGCGCGCAAACTGGACATTGACGGCTATGGATGCCACAGGAGTGGTTTTATCCGCCCTGACATGCGTGCCCGCCACAAATGCACCCGCCGCCGCTTCAAGCGAAACGGCAAGAGAAAACACAAAAAGCGATATCACCAGGAACTTGCGCACACTGGCCTCCAGTTATTGGTAATGCAATATTAGGTTACATTAACGATAAATATCTGAACGGCAGATGAATAGGTCCTGATTATCTCGAAACGCCCTTCTTTTTGTCCCAGGAACGGGCAGCGGAGTAGCCCAGATAACCGGCTCCGAACAATGCCCAGAGAGAATCGGGGATCGCATCCAGCCAGCCTTGCATGCCGGCAATGATCTGGACGGCGATTTGCGGCTGAAAGGCGGCCAGCACTCCCATCGGGATGGAACTCAGGATCATGAGATAGATAATATACAAGAAAGACGGTCTTGCCCGGCTTGTCCAGGGATCCTTGCTGTTCGCCTCGGCCAGAATGGCGGAAAGGCGAACCTGCAAGTCCCTGATTTTGCGCTGGCCTTCATCGGTCAGCAATTTGCGCTTGGCCTCAGCACGTTCTTCGTCGGAAGTAAACAGATCGTCGATGATGTCAAACAGCGGTTTGACAACGCCGCCCACGATCTCGCCGGTTCCAATGCCGGTCAAAATTCCCATCTTGGTCTCCTATTGCGACAGCATTTGTTTGATGCCAACCCAGAAAGCGGCCGTGATCCCGGCAATGACGATGCCGAATACCGTCAAAACGCCCTTGCGGCGGATAGCCTCGGAAGCCAGCCGCCATTCGCGCAGCAGCTGAAAATCCTTTTGCATTTCCAGCGGCGCATCATGGGCGATGCCAAGCTCTATGAGGGTTTCACGCACGGTTTCCGATACCAGATTTTTCATCTGCTTTTCGCTGATATTCATTCGTGTGAGGTCCTTGTTGTTACTTTCAGGCGGGATAGAATTTCCATTGCAACTGAAAATGAGGCCCGTCCCTGAACCGCCTCCAGTCGCCGCCCCATCTGATTTTGACACCAGTTTCTCTTGCCGCAGATTTCATGGCGCTGGCGAGGGGGTAAAACAACGGCCAGTCCCAACGGATCCGGCCGTCAACCCAGGGGGCAAGATCGACGGCGTGGCCTGTCAGGTGACGTGAGCGCAAGGTGCGCGATGCACCCTGTTTTACCAGCTGGCGCTGGCGCGCGATCGTGCGCCGCCCTTCAATTATGGCAAAATCCACCTCCGTGGTTTCGATGGCCCGTCTGACCACCTTGCAAAGATCTGGATGGACCCCTTCAAGGCGTCTTTGCGATCGCTTTCCCAGTTGATATTTCATGCACTGCTCCCAATAAAAAACCGCGCAGAAGGCGCGGCGGATGGATAATTCAGGGTATCGCCGTCAGATATCCAGCACGGCCCGCCGGAAAGTCCCGTCTCCACAGGTCTGGGATATCTGGCTGATATCCACGATGATCCGGGTCTGGATGACGCCGAAATCGGCGATTTGCATGGTGCTGGTATATGTTGCACCGGAGGTTTCAGAGTTCAGTGAGCGAAGAATCTGGTAACTTGCATCCAGTATATTTACTTTGTAAACTTCCTTGTCTTCGCCAAGCGGCACTTCTTCCAGCACCCAGCTGTCGCCGTTCAGTCTTGTGCGGCGTATCCAGCTCAACTCAATATCCGAAGTCGCTACATCACGGCGGGCGCGGATATGGACCGGCGAGAATGGTTTCAAACCTCTGGCGGAGAAGGCAACAGAGCGGTTTTGATAGACCGGATCGGCCATGTCACGGCCATAGGGACCGTAGCGGTAGTCAAAGGCCAGACCGATTTCATCGGCACTCATATCGGCCTGTTCAACCGCACCGGTGAGCAGAACAAAGCGCGCTCCGGCAGCAACAGGATCGCGCATGGCGTCTTCGGTTCCGGCCTGGGCGCGCAATAACCCCGAAAGCTCATAAACATCCGCCGCGACCAGATCGGCGCTCAGGAACTGGAAGATTTCCCATTCCCCGTCAGCGTTTTTTATCGCGGCGCTGTTGGCGCCGGAAAACAGCGCCATCTGATCAACCGATTGCAAGGCACCGCCATAGAGCCTGACCTGCACGCGGCTGGCGCGATCCCAGCGTCCGGCGGGACCGGAATACAGGTCCTGGAGCGTCTCCCCCATGGTTGCCGGGGCTTCCAGGACGGCGTTGAGATCATGCGCCGCCGCATCAACGCCGCGATAAACCGCAACCGCGCCGGGCCAGGGACCGGCAAAGGCGGCAAGATAACCAGCATGGGGAATTTCATTCCCGGTCAGCAGCGGCAGGTCCATGAACTCCACGATGACGGGCCCGAGGACACCGGGCGCCGTTACCCTCGTTTGGCGGCGAACAACCGGCGCGGGGGCATATAACGAGCTGTCGGCGCTCGCGCCCTCGACGGCGCGGCCCAGAGCATCGGTGATTTCCTGCACGCGAATCCGGTGATCGCGTCTGTTACGGGTAAAGGCGATCACATCGCCCGGTTCTGCTCCGAGCAGATTTGGGGGCAGGGTGAATTTGGCTCTTTCGCGCTCGCGCCAAAGTTCCTGCAACCAGATTTCCGCCATATTCCGGGCCTGATCCTGATCCGTTACCAGAGGCAGATCGGCACGGGCCACACGGGCGCTTTGGGCGGTCTGGCGGCGCGATTCGACCGCCGCCGCCCGGTAATTCGACATCTGGTCAATATAGGAAAGATGAACGATCGAAGGCAGTTCACTTTCCTGGGCGCGGATGAGCTGAACGGCAGCGGTGTTTTCATCTTTAACCGCAAAATCATCCGGGTCGGCGCTGATAACCGGGGCATTTTTGCGGTGGTCAAAGCGGATCAGGCCTTCGCTCTCCACCGCATCAAAGAAATAACCCAGGGCCAGCGGTTCGACCGCCTGTCTCGCCGACATGGTCCGGTCAATTACAAAACCGTCAACCAGCCCCTCCAGATTTCCGGTGTTGGTGAGAACGCCGTAGCCCTGCGTCAGGACCGAGACCAGCTTGTCGAGCGGCAAGGCCCCCAACCTTCCGTTCAGCCAGTGCCCGGTTTGCCAGTTCGGCGCGTCGGCCCAGACATTTTCCATTCCGGGAAAAGCCGGGAACGGGCGCGCATCCCAGGCCCATATGTGGATATTGCCGACATCCACCATCGGAGCGTTGTAAACATCAGATACCGGATTGCTTCCGCCCGCGTAATACGGGCTGGATGTGTCCCAATACTCAAAAAGCGCCTTGAGATAACGCCGCTGGACCAGATCATCGCGGTGCCTGTCGGAATAATAAGGGGCGGCGCTTTCCGAGGATTTGGCATCCATGAACACATTGGGCTGGTTCGCCCCCTTGGAAATGGCCGGACAGCCGGTTTCGGTGAACCAGACCGGTTTTGAGCCGGGAAGCCAGGATGTGGCGGCGGTATCTTCAATGCCGCCGGGACGGTTATAATGAGAATTGCTCCACCAGTTTTTTATGTCCTTGCAGCGAAATACCCAAGGTTTGGCGTAAGCGCCATCGGTGATGGGGGTGCGGTTTTGTGCATCACGCGCCGCCATGTCCGCATAGTACCACTCATAGCCCTCACCGCCGGCGATATTGGCGCGCAGATAGGCGGTGTCATAGATCGAACGCGCCCCGTTTTGATAGTCCAGATGGTTTTCGCCGTCGCGCCAGTCGCTCATTGGCATATAGTTGTCAATACCGATGAAATCGATAGCGGCATCGGACCAGAGCGGGTCAAGATGGAAGAAAACATCGCTTGAGCCGTCCTGCGGCTGGTAGCCGAAATATTCCGACCAGTCAGCGGCATAGGATATTTTAGTGGCCGCTCCCAGAACCGTTCTGACATCGGCAGCCAGGGTTTTGAGCGCATCCACGGCCGGGAAATGCACGGCGCTGCCGCGAATGGTGCTCAGGCCCCGCAACTCGGAACCGATGAGGAAGGCGTCAACTCCGCCCGCTGCCTTGCACAGATGGGCGTAGTGCAAAATCATGCGGCGCTGTGACCATTCGGCCGGGCCGCTATAGATCACATTTTCCCCGTCAATGGCAAAATCACCCACCGTAGCGGCGCCGAAAAAGGCATTCACCTGGGCTGTGGCCGCGGCGGTTTTGTCCACGGTTCCGGCCACGCCGGGGGCCGGATCGCAGGTTATGCGACCGCGCCATGGAAAGACCGGCTGGCTGGCCGAACCGTCATAGGGATTTGGCAATGTATTGCCATCGGGCACATCCATCAATACAAAGGGATAGAAAACAGCCCGCCAGCCGCGGGCCTTTATGTCCTTGATGGCGGCAATGACGGAGGCATCGGAAGGTGTGCCGCCAAAGGCCGGCCGGGCATCAATCTGCGAGACCAGATGGGCATCGGCGCGCGAAAGCCCGGCCACGGACCAGCTTTCGGGCCGGGTGATCTTGTCCGTGTCTTCCACTCCCGGTTTGAGGGCGCAGAGGCCGCAGCGCAAATCATTGCCGAACCAGCTGACCACGAGAGAAGCGCTTTGCAGATTGGGGCAACTGGCCGCCAGATCATCCATTGAGGCATTCCAGTCGCTCAGCGCCTCATAGCTGTGGGTGTTTTCCGCTGCGGTTTTGCCCTCGCCCAGATCTCGGGTGATCTGCAGCGGCGAGTAGCCGAATTCTGTACTGCCGGGGACAATGTTTACACCATTTATTTTTTGCTCAAGATCATCAAGCGGGCTGAATATCTCGAATGTCAGTTGCGGAATGCGGTTGCCATAATCGGCCAGGGGAAGGCGTTCAAAAACAATATAGGCAAGGCCGCGATAGGCGGGGGCTTTCTCCATCCCCTCTCTGGCGCTGATAAGGCTGTCGGGCAACTGGGTTTTTGTGCCGCTATACCCCCTTAATGTGACGCGGCTTTGATCCAGCGGTTTGCCATCGGCCCAGATACGGCCGATGCGGCCGATTTCGCCCTCGCACAGACCAACCGCGAAATTGGCATAATAGCTGTATTCGGTGACTTTGGTCTTGCGTTTTCCGGCTCCGCCCTTGCCGCCGGATTTTTTGGTTGTGGTCGAAATTTCCTCTTCAAAGCGTGTCGCCCAGATCACCTGCCCCGCAAGCCTGGTACGGCCATAGGCACGGGGGATAAATGCGCCTTCACGCGAGGCCTGAACCTGCAAGTCATCAAGGCGCGGGCCTTCGACTTGGGCCGGTTTCGCCAATGCGCCGAGCAGGCTCTGATCGACTATATTGCCGACTACAGCGCCGGCGGCGCGGCCGATCACGGCGCCGATGGGGCCGCCGATCATACCACCAAAGGCCTGACCCGCATATTGCAGAACAAGGGTTGCCATACTCAATTCACTCCCGGAAAGGAAAAACCGAAAACCAGACGCCGCCGCCACCAGTTGCACAGCGCTACTTCACACACGCTGATCCCGTCATGGGCGTGGATCATGCTCGCCTTGCCGGTCAGTATGGCGGCGTGTTTGGCCGCCAGATGGGCGCGCCAGCGAAACAGGACCACATCGCCCGGCTGCAATTGAGGCAGCTTTACCGGCGCTAAATGCCGCAGGGCAGCATCGCGCAAATTCTCGCCTCCGCCCGCCTCGGCCCAGTCGGGGGAATAAGGCGGCGGCAATTCGGGCTCGGAGCCATAAACCGAGCGCCAGACACCGCGCACCAGCCCCAGGCAATCGCATCCGCCCCCCTTGAGGCTGGCCTGGTGCTGATAGGGCGTGCCGAGCCAGTCTCTTGCCTCGGCAACAATCTGCAAGCGGGTGGTCATGAGTTCATCGATCCGCCATTATTATCGCGGTCGTCCCTTGTGGGGTAGGAGAGGACAAAATCATTGCCCGGCATGTGGGGGAAGCCACGGAAATTCAGGCCATTGGCGAATTTTTCGCGGCAGGTGGCAAACTGTTTGTCGCAACCGGCAAAAATCCTGAACGTATCGTTCACCTCAACCGGCTCGCTCATGGGCAGCCACAGGCCAATCGAGACCGAGGATGTCTCCTTGCGGTGGGTTTTCACTTCCATCTGGCGGCCTGCATTGGCGCCGCTGGACCAGAGCAGGCGGCCAAAGGAAAACCAGCCATCGTTAAAGCTTCCCAGACCGGAGGCGTTAAAGGTCCGGGCGCTGCCGGCGGCGCTCACCATGCCGGTGGCTGTATTTGCGGCTGCATCCAGATCAACACCGCAATCGCTGTCTCCCAGAACCGCATCGCAACCGAATTGATAAATCCGCCCGGCAGGCTGATTCAAAAGATGCGCCAGCCCGCGCAGCTCCGCCGTAAAGGCATTTTCAGCCCGCGTCACCTCGCCCAGATTGCCGCTGTGCATGAGGACACGCTGGCTTGTATCGGCCCAGTTGACACGGGTTATGCTCACCTGCGCATTGTCAAAAAGCCCGGAGGCAAGATCGGCCTCATTGAGGCGCTCGGAAACCAGCGCCCCCATAACGTCGAGATTATCCACATTCAGACCGGCGGATGAGGTCATTTCCGTGCCCTCAAATCCGCTTGCCGGCTCAAAATCAACGCCGTCAAGGGAGAGCTTGCGGTCATGATCGGTAAACCCGAAGACTGCGCCATCATTGCGCACCAGTTGCCAGCACCAGCAAAGAGTGGTTGCGCCGCTGTCAAGATGGGCTTGAAATTCGGGGCTCAGGGTTTTCACAATCTGATCTCCACGATGGGGATATCCGGGATGACGCCTGCCCCGAAAGCTTCCAGGTTGATTTCAAGAAAATCAGTGTCGAAGCGCACCGGAACATCAAATTCAAATCCGGCGGTAACATTCGCGCCAGAGGACGGGATATGACCAGGCTCAAAGGTTATAACGCCGCTGGTCTCATCAATGGTGAAATCACTGCCCTGGCTTTGCGCCGCGCCATCAACCGCGAGCAGGAGGCTGCCCGCTACGGGTTTGGTGATTTTCCGGCTCCAGCTGGTCGGGCCGGAACCATAGGTTTTGATGAGTTGAAAATCAGCTGTTGAGCCGTCTCCCGCGCCAAGGCTCTGGTCATCACTTGCGGGGGGTTGACCCGGCGGACAGGATTTGCAATCAGCACGGTCTTTCCAGCGAAAGCCATGCAGACGGCCCATGCGCTGTTCAAAAAAGGATATGATTTCGTGGATTTGATCCAGCGATTTGACGCCGTAGCCGGCATTGTAGCGCCGGCGCGAATCGGCCCAGCGGGCGTTGCGCTGCTCATGGCCCGAGGCCAGGGCGACAATCTCGGTGCACCGCTCCGGCCCGCCCGTCGCGCCAAGGGAGACGGTGGTGGGAAAGCGGATTTCGTGAAAGGCCATGTTTACAAATTCCTCGTACCGCGCCTTGTGGCTCGGGCCAGCATGGCGGAGATTTGCGATTCGGATCGCAAGAAGCTCTGGGCGTCATTGGCCTGAACATTGAAATTGATGGTCATGGCGCGCGCCTGGCCGTCCGTGCGCACTCCCAGCTTGCCGTCAGCCCCCCTTGCCAGCGGCATGATGGCTTCTGCCCCCGCCTCGCCCATAACCCCTTGCTGCCCGCCTCCCATGGGGAAAAGAACCGGGGAGTTGACCACCCCGCCATCGGCGAAGGGGGTGATTTTGGCTGAAGTCAGACCGGAAAACAGCGACCCGAAGGCTTTGCCCAGCATGTTTTCCAGGGGTCTCATCCCGGCGCGCAGGGCGGTTGAGGCGAGCGAGGCGGCAAGTGAGCGCAGGACATCGCCCAGCGAGCGCCCTTTTACGGCGGCGGTTTCAAAAGCGCGGGTGATAGCGGAGCCAAAACTGCGCCCCATGCGGGTCGCGGTGTCCAGCTCACGCCGCAGATTGGAGATATCAGCGTCTATGGTAACGACAAGGGAATCGACTTCCTCAGCCATAATAACCTCATTTTTTTTCGGAATCGGGATAGCATTGCATGAGTTTTTGCAAATCCCGCCTCGCCGGGGGAGACAGCGAGGCGGGCAGGCCCATGGAGCCGCGTGCGGCAGTGTTCAACTCGCGCGGTGTCATGGACCAGAATACAGACGGAGCCAGACGCAAATGGCCAAGCCCCAGATTCATCAACTCATCCCAGGGAAATTTCTTTTTTTCACTCAATTTACCACCGGACCGGGATCGCTGAATGTCGCGTTCAGGAGCCGGGCAACCGTGCGGACATAGCCCGCCGCGCCGCCGTCAATGCTCATATTCGCCACCTGGGCGTCGGAGATATCATTGCCAGCGCCGCGCAGAGCCGCGCCGATGACGCAGATGGCGTCCTCGGCCTTTATACGCCCGGTCTCAAAACGTTCGGCAATGGCCAGCATGTCCTCGCCGCCAAATGCGTGTTCAAGCTCGGCCAGAGCGCCAAGGGTGAGGCAAAGGGTGAGCGGCTTGCCGTCAAGAACGGCCTCGATCTCGCCGCGATGTGCGTTTGCCATTTTCCTCAAGCCCCGGTGAAGGTGAGCTGACCGGCCGATTCCAGCGCCAGCTCGAATTTGACTTCGCCGTTATACTCCCCGGCATATTCCAGCGCCGAAATCTGGAACGGACCTTCGACAGTGCCGAAATCAGGGATGATCACCTGCCAGTCGCGGATATGGGCGTTGAAAAACAAACCGCGCACGGCCTCGTCGGCGGCGGCGTCCTTAAAAATGCCGGAACCATTGATGCTGGCGGATTTCACCCCGGCCCCGGCGAGCAATTCACGCCAGCCTTGCGCCGATTCGGCATTGGTGATATCCACGCTCCCGGCATTAAAGGCAATACGCTGGGCGCGCAACCCGGCCATGGTGGCAAAAGCTCCGGCGCCGCTGGTATCCATTTTAAGCAGTAAATCCTTACCCTTTTGAGCGGTCATGGGGTGGGTCTCCTAAATTATGTGATGAATGACAGGTTCAATAAAACAGTCAGGTTGCTGGCTCCGTCACGGCCCGGTAGCGGGTGAGGCCGTGATAGGCGTGGCCGCTTTTGGCGCGGGTCAGGTCGGTGAATTCGTGGCGCAGATTGACGAGATTGTGGTCTTCCAGGGTCAGGGCGGCATTGTGCAGGATATCGTGCACGGCTTGGATAATGGCCTGAATGGTCTTGCGGCCGGCAGCCTTTGACCAGACCTGTAAAGTGAGGATGTGTTCAGCCCCCTCTTCAGTTGAAGTGCTCCAGTCGCGGGTTGAGGCCTGACCGATGGTGAGATAGGGAAAGCTCACGCCTTGCGGTACATCATCGAAGATTTTTCCTGCCCCCAGAAGGGCTGTCAGGGCAGTATCTGCCAAAAGGGCCTCAAAGATGGCTTTTTGCAGCGCCCGGCTTGCGTTTTGCGGCATGGATATCCCTTTCTAACGGCGGGAGCGGCGCAGGATATCGCGCAGAATTCCGCCATAAACATGGTTAACTAAACGTAAAGACGGACGGGTTTCGAGCCTGGCGATTTCCGCCCTGGTCCGGTTTTCCGCCTCGACAAAAAACCCGGGCCGGGTGAGGCGGTCGAATGTCTTTTGCAGCGATTTCAGGCCGTTGATGCGGGGGATGATCTGCATGGTTCAAATGACCTCCTCGCAAAGGCAGATCAGCCAGCGACCCTTCTCATCCTCATTTCGCAACGCAAGGATATTGAATATCCGGGTATCAAGGCGCAGACGCATATAGGGGGTTATGCCGGGTCGGAAACGGAGCGTGATCTTGTGGCTCAGTGTGGCTTCAATGCCCTCATAACGGGGGTGTTCATTTCCGCTCAGAGGTTCAATAGCCGCCCATGGGGTTGCGATCTGCGACCATGAGATGCTCGCACCGCCGCCGCCATCGGAAAGCCGCACCGGTTCTTCCAGAACCATGCGGCAGCGCAATTTGCCAGGGCGCATCACAACCGAACCGCCTTTGCGGGCGCGATCAGGGCGTCAACGGCAAGGGGCACGGATATGGCCGTCTCGCCCAGCACGACCGGCTCGCGGGTTTCAAACCAGTGGGCAACCAGCAGCAAGATGGCCTGGCGAAGGGTCTGCGGCACATCAGAAGCGGTATCGCCATAGCCAGCGGTCAGGATAATTTCGATACCATTGGCGGCGCGGGCAGGGTCCGGCCAAACAGAGCCAAAGCGGCGCACGAGCCGTCCGGGAACGGATACCGTATCAGCATACCAGCGGGAGGACGTAACGTCTTCGCTGTTATCATCCGCATCATAGACGCTTATGGCGCTGACGCCCTGGAGCGGCGCAAGCGGGATTTCGATGATGCTTTTTGACGGCCAGCGGTCAAAATAGAGTTTCCAGCTCTGGGTGATGAGCACCTTGGAGCAGGCAAGCTCGATATGGATGCGCGCCGCCGTGATGAGGGAAGAAATCAGGGTGTCTTCATCGGCCGTATCGACGCGCAGATGCGCTCTGGCCTCGGCGAGCGTGACCGGTTCGATAGCCGGGCCGGAAATGAGAATTGCAGTCATGTTGAATGTTTTCCCAAAAAGGACGGGGCGGCGCGCTGGTGCAGCGCCCGCCCCGCCAAGGTTCACGGGGGAGAAGGAGGGGTTTAGGCCGTGCCGAATTTCAACAATTTGATGGCTTCAAAATTTTGCACCCCGCCGCCAATGCGCTTGGTGGTGTAGAACAGCACATAGGGCTTGGAGGAGAAGGGGTCACGAAGCACCCGCACCCCGACCCTGTCCACGATCAGATAACCACGGGCAAAATCACCAAAGGCGATGGAGAAGCTGTCGGCAGCAATATCGGGCATGTCCTCGGCCTCGGCAATCGGCACATTCATCAAGGTCGCGCCCACACCCGCCTGCACCGGCGGCTGCCAGAGATAATTGCCGTCCGCGTCTTTCAGCTTGCGGATTTCCGACTGGGTGGCCCGGTTCATGACAAAATGGGCATTGGCGCGATAGCCGGATTTGACCGAATAAATCAGATCGATCAGGGCATCGGAGGGATCAGAGGCGGCAAAAGCGCCCGAAGCCCCGGAGACCACATAACCCAGATTGCCCCAACTCCAGGAGCTGTCCGCCACCTTGGTGTAGTTGAGGAAACCGCGCGGTTTCGAGGTGCCGTTGCCATTGACGAAGGCGGCACCTTCTTGCTCGGCAAAGGCGCTTTGCACCTCTTCGGCAATCCATTGCTCGATATCAACGGCGCTGTCTTCGAGCAATACGGACGTTGCCGCGGGCATGGCGTAAAGCTCCATGGCCGGGAAGGAAAGCTCGGCCAGGGTCGGGGTCGAGGTTTCGGGCCTTGCCGCCGCCTCGCCGACCCAGCCAGTGGAAAAGCCGCTGGTGGCGAAGGGCTTTTTGTAGGTTGAAGCGGAAATCTGGCGGATGCCGGCAATGGCGCGGATGGGAGAGGCCTGGCTCAGCAGCTTGCCAATATGGTTTTCGGTTTCCTCCGGTACGGTATAGCCGCCATCGGCGTCAGTACCGGCCGAAAGCGCCTTGGCTTCAATCGCCTGCAAATCGCGCGCATCGCCCTTGCGCATATAGTCATTCCAGGCAGCGCGGTGCTCCAGTGCATGAGCACTCATAACGCGGCCTGAAGATCCCAGCGCCGGGCGGCGGGATTTCAGGGTCAGGTTATCGACGGCGCGTTTGTGTTCATCCATGGCGCGGTTGATACGCTCCAGCTTGTCGCCGGTAATGATGTCGGCGGTCATGCGTTTTTCAACCTGGGTCAGGCGCTCGTCATTGGTCTGTTTGAAGGCTTCAAAAGCCTGCATGAATTCGTCAAAGGCTTCACCGAGTTCGGTGTGGTTTGTT
>JAJRYE010000120.1 GCA_024275895.1 Alphaproteobacteria bacterium | reverse complement strand
TGCTAAAACCGGCGAGGTGGTGGAGATGAGCTCGTTGCCGGATTACGATCCGCACGTGCCCAAGGATGCGTTGATCCCCGATCGCATCAACCGCATTGCCAAGGGGGTTTTCGAGCTGGGTTCGATGTTCAAGACCTATACCATGGCCATGGCCCTGGACAGCGGCAATGTCGGCCTGAACGGCGGCTACGATGCCAGCAAACCCATCCGGGTGGGACGTTTCCGCATTCGCGATTATCGCGGCAAGAACCGCTTTTTAACCATACCGGAAATTTTCATCTATTCGTCCAATATCGGTGCGGCGAAGGCGGCGCTTGATGTCGGGATTGAAGGCCACCAGGCTTTTTTGCGAAAACTCGGCATGCTCGACCGCCTGGTCACCGAATTGCCTGAAAATGCCAGGCCGCTGCTGCCAAATCCGTGGGCGCCGGTGAATACCATGACGATGTCCTTTGGCCATGGCCTGGGCGTGACGCCGCTCCAGGCGGTAGCGGCGGGGGCGGCGCTGTTTAATGGCGGCAGGCTGATGACGCCGACCTTTTTGCCGCGCACAGCTGAAGAAGCGTCAATTTTGTCCACGCAAGTGATCAAGCCGGAAACCAGCGACGCCATGCGCTATCTGATGCGTCTGAATGTCGTCAAGGGCACCGGGCGGCGGGCGCAGGTGAAGGGCTACCGGGTTGGCGCCAAAACCGGCACCGCGGAGAAAGCCGGCATCGGCGGATACGACACCGACAAGCTGCTCAATACCTTTATCGCCACATTTCCGACCGACGATCCTGAATATGTGCTGTTGATTCTGCTTGACGAGCCCAAGGGAACTAAAGAAACCTTCGGGTTTGCAACGGCGGGCTGGAATGCCGCGCCGACAGTCGGCAAGATTATCGCCCGGATTGCGCCGATGCTGGGGCTGGACTCGAATGAGGAAATCGAGGCCATGGAACCTGAAATGCTGCTCGCCGGCTATTGATAAAACCGGGCGCGGCGCCCTCCCGCGTTCTGGCCAGGTACTTTGGATATGCATCTTAGTGATCTTCTGAGCGGCGAGGAGCAAATTCGCGGCACTTGGCCTGACACTCGAATAGATTTTCTTACCGCCGACAGCCGTGAGGCAGGCCCGGGCGGGCTCTTTGCCGCGCTGCACGGCACCAAGGTGGACGGGGCGCAATTCATTCCCCGCGCCATTGCCGCCGGGGCCGCCGCCATTCTTGCCGGGACCGATGCCAGGCTGCCGGATATCTCCGACGTGCCACTGGTGGTCTCCGCCGATCCCAGGCGCTCCCTGGCCCGCATGGCGGCGCGGCTCTTTGCTCCACAGCCCTCCCATATGGTCGCGATAACCGGCACCAACGGCAAAACCTCGGTGGCCGAATTTGTCTGCCAGATCTGGGCCGCGCTGGGCTTGAAATCCGCTAGTATCGGGACTTTGGGGGTAGTCTGCCGCGATGGCCGGGGTGTGGTTGATCCGCCCGCCGGCCTGCCGGAGGTCAAGCTGACCTCCCCGGACCCTGTGGTGCTGCATGGCGTGTTGCGCGGGCTTGGCGCGGGGCAATACGACCATGTTGCCATTGAAGCCTCAAGCCATGGGCTGGAGCAGCGCCGGGTCGATGGCGTCCGTCTCGATGGCTGGGCCTTTACCAATATCACCCGCGATCATCTTGATTTTCATTCCGATTTCGATGCCTATCTGGCGGCCAAATTGCGGCTGTTCACCATTCTTTTGCACCCTGGCGCGCTGGCGGTGGTCAATTGTGACGGGGCGGGGCACCACCATGCGGTCGCGGCGGCAAGGGCGGCGAATTTGCGGGTTTTAACCCATGGCCGGACCCAGGGTGATTTACGTCTACTTGCCGTCACCACCAGGGCGCAAGGGCTTGATGTCAGTATCGGTTTTGAGGGTAAGAGCTTTCAGGTGGCGCTTGATCTTGTCGGCGCATTTCAGGCTGAGAACGTTGCGACTGCGCTTTGCCTCGCCACTTCCGCCGGACTTTCAATTGTAGACGGGATCGCGGTGCTTTCGGGTTTGCGCGGCGTCAAGGGGCGTCTTGAGCCGGTGGGCAAAACCGCTTCGGGGGGGGCCGTCTATGTCGATTTTTCCCACACGCCCGATGCGCTGAAAACCGCGCTGATCGCGTTGCGGCCCCATGTTGGGGGCCGTATCGTGACGGTATTTGGCGCCGGAGGCGACCGCGATCCCGGCAAGCGGCGGCTTATGGGAGAAGCGGTGGCGGCCCATGGCGATCTTGCCATTGTCACCGATGATAATCCGCGCTCCGAAGTCCCCGCCGCGATCCGCGCCCAGGTGCTCTTGGGCTGCCCGGGCGCCATTGAGGTTGGCGACCGCGCCGAGGCTATCGCCGCAGGGCTTGAAATGCTCGGCTCCGGTGATGCGCTGCTGGTCGCCGGCAAGGGCCATGAGACCGGGCAGGAGATTGCCGGGGTATTGCATCCCTTTTCTGACCATGACGAGATCGCCAAACTTCTCGACGACGGGGGGCGGGCATGAGTGCGCCGCTATGGCGGGAACGCGAATTTCTCGCAGCGATCAATGGTCGGCCTGGGGCCAAGCTGGCTGGAGATATCACCTCGATTTCGATCGACAGCCGCACGGTTCAGCCCGGTGGCGCGTTTTTTGCCATCAGGGGTGAAAACTTCGATGGCCATGATTTCGCCGGAGTGGCCCTTGATGCTGGTGCGCGCGTGGCGGTGGTGGGCATGGGTTTTGAATTTCACAATCATAAAGGTCCGTTTGTGGTCGTCGATGATCCGCTTGCGGCCCTGGAACGGCTGGCGGTGGCAGCGCGGGCTCGGAGCGGGGCGGCGATTTGCGGCATAACCGGCAGCGTCGGCAAGACCAGCACCAAGGAGGCGCTTCGCTTGGCGCTGGGCGCCAGCGGGGCGACCCATGCCTCGCCGTCATCGTTCAACAACCATTGGGGCGTGCCGTTTTCACTCGCCAGCTTGCCACGGGACGCGGCATTCGGGGTGTTTGAGATGGGCATGAACCATGGCGGCGAAATCGAACCCCTGACCGCCATGGTGCGGCCCCATGTCGCCCTGGTTACCAATGTCGCGCCGGTCCATATCGGCCATTTCAACTCCGTAACCGAGATCGCCGAGGCCAAGGCTGAGATTTTTTCAGGGCTTGAACCTGGCGGCAAGGCGGTATTGCCGGCGGACAGCCCTCATTTTGCCCTGCTGCGTGGCCGCGCCGATGACGCCGGGGCGCAAATCATTACCTTTGGCGTGGAAACCGATGCAGATGTGAGTTTACATTCGATTTCTGAGGAGGCTGGCGGCAGCCGCATTCAAATTGAAATTTTCGGCCAGCCCTTGACCTACCGCCTGGGCGCGCCGGGGCGGCATCTGGCGATCAACTCTCTTGGGGTTCTTGCCGTTGTGCACGCCCTTGGGGCCGATGTGCGCGCCGGGGCTGCCAGTATTGACGCCGTGAAAGCTGCGGTCGGGCGGGGGGCGCGGACGGTGCTCGATGTCGAAGGCGGCACCGCGCTCCTCATCGATGAGAGCTATAATGCCAACCCGGTGTCCATGGCAGCCGCGCTGACCATGCTGGGGGCGGCGGCGCCGAAAGATGGCGGCCGGCGCATCGCCGTTCTTGGGGACATGCTCGAACTTGGGGACGAAGCTCCGCGCTATCATCTGGATCTTGCCGAACCGATATCCGCCTCTGGCGCCGATATGGTAATTTTGTCCGGACCGCACATGTCCGGCCTGGGGAAAGTTTTGCGGAAAAAAATCGATGTCCGGTACGCGCCGGCGGCGGCTGACAACCAGGCGGTATTGCTGGCGGAAATCCGTGCCGGCGACGTTATTATGATCAAGGGGTCATTGGGATCAAAGCTTGGCCCACTTGTCGCCACGCTCCTAAGACGCTATGCGGCGTCAGCCCCCCATTCGAAAGGCTGAACATGCTGCACTACTTTGCGGACCTGCTGACCGATCAAGTTTCCGCGCTGAATGTCTTCCGCTACATCACCTTGCGCACCGCAGGCGCCACCGTCACGTCGCTGTTCGTGGTGTTCATGTTCGGCCCGGCGCTGATCAACTCCATGCGCATTCGCCAGGGCCGCGGGCAGCCGATCCGCGAGGACGGGCCGGCGCGTCATCTGATCGAAAAACAGGGCACGCCGACCATGGGCGGGCTGATGATCCTCTTGGGCATTTGCGTCAGCGTGCTTTTATGGGCCGATCTGGGCAATTCCTATGTGTGGCTGGTGCTGTTTGTCACTCTCACCTATGGCGCCATCGGGCTCTATGACGATTACCTGAAAATAACCCGGCGGACCAATGGCGGTTTCCCGGCGCGTATGCGGCTTCTGCTTGAAGTTATTGTGGCGCTGGTGGCGGTCTATGGCTTCACCAAGCTCTCGTCGCCGGAGCTCGCGAACGGGTTGGCGCTGCCGTTTTTCAAGGATGTTGTGATCAATCTGGGCTGGTTTTTCCTGCCCTTTGGCGCCTTCATCATCGTCGGGGCGAGCAATTCGGTCAATCTGACCGATGGGCTGGACGGGCTGGCCATCGTGCCGGTGATGATCGCGGCGGCGAGTTTTGGCGCCATC
>JAJRYE010000119.1 GCA_024275895.1 Alphaproteobacteria bacterium | reverse complement strand
TCGTCAAATGCCGTCGCCGTCGCACCGCCCGCCTCGGCCAGAACCTTGGTGATCGCCGCCGTCAGCGTCGTCTTGCCATGATCAACATGACCAATCGTGCCAATGTTGCAATGCGGCTTCGTGCGCTCAAATTTCTCTTTGCTCATGTATCTCGCGTCCTTAATGCCTTTTAAAAGTGGGACTTTCCGACTGCCTACCCTACACCTTTATTCATGCAGCGGATAAGCCTTTTGACGAAAACCTGCAAAGCTGGAGCGGGCGAAGGGAATCGAACCCTCATCTTCAGCTTGGAAGGCTGTGGCTCTACCATTGAGCTACGCCCGCTTTGACCTTGCCGGTTCTCCTTGCAATCCACGGGAATGGTGGAGGGAGTTGGATTCGAACCAACGTAGGCATAGCCAACGGGTTTACAGCCCGTCCCCTTTAACCACTCGGGCATCCCTCCGGAAAAGAAACCCGTGAATTTTGCAGATTAACGGCATTAATCCACTGCCCCCCCGGCGCTAACCGGGAGACATATGGTCGCGTTTATGTTGAGAGTTTAGCCTCCTGTCAACCGCAATCGGGCAAAAACAAAAATAAAAAAACATTCCCGGCCTGAAAGACGGGGAAATCCCCCGGATTCAACCCGCACCGGCGTTGCGTCAGAGCCATCTTCATGGCAAGAGGTTGATATGAAGCAGCACTCAAGACCGCGCGGCCGGAAGCCTCCGAATCCCTCCCGCAACAAACGCGCCGCCAAAAGCGATCACCTTCAGCTTTACGGTGTTCACACCGTCCTTGCCGCCTGCGCCAACCCGGAGCGCAAACTGCACCGGCTGTATGTCAGCCGCAATATCGCGCATCAGCATGAGCAGATCCTCAAAAAAGCCGGCTGCCCGGTTGAAATCCTTGACGCCAAAGACATCTCACGCAAGGCGCAGTCCGGCGCCGTGCATCAGGGCATACTGGCCGAGGCCTCGCCCCTGCCCGCGCGCATTATCGAGGATGTGACGGCAAGCGGCATTATTCTCGTGCTCGACCAGATCACCGATCCGCATAATGTCGGGGCCATCTTACGCTCGGCGGCGGCTCTGGACGCCGGTGCGGTGATCGTGACCGCCCGCAACAACCCCGAAGCCGCCGGGGTTCTGGCCAAGGCGGCCTCGGGCGCGCTTGAGCATGTGCCGCTCATTGCAGCGGTTAATCTGGCGCGGGCGCTTGATGCGCTTGGCGCCTGCGGTTTCCTGCGCATCGGATTTGACAGCGAAGCGGAATTTGCCATTGAAAACGCCCCGCTGAATGCGCCCCTGGCGCTTGTTCTTGGCGCCGAAGGCAAGGGGCTGCGGCGTCTGACGCGTGAGAAATGCGATCTTCTCGTCCGCCTCGACATGCCTGGCCCCATCAGGAGTCTGAATGTCTCCAATGCGGCGGTTCTGGCGCTTTACGCCTGCCGTCAGCGTTTGCGCTGAATATTTCTACTCCGCCGCCGCGATCTTGCGCCTGACAAGGCGCGTTTCATTACCCTCGCACGGGACACGGGGGACCAGAAACGAGAGCCCGAGTGATACCGCCGCCATCGCCGCACCGAGAATAAACACCAGCGAGGGGCTAATCAGCCAGATCATGCCGAATACAACCGGTATTCCCACCGCGGCGATATGATTGATGGAAAAAGCCACCCCCGCTGTAGGGGCAAAATCCGCCGGATCGGCAATTTTCTGAAAATAGGTTTTCATCGCAATGCGCAGGGCAAAAAAGGCATGATCCAGTATATATATGGCCATTGCCGCCCATGGATTACTCACGATTGCATAGGCCAGAAACACGGCGATCAGGCCGCAATACTCGAAAATGAGCGATTTGCGCTCGCCCCATCTGGCGATCATCGCGCCGATTTTGGGAGCAAAGATCATGTTGAATGCATTATTGGCCAGAAACAGCAAGGTGATTTCGGTAACCGAGAAGCCGAATTTTTCCACCATCAGGAACCCGGCGAAAACAACAAATATCTGCCGCCGCGCTCCGGCCATGAAGGTCAGCAGATAGTACAG
>JAJRYE010000118.1 GCA_024275895.1 Alphaproteobacteria bacterium | reverse complement strand
GCGACAGGATTTCAAACTCGACCCAGCCGATGTTGAAATAGCGCGTGGCAGCAGGATCGTGCAGCACCCAGTTCGGTATGCCGTCCCGGTTTGTGAAGCCGCGTTCAAGTTCGAGGTCTTCGCGCAGTGGCGGCAGGACGGGTTGAGCTTCCTCTGCGGGGGCAGACGGTCCTGGCTGCGGACCATGGGGCATATAACCGGCCTGACTTTTGACTGCGCTCATGCCAGATCTCAAATCCCGAACAGACGCCGCATCGCGGATAGTGGTTTGCGCAGAAGGACATAATAAAGCGGCTCGCGGGGTCCGATTATTTTAGCGGTACCGGTCAATCCCAATCTCAGGCCTCCGGCGCTTTCGTCCAGCTCCGCCTCACCAATAAACACTGCTTTCTGGTTGTTGATGATTTTTACGCTGTAGCTGACATTGGTAAGTCGCGCCAGAACCGGATCGCTTGGCCGTATGGCGAGAAAGAACCTGACCTCGGATCCCGGCTCGACAACCAGCACATCATCAATCGGGATTTCGATCTCCAGTTTGATTTTTTTCGGGTCAGCGAGAAGCATGACTTTTTCGCCTATCTGGACCGGCCGCCCCTCCCAGCCTTCCGGCGCGTCAAACAGAACGACACCGCTTGCCGGTGAACGCACTCTTGTACGGCTCAATTGTTCGGTGGCGCGGTCGAGTTCCGCATAGGTCTGGGCAAGACGTGCCTCGATCAAACCCAGCTCGGCGCGCGCCTTGGCATCCTCAAATCCCTTTTGCTCTGCCCGGAACCGGTTGGCCATGAGAACCGACACCCGCTTCTCGGAAATCGTCGCCGCTGATTTCAACTCACGGTGATCGAAGTCAAACAAGGTGTCTCCCTTGTCGACCGTGGTATTTGGTCTGACCATTACCCTGTTAATGACCGCATTGAGGGGGGATGTGACAAGTATCGGATCTCTGGGCGCGATGCGCGCCTCGGCGAGGACCGACAGTGGAATGGGAATGTTCAGCAAGATTACAAGAGCCACTCCGGCAGCCAGGAATTTTACACCTCTGGTCCTGTACCAATGTTGCGCCCTCTCCCTGACAGGCGCGCGCAGGGCGGTTAAGGCGTGACCATAGGCATTGGTGAGACGGGTTAGAATATTTAATTCGGCCTCCAGGAAGGGTTTTTCGCGAAGTAAAACAAGCCCGCCTTCGCGAAGGCCGCGCACGCCTTTCATCGGTATCCAGATGGCGTTGCCAGATATCCAGAGATCAAATCCCGGTTGCAGATTTTTCGGTAATTCCGACATTGTGATCAGGCCGGCGCTATCGCCCGGACCATTTGCAGAATAGCTTCGGCACAGCTTCTCGAACCAGGCGATTTGCGGTGCGCTTTTCTCAACCACCAGCCCGCCTGAAATTGCGGCAATGGCCGATTTTCGACGCAGCCATATCAGAGCGTGATCATATTCAATCACCCGGTGGGTATCGTTGACGGCCATTGAGCAGATCATCTCCTGGCTTTCCGCCGCACGGACTTCAAGCTCGATCTGAGCCACCCGGCTTATGGCCATGAGTTGTTGGGGTAATGCGTGTTGCGTCATTTCATCTGCTCGAATTCCGCCCGGCCGCTCATGCCGGGGATGAGCTGATCAGCGGCATCGGGACATATTGCCCGAATTTCAATCAACTGGCTGACATTGTCGATCCAGGCGCCGATGGCGATGATTTCCGCGCGCAGGCGCATACCCGTTTCATCGACATGAAAGCGGAAGGATTTTCCGGTCTTGAGATACCTTATCCATTTCGACGGCACATAGAGTTGCAACTCCACACTGGCGTCGTTGACGATCTCGATAAGCGGATCACCAAAGCTCACAGTTTCATAGGCATTGGCAATGCGGCGGACAACGCGGCCGTCAAAAGGCGCGAGAACGGCACAATTTGCAACCCGTTCATTGGCGAGAGTGCGCTCGGCTTCGACCTTTCTGAGCTCCGCCCGCGCGAGCACGAGCTGGAGTTTCGAAATGGTCCCGGCCTTGGAGAGCTCCGCCTTGACCTTCTGAGTGTCATGAGCTGCCTCAAATTGCGCATCGGCGCGTCTGAGTTCCGCGTTGAAGATGGCGCAGTCGAAGACCACCAGACGGTCGCCCTTTTTGAACCGTTCACCATTGTCTGGCCCGATGGAGTTGATGGTCGCCCGCAGTCGGCTTGATATTGTCGCGTGATGGCGGGGCACGACCAGCGCCCGGATATTTCTTTGCAACCGTTTGTCGATTGCCGCCGGTGCCATCATGTCGAGCGGCGGACGCAGAGCGGCCCTCGCACCCTCAGCTCCTTTGGCCGGGAGCGGAGATCCGGGCAGCAGCAGAATAACGACCAGGTAAAAGAGGTTCACCGCGCATTTTGCGGCAAACCTCCTTCCCTGCCCT
>JAJRYE010000117.1 GCA_024275895.1 Alphaproteobacteria bacterium | reverse complement strand
GCCACCCGCGAATACCATCGTGACGGCGGAAATTGAAAATGCAATGGCGACACCGCCGGATTGCTGTAAGCCGAACTTTTTCAAAAAGCGGATTGCTCTATCGCGATAATCAGTCATCTAAGCCTCTAACAAATATCAATATTCTGCCGAGCCGAGTATCAGGTTGTTTGCGGCCGGCTGTTACCAGTTGCCCCGCTACGGCGCAAAGCGACCCAACCAAACCAGCGCCGCAACAATCTAAATTTACTCCGCACACTGGAGAGTTAAATAGACCGTGCACGAATAGTGTTAAATTACTTATAATTATGGGTTTTATAGTCGCGCTGGAACTCATCTCTTTTGGAGACATCCGGTATGTATTCGTTCACCAAATGTCGGGACGGGTACGCATTGCGATTGCTACCGGAAACAATGTCGAGACATTGTTCTCGCACCGAGAGCCGTCAACAAGGTCGACCCGACAACAGCAACCGGGGCGATCATGAAACGATCTACCGCCCGCGCAGGCGCCTGAGCAACCTCAGATCGGGATAGCTGTCTGCCGGCATGCCGTATTTAATCTGCACGGCCTTGATCGCGGCCCGGCTCTTAACACCAAGCGTGCCGTCAACGCCGCCGACATCGTATCCGCGCCTGACAAGAAGGCGCTGCAATTCGCGGATTTCCTTGTGGCCGAAATTATCAATTGGCCCGCGGCCCGGGTTGACCAGTGGCGCGCCACCGAGACGGGTGGCAAAATAGGCCGCCGAAGTCGCATAGGTGAGCGAATTGTTCCATTCGGTATAGACGTCGAAATTCACATAGGCGAGAAAGGCCGGGCCGTTGCGCCCCATCGGCAGATGCAGGGATGCCGGCAGATTATCGGCCTTCACGGGTTTGCCATTCCTATAGCGCACACCCCATTTGGCCCATGTCGCGCGGGGATGTTTTATGGCCAGGTCGGCTTCGGCCCAGTTCATGCGGCGGGGAATAAGCACCTCCTCAAGCCAGGGCTGATAGGCGCGCCAGCCGATATGAACCAGATATTTTGCAGTGGAGGCCAGGACATCGGGCACGCTGCGCAGAAGATTGCGGTGGCCGTCACCGTCATAATCGACCGCGTGATTGAAGTAATGGGTCGGCAGGAATTGCGTCTGGCCAAGCTCGCCGGCCCATGAGCCGATCATGTCGGATGCCTTGAGATCGCCGCGGTCTATGATTTTCAGCGCCGCCATCAGTTCGGGACGGAACAGTTCGGGCCGTCTGCAATCATAGGCCAGGGTCGCCAGCGACCGCAGGCTTTGGTCCTTGCCCATGGAGGCGCCAAAATCACTCTCAAGCGCCCAGAAGGCGACAAGCACCTGCGCCGGTACGCCATAATCCTTTTGGACGCGGGCAAATATATTTCGATGTTTGCGCATGAGCTGGCGGCCACGCTTCATGCGGTATGGCATGATCACGCGCTTGGCGAAGCTGAGGAAGTTTTGCGAGAAAAAGCCCTGGCGGCGATCTTTTCTGATGAT
>JAJRYE010000116.1 GCA_024275895.1 Alphaproteobacteria bacterium | reverse complement strand
GACAATGGCCCCGAACTTCGCGGCCGGGCGCTTGATGGCTGGGCTCATGATCATGGTGTCGAGCTTTACTTCATTGACCCGGGCAAGCCGACCCAGAATGCCTATATCGAAAGCTTCAATGGCCGCTTCCGGGAAGAATGCCTGAACCTGAACTGGTTTACCAGCCTTGCCGAGGCCCAACGGATCATTGAGGAGTGGCGTGTGGATTACAACGAGTGCCGCCCGCACTCATCATTGAAATACCAGACACCGGAGGCGTTTGCCGCGCGCAGGCCCTTCAGTAAACCGCAATGGGCGGCCGCGCCTGCGCTATTGGAGGCTCCAGCGCAGCCGCCCATTGCTACCGCCGCAAAATAGTGGCAAAACACAAGGAGAACAAATTCTACTTATCAGTGGACCAAAATTTGGGGGCAGGTCAGGGCAGGTCAGCAAGGCCAGACCACCACTTTTTACGTTGGCAAAAATGTGTGATGAGGCCGACTACTCACTTGACTGGATTGTTGGGTTTGATGTCCCTAAAAGGGTTATTGAACGAGAGTTTACCTTCATCCCCCGGCTCAATGTCAGCGCCAGCGCCAGAGACGGAGCTCTCAATACATCCGAGCACACGGACGAAATGCCGAAGCAGACCGTGGCCGGCCGCGTCATCTGGTTCGGCCGCTCGATCTAGCGCGAAAAAAAGGGGACAGATAAATCTGTTTTAATGCGCGTTAAGTCAGGCTTTAATCTTTGTTTTTATTGATGGATTTTCCTATCTGTCCCCCTTCGATAAAACCGTCCCCTTTCGGGGACAGTTCGCCACAATTCAAAATCACCATTTTTCCCGGTTTTCTGCGGCTTTGCTGCCGTTTTCCGGCAAATCACAAAACGCCGGTTTCAGGCGTTCTGCATCAAACCAACTGACGCAGGTAAGCATCACTGACCAAAGCGCGTTTTTTTGGAAAATAACCTTCATGTCATTGTTTTACATACGGTTCTTCCCGTTCCTTCCCGCCTGATCCCGGATAATCCCGCATAGTCCTCTGCATCAATCTAAATGACGTGTCACACTAAATGACGTGTCACACCTGTTTGCTCAAGCCATAAGAGATCTAAACATGGTGGTGATCCCGGCAGGATTCGAACCTGCGACCCCGAGATTAGGAATCTCGTGCTCTATCCTACTGAGCTACGGGACCAGATGGCTTTGATATAGCGTGCAAACTGAATTTCGAAAACGATTTTTATGGTATCTCAGCCCAATATGAGAGAAATCCTGAACCGCCCCGGGTTTACCGGAGGCTGATTAGTTCGTGTCGGGCGACCATATCTAATTGCTGATTGTTTGCATAGTACCTCTCTTCGGCTTCTGCTGGCGGGATGTATCCGATGGTTTCCATCAGGCGGTGATTATTGAACCAGTCGACCCATTTCAGGGTTGCCCATTCCACTTCCTCCATGGTGCACGAGCTGATGGAGGCGTGCGATGAGCAGCGGTTGTTGCGCTTGCAGAAACAGCTTGCCACACAGCAGCTGCTGATTATCGACGAACCGGGTTTTGTGCCCCTGTCAAAGACCGGCGCCAAGTTCCTGTTCGAGATCATCTCCCAGCGCTATGAGCGCGGCTCCATCATGGTCACTTCCAACCTGCCGTTCGACGAATGGACACAAACTTTCGGAACCGAACGCCCCGCCGACGTATTGCTCGACCGGCTCACTCATCACGTCCGTATCCTGGAGATGAACGGCGAAAGCTACCGGCTCAACCAGAGCCGCAAATCCAGAAGGAAAAGCTGAAAAACCGTTCTGCACGGGTTGCCCACAGCCCCCGCGCTTCTGCGTCAGCCATATGGTGGGCGCTCCGCAGCGCGGGGGCCATGGACAACCCTCCGCCACCGCCAGAATGATGCCGCAGATGGTGCACTTTTACTCCGCCATTGACACCCTGAGGCGTTTTTCAGGACCAAAATAATCTCCGGTACTGACAAACCGGCGTGGATACAGGACCATATGCGTCAGGCGGGTTTTCAGGGCTTCGGGCGCAAACGGCTTGACAAGAAACTCGGTGACGCCGATTTCACGCGAAACCGCAGCGCAATACCGGTTGGCGTTGGCCGTCAGCATGAGAATGGGGATAAAGGAGCGGTTGGGGTATTTCGGATTTCTTAAAATCCGCACCAGATCCGCGCCGCTCATATTCGGCATGGTCCAGTCCGTGATCAGAATATCAGGTTCGCAGGTCTCGACCATTTCAAGGCCGCTGACCCCGTCATCCGCCTCAAAAATATTACGCTCCCTGACCCCAAACGAACGCAGCACCGAGCAGATCAGACGGCGCATGCCGCAAACATCTTCAACCACTCCGATTTGCAGCTGATCAAACGCAATTTCGTCCATGACCCGACAGACACCCTCCAGCACTTTCGTTTAATCGAAAGCTCAAGAACCGCATTTGCACGGCTGTTGCCGGACCGGAGCAAAAGCTGGTCCTGCCGTGCTTGCAATCGAGGCGGGATCCTATACAAGAAGCCCTAAAATTGTGTTGATTACAATGAAAACCGTTTTACGACCTGGACCGGACCTTTTGAGCTGGCCATAATTCCCGGTCGTGACGACAGACAGGCAAAGGAGTATTCATGCGGCCGTCAAAACGAGAACCCGATGAAATTCGCCCGGTATCCCTGGAGCGGGGCGTCTCCAAACATGCCGAAGGCTCCTGCCTGATCAAATGCGGCAATACCCATGTGCTGTGCACAGCCAGCCTTGAAGAGCGGGTGCCGCCCTGGATGCGCGGCGCGGGCTCGGGCTGGGTCACGGCGGAATACGGCATGCTGCCCCGCTCCACCCACAGCCGCATGCGGCGCGAGGCCAATGCCGGCAAGCAATCGGGCCGGACGCTTGAAATCCAGCGCCTGATCGGCCGCTCCTTGCGCGCGGTTGTCAATATGGAGAAGCTGGGCGAGCGCCAGATCACGGTGGATTGCGATGTTATTCAGGCCGATGGCGGTACCCGGACCGCCTCGATTACCGGCGGCTGGGTAGCGCTTCATGATTGCATCCAGTGGATGATGAAGCGCAATATTCTAAAGGAAACTCCGCTTGTTGATCATGTTGCCGCCATATCCTGCGGCATTTATAAGGGAACCCCGGTTGCCGATCTTGATTACGCCGAAGATTCAGATGCCGATACGGACGCCAATTTTGTCATGACCGGTTCGGGCGGTTTTGTCGAGGTCCAGGGCACGGCGGAAGGTGCGCCCTATTCAAAAGAAGAATTTGACAGGCTCATGCAACTGGCGGGGATATCCATCGCCCGGCTGGTGGAGTTGCAGAAAATGGCGGTGAGTTGAGCCATGAAGCGCCAACACCGGCGATTGACCGGCAACAAACTCGTTGTCGCCACTCATAATGCGGGCAAATTGCGCGAGATCAACGAGCTGCTTGAGCCTTACGGCCTTGAAGCCGTCTCGGCTGGCGCGCTGGGGCTGCCCGAGCCGGTGGAAGACGGTTTGAGCTTTACGGCCAATGCCGCCCTGAAGGCCCATGCCGCCGCCAGGGGGAGCGGCCTGCCGGCGCTGGCCGATGATTCGGGGCTGGCGGTTGAGGCGCTGGGCGGCCAACCGGGCATTTATTCCGCCCGCTGGGGCGGGGAGAACAAGGATTTCGGCCTTGCCATGGCGCGGGTTGAGGACGAGTTGCAAAAAGCCGGGGCAAAAGAGGCAAAAGACCGGGGCGCAAAATTCATCTGCGCCCTTACGCTCGCCTGGCCTGATGGCCATGAGGAAAGCTTTCAGGGCGAGGTTGAAGGAACAATTGTCTGGCCGCCAAAAGGTGATCACGGCTTCGGCTATGATCCTATTTTCTTCAGTCATAAGTACAATATGACCATGGCCGAGCTTGATCCTGAGGTCAAACAACGCATATCGCACCGGGCCGATGCTTTTGCCCGGCTTCGGACGGCCTGTCTGGACAACAACAGATAACCCCCATGTCCCCCTTGCCCTTTGGCCTTTATATCCACTGGCCGTTTTGCCTCTCGAAATGCCCCTATTGCGATTTCAACTCCCATGTCGCCGATGCCACCATTGATCATGACAAATGGCTGAGCGCCCTGCTGCGCGAAATGGAGATGTTAGGCCCCCGGGTCAGGGATGCACCCCTGGGCTCCATCTTTTTTGGCGGCGGCACCCCCTCGCTCATGAGGCCCGAAAATATTGCCCGCCTGATCGCGGGCGCCGGAAATCTCTGGCCTGCCGCGGCTGAATTGGAAGTGACCCTGGAGGCCAATCCAACCAGCGCCGAAGGTAACAAATTCGCCGCTTTTCAAGAGGCTGGCGTCAACCGCCTGTCCCTTGGCATTCAGGCTCTGGAGAGCGGCGCCTTGAAACGGCTGGGCCGGCGTCACAATGTCGATGAGGCGCTTTCGGCACTGGCAATGGCGGACCGGATTTTCGCACGGGTTTCGTTTGATCTGATCTATGCGCGCCAGAACCAGAGCCTGAAAAGCTGGGAGAAAGAGCTGCAACGGGCCGTGGCCTTAAGCAAGGGGCATGTGTCACTCTACCAGTTGACCGTTGAGCCCCGGACCCCTTTCTTTGAGGCGCAATCCGGCGGCAGATTAAAACTCCCCGGCCCCGGCCTCTCGCGTGATTTCTATGATCTGACCCAGGAGATCTGCAACCGCGCCGGTCTGCCCGCTTACGAGATTTCAAATCACGCCGGTGCCGGCCATGAAAGCCGCCATAATCTTGGTTATTGGCGCGGGCAGGATTATCTCGGGCTGGGGCCGGGCGCCCATTCACGGCTTCGGGGCCATGCGCTGGTCAATGAGCCGAACCCGCAAAGATGGCTGAAGCTTGTTGAAGCCCGCGGCCACAGCCTTGTGAGTGATACCCCCCTCAGCCCGCTTGAGCGCGCACAAGAGTTTTTGCTGATGGGGCTGAGGCTCACAGAAGGTCTTGATCTTCCACGGCTTGCCGAGTGCAGCGGCTACCGGATTGCCCCGCCGGTTATTCAGGAACTGGAAGATGACGGGCTGGTTGCGCTCAAACCGGCAGATGCGGCGCTGATTTCGGGCCCGAAGCGCCTTGTTGTGACCCGCCGCGGCAGACCGGTCCTGAATACACTAATACACATCCTCGCTGCCAGTTTGAGGAAAAACCCGTCCTAGGGTCAGAACTCATTAACCATTAAGAGATTCAATAGGTTGGAACTGAATTTAGGTGGTTTCAGGCTATGAAGGGTTATTTTTGGTGTCAATGGCGGAGTGAAAGTGCACCGGCGGGGCGGAGTAAAAGTGCACCACTTGCGGCATCATTCTGGCGGTGGCGGAGGGTTGTTGGTGGCAGGATTGCCCGTCGAGCTATAGCTGAATCTGGTGTTTGAGGATTTGTGAGAAAGCGGCGTATCTGGTTGAATTGTTGTTGAAAGACATCAAGGCCACCGAAAGGAGATACGCCACCATGGACAAGGATAATGTTTTTAACCTGCTGCCACAAGCCAGGGTTTTGAATCCGTTGACCGACATGCTGCAAAGAGGGGCTCACCAGTTGATCAGCCGGGCTGTCGAGACCGAACGGGAAGAACTGCTGGAGCAATGCCGGGACCAGCACACTGGTGATGGCAAGGCCGCCGTTGTGCGCAACGGTTAGCGACGCCGATAGCTGCTTCGGTTTTCTGGGTTTCAAATTTTCGGCTGCGCATTTTTGGTCCGGTGATGGTCTTGAACCGGAACATGGCGGTCTTGGCCAGGGAGCG
>JAJRYE010000115.1 GCA_024275895.1 Alphaproteobacteria bacterium | reverse complement strand
GGTCTTATCCGCATCATGCTGGCGCAGGCGATGCTGGCCTCGCGCAAACCCGACCTGCGCAAGGCGGCGATAACACAGCTTCGCAAGGCGCTTTTGACCGAAAGCGACAATCCCGACCCCTACCGGCTTCTGGCGCAGGCTTACGGGCAAAGCGGCCAGATTGCCCTGGCGCAACTCAACTCCGCCGAGAGGTTCTTGCGCGAGGGCAACAGATCGCTTGCCTTTACCCATGCCGCAAGGGCGCGCAAAAAACTGCGCAAGGGCAGTCCGGCCTGGCTGCGCGCCGGTGACATTATTTTGCTGAAAAAGTTGAACAAACGCTCAAAACGGTGATAGAGGCAAAGACCGTCCCAAAGGGTTTTCAAGGAGATATTGATGACATTGACAATAATCTGGCGCGCCGTATTCGCGCCTCTTGCGGTTTCAGCATTGCTGATTATCGCGGCAGCTCCGGCTTTGCAGGCTGGCGAAAAGTCCGGTTTCAGCGATATGCAACGCCAGGAGATTGAAGGGCTGGTGCGCGAATATCTTCTCAAAAACCCCGGCATCCTGCGCGAAATGATGCGCGCGCTGGAGAGCAGTGAAACCCGCGAGCGCGCCACCGCCCTGAGCGAGGCGATGGCGAAGAATGCTGACGCCATCTATCGTGCGCCAGGCGATATTGTCCTTGGCAACCCCAAGGGCGATGTCACGCTGGTGGAATTTTTTGACTATAACTGCGGCTTTTGCAAACGCGCCCTGGGCGATCTGCAGACATTGCTGAAAACCGACAAGAATTTGCGGGTGATCATCAAGGAATATCCCATATTGAGCGCCGGCTCGTTTGAGGCGGCGAAGGTTTCGCTGGCGGCGGCCAAACAGGGCAATTACATGAAGTTTCACACCGCGTTGCTGAGTGCGCGCGGGCAGGCCGACGGGAAGAAGGCGCTGAAGCTGGCCGCAAAACTCGGGCTCGACATGAAGAGGCTCAAAGCCGATATGAAGACCCCGGAGACCATGGCTTCGCTGGCCTCGGTGCAAAATCTTGCGCAAAAATTGGGAATCAACGGCACCCCTGCCTATATAATTGATGACGCCATCATCCCCGGGGCTGTCGGTATTGGGAGTCTGCGTCGGCAGATTGCCAAAATCCGCAAAACCGGCTGCAAGTACTGTTAGGGCCTGTGGATGCGCCAAAGGCATGTCACAGGGCAGCGGTTGAGGTCCATCTTTCAAATGTTTTTTCCTGTGAGGCGCTTTGGCATAAATCCTATATTTCACCAGCCGTTGCTGGTATGATCCGCGGATTCGGCGTCAAAGGGCATGAGCGGGCGCCGGAGGCCTTGTGCGGCAAGGCAGCCGTACCGATTATAAGTTGAGCGATAAGAAGATATGAGCAAGAAAAAGTCAGTTGATCAAAGCGTTATCCGCGATCTTGCAGCGCTATTGAAGGAAACGGATTTAAGCGAGATTGAGATTGAACAGGACGGCATGCGCCTGCGGGTGGTGCGCAACTGCGCCGTCCAGAATGTCAGCGTTCCTTCCATGATGGCGCAGGCGCCGGTAGCGGCTTCACCGCCGCCCGCGCCTGAAGACGCCGCCTCGCATCCCGGCGCGGTGACCTCGCCGATGGTGGGAACGATCTACCGTTCGCCCGAGCCCGATGCGGCGCCCTTTATCGATGTGGGAACAACGGTTGCCGAGGGGCAAATCCTGATGATCGTCGAGGCCATGAAAACCATGAACAACATCCCCTCGCCGCGCAGCGGCAGGGTGACAGCGATTCTGGTCGATGACGGCCAGCCGGTAGAATTTGGCGAACCTCTCGTCATTATCGAATAGCAAGCGGGGCCTAACCATCTGATGTTCGACAAGGTCCTCATCGCCAATCGCGGCGAGATCGCTCTCAGAATCCAGCGCGCCTGCCGTGAGCTGGGGGTAAAAACCGTTGCCGTGCATTCCACGGCAGATAAAAACGCCATGCATGTACGCCTTGCCGATGAAAGCGTATGCATCGGCCCGCCCAGCCCGGCGCTCAGCTATCTCAATATTCCGTCACTGATCGCAGCGGCCGAGATTACCGGCGCCGATGCGGTTCATCCCGGCTACGGGTTCTTGTCGGAAAACGCCCGTTTTGCCGATATCTGCGCCGAGCACCAGATAACCTTTATCGGCCCAACGGCGGAGCATATCCGGGTAATGGGCGACAAGATCATGGCCAAGGAAACGGTGAAAGCGCTCGGCATTCCGGTGGTTCCGGGCTCCGAGGGAGCTTTGTCCGGAACCGAAGAGGCCTTGAGGCTCGCGGAGGAAATCGGCTATCCGGTAATTATCAAGGCGGCGGCGGGTGGCGGCGGGCGCGGCATGAAGGTCGCCAATACCAAGGAAGAGCTGCCGAACGCCTTTGCCACCGCGCGGGCCGAATCCAAGGCCGCCTTTGGCGATGACGCGATGTATATGGAAAAATACCTCTCGCATCCGCGCCATATCGAGGTTCAGGTGCTGGGCGATGGTCATGGCAAGGCGATTCATCTGGGCGAGCGGGACTGCTCGTTGCAGCGGCGGCATCAAAAGGTTCTGGAAGAGGCGCCCTCCCCGGCGCTCAATGACGCCCAGCGGGCCGAAATCGGCAAGATAGTCTCCAAGGCGATCGGCAAGCTGAATTATCAGGGCGCGGGAACAATCGAGTTTCTTTACGAGGATGGCGGGTTTTATTTCATCGAAATGAACACACGGCTTCAGGTCGAGCATCCGGTAACCGAGATGATCACCGGGGTGAATATCGTTCAGGAGCAAATCCGGCTGGCCAGCGGCGCGCCGCTCAATATTGCCCAAGAGGATATTCATTTCAACGGCCATTCCATTGAATGCCGCATCAATGCGGAAAATGCCGAGACCTTCGTCCCCTCTCCCGGACGCATCGAAAATTTTCACCCGCCGGGCGGCTATGGGGTGCGCTTTGATTCGGGCGCGTATTCAGGCTATGTCATCACGCCATATTATGACAGCCTGATCGGCAAGCTGATCGTGCACGGGGCAACGCGCAACGAATGCCTGATGCGGCTGCGCCGGGCGCTGGACTAGTTTGTCATTGACGGGATTGATACCACCATCCCGCTGTTCAAAACCCTGGCGACCCATAGCGATATTATTAACGGCACGTATAATATTCACTGGCTTGAGAAGTTTCTTGAATCCCAAGAGTAAAGGCATATGACGGGGATCGGTACCGGCGGAACCGACATCACGCCGGGCGTTCTGCTCAAGGCGTATGCCTGCGGCATTTTCCCCATGGCGGAAAGCGCCGGCGACAATGCGCTTTACTGGATTGACCCGGAAGAGCGCGGCGTTCTGCCGCTTGAGCACTTTCATGTCCCGAAAAGACTGGCACGGACGGTGCGCTCGGACCGTTTTGAAATCCGCATCGATACCGCTTTCATGGCCGTCGTGGCCGCCTGCGCCGCGCCCGGCAAAGGCCGCAGCAACACCTGGATCAACGGCCGCATTTCAAGGCTGTACCGCGCCCTTTTCGAGCTTGGGCATTGCCATTCGGTTGAGGTCTGGCGCGAAAACAGGCTTGTGGGCGGGCTTTACGGGGTGCAGCTGGCGGGGGCGTTTTTCGGCGAAAGCATGTTTTCCAAAGAACGCGACGCCAGCAAGGTGGCGCTGGTGCATTTGGTTGCCCGGCTCAAGGCCGGTAGATTCGCCCTGCTCGACACCCAGTTCGTCACCGACCATCTGACCCAGTTCGGCGTTACCGAGATCAGCCGCGAGGCGTATCATGAAAAACTCGAAGCGGCGCTCAGGCTTCAGGGTGATTTTTTCAGGCTTGGCGTTGCCGGTTTAAGCGGTGCGGAGGCCTTGCAGGTCTTGAGCCAGACATCGTAAACCGGATGCTCGACCCCATGCAGTCCCGGATTGGCGGCAAACATCCAGCCGGTGAACAGGCGCTTGACCTGGCCGTTGAGCTGGTGCTCATCGACAATGACAAAAGCGGTGGTTTTGGGCTTTTCGGTCACGGGCCGGGTGTAACAGACCTTTGCCGTGACCACCAGCGCGCCAAAACGCACCGGGGTGTTGACCGGCGCGACCAGTGTGGTGATTTGCGCCGTGACCTTGTCGAGGGCGGAAAATACCGCAACCGGATTGCGGATTTTGGCGGCGGCGGCGATTTGTGGCCGGGCATAACCCACCAGGGTCAGGACAATAATCAGAACCGGCAGGGCGTATTTTGATTTTGACATATAAAATCTGTTTTTCATTATCAGTCCTGATTTTTGGCTTGGGCGAATGTATAGCGGGAATGCGGCTTTTTTATTTCAAAACAGCGGCAAGGCGCAAGCGGACAGAACCGGCGCTTACAGTTTTGATCCTGCATCACGCGGCTATCTTTTTCACTTGCCGCCGCTGTTGAAAATCGCCTTGCCGATCAGCCCCATGATATCGACCGAACTCTGGGTGTAGATAATCTTGCCGCCATCGGCCAGCATCTCTTCAGAGCCGCCGGGGTCAAGCGTGATATAGGAGCCGCCCAGCAGGCCTTCGGAGGCGATCTTGGCATTGCTGTCGGTCGGGAGCTTGACCGTCTTCGAGATGTTCATGGTGACAAGGGCGCGATAGCTCTCCTTGTCCAGTTGCTGATCTGTTACCGTTCCCACCTTGATGCCGGAAAGGCGCACATCGGCGCCCATGGGCAGGCCGTCAATGTGATCGAACTCGGCCACGACGCTGTAGCCGCCGGTATTGGCGCCAAGGCCCGTCGTGCGATAGATATAGGTAAAGAACACCGCCGCCACGAGAATGACGAGCGCGCCGACGATTGTTTCCACGAATGAGTTTTTCATCTGTTCAGGGCCTGTTTTTCCGGCCGCTCATTCCGGCAGCCACGGCTCGTAATCATCGGCGCTCTTCGGACGTTTGCCGGAACGCAAAAGCGAGCCGGGCGGATAAAGCGCATACGGGGTTCCGGTATAATTGGCGCGGGGGGGCAACTGCCAGGGCCTTGGCGTATACTCCTCATCGACGGGGGGCACATCAACCCTGTGATGCATCCAGCCATGCCATTCGGGCGGAATGCGCGAGGGTTCGGCCAGACCGTTATAGATCACCCAGCGCCTCGGGCCGCCGCGCTGCTTGTAATAGATATTTCCCTGATCGTCCTCACCGATTTTTTCCCCCTCGCGCCAGGTGAAAAACCATGTGCCGGGAGTCTGTGAGTTCCACCAGGTCAGGATAAATTTGAGATAGTTCACGAATCGCATGAGGGCCACCCACATCATGTTTGAAACTCCGCCCGGAACTATGCCACCGGACCGAACCCCTGTCCAGTCATCTGGCGCGGTGCGCTGCGTTTAAATTTCCCAATGCTCGGCATGGCTTCTTTTATCCGGCATGGTTTTGGCGGCAATGCGGATTTGCGCCTTGTTATTTGCCGCTTCGGGAGCACCGCCCCGGCTGGCCAGCAGATGCGCCAGCCGGATTTTGTTCCGGGCCCGCTCCTTGATCGTTTTTTCATCCTCCAGAGCCAGATCCTGCTCGCAGACATAAAACCGGTCCTTGAGAATCAATTCTCGCCCATCATGTAAAGTCCATTTGATTCTTTTCAGCAAGGCATTGGGAGATACCGGTTTGACCAGAAATTGCTGCACCCCGGCGTCAAAGGATTTTTGCACAAAGCCGCGCGAGGCAAAACCGGTCAGCATGATGACCGGCACCAGTGACAGGGTTGTTGATGATTTATGGCGCATCGCGCGCACCAGCTGATAGCCGTTGACCGGCTTCATATGCCAGTCGGTGATCACCAGATTGGGCGGATCGTCGGCGATTTCCAGCAGGGCTGATTCGCCATCGGCGTAAGAGCGAAACCGCATAACGCCAAAAGCCGTGACGATGGAGTGAAGAATCTGGCGCATGGGCTGATTATCGTCAACAACAACAACATCAAGCGCACTCATGGGGAGCTTGTAGGCAATATGTCTGGGCATGGTACAGTATGAACTAACAAATAGCGTTTTTGATTTAACTGTACGACCCCGCCCGCACGCTAGACAGTGGTCATAAAAAAAAGGTTACCGCGCGGCCGGAAATCCGGCGCCGGATCCGGCCTTGCGGAATCATCCGGATTCTCTGAACTTTTGCCCCTGTTAACCTCAAATTAACAACTTGAGCTAAATGTTGTGGTTGTATAATTCAACCCCACAACTTCTTGACGAAACATGAGCGTTAATCTAACTTACGATTCTGCCGGGGAGCGAAAAACTCTCTGGCAAAAAGGTTCAGTAATCTCATATATCAGCTACGTATTGGCTTTGCCGCTTCAAGTTCGGATTCGGCCGGGGCGAGTGGTTGTCTGTCCTTGAAATCCGGGACTGCGGGATCAACGAGAGGCCTGAAAAACGAGCTGATTCCATGTGGATCAACAATTTTAAGAACAGCTGAACCCCTCCTGAAAGGTCAGAGTTCAGCGCCATCGGCTTAAGGGGCACGACAAATATGCGGATTATCCGACACTTCACCAAGGCTGGAGTCTCACCTTATGAGGCTATTGTTTTTCGCAACACCACCAGCGAAATCAAAAACCCGGACGGGTCGCTGGTTTTCCGGCTTGATAACGTTATCGCGCCGGCGGACTGGTCGCAGGTGGCGTGTGATATTCTGGCACAGAAATATTTCCGCAAGGCCGGGGTTCCGGCGCGGCTGAAAAAGCTTGAGGAAAACACGGTTCCGGCATGGCTGTGGCGCTCGGTGCCCGATGAGCCCGCCCTTGCCAGATTGCCCGCCGATGAGCGCAGCACCGGCGAGACTTCCGCCACCCAGGTGTTTGACCGCCTGGCCGGAGCCTGGACCTATTGGGGCTGGAAGGGCGGCTATTTTGATTCGGAAGAGGACGCCCATGCCTTTCATGATGAAATGCGCTACATGCTGGCCACCCAAAAGGCGGCGCCCAATTCCCCGCAATGGTTCAACACCGGCCTGCACTGGGCCTACGGTATTGACGGGCCGGGTCAGGGGCATTCCTATGTTGATTTCCAGACCGGCAAGCTGACCCGGTCCACCAGCGCCTACGAGCATCCCCAGCCCCATGCCTGTTTTATCCAGTCGATTCAGGATGATCTGGTGAATGAAGGCGGGATCATGGATTTGTGGGTCCGCGAGGCGCGGTTGTTCAAATACGGCTCGGGAACGGGGACCAATTTCTCCAATCTGCGCGGCGAAGCGGAGAGCCTTTCAGGCGGAGGCAAATCCTCCGGGCTGATGAGTTTTTTGAAAATTGGCGACCGGGCGGCGGGCGCGATCAAATCGGGCGGCACCACAAGGCGCGCCGCCAAAATGGTAGTGGTGGATATCGACCACCCGGATATCGAGGCCTATATCAACTGGAAGGTGAAGGAAGAGCAAAAAGTCGCGGCACTGGTGACCGGCTCCAAGATTTGTGAAAAACACCTGAAAGCCATCATGAAGGCCTGCGTCTATTGCGAAGGCGACGGCGATGATTGTTTTGATGCGCGCAAGAACCCGGCCCTGAAGCGCGAAGTCAAAAAGGCGTGCAAGGCATTGGTGCCGGATAACCTGATCAACCGCATTATCCAGTTCGCGCGCCAGGGCTTTACCGATCTTGAATTCGATACCTATGACACGGACTGGGATTCAGAAGCCTATCTCACGGTTTCCGGGCAAAATTCCAATAATTCCATCCGGGTCTCGGACGAGTTTTTGCAGGCGGTGGAGAGCAACAGCTACTGGAATTTGACCGCGCGCACCAATGGCGAGATCACCAAGACCTTGCAGGCGCGCGAGCTTTGGGATCAGGTCGGCTATGCGGCCTGGTCCTGCGCCGATCCGGGCATCCAGTTTCATACCACCATCAATGACTGGCACACCTGCCCGCAATCAGGGCCGATCAATGCCTCGAACCCGTGCTCGGAATATATGTTCCTTGACGACACCGCGTGCAATCTGGCCTCGATGAACCTGATGGCATTCCGCGATAAAAACGGCAAGTTCGACGCCCCTGCCCTTGCCCATGCCACAAGGCTGTGGACCATCGTGCTGGAAATCTCGGTATTGATGGCGCAGTTCCCTTCGGCGCGCATTGCCGAGCTGTCTTACGAATACCGCACATTGGGGCTGGGCTTTGCCAATATCGGCGGGCTCCTGATGGCCAGCGGCCTGTCTTATGATTCGGATGAAGGCCGGGCGATTTGCGGCGCGATCAGCGCCATTATTACCGGCGAGGCTTATGCCACATCGGCCGAGATGGCGGGCGAGCTTGGCGCATTCCCCGGTTATGAGCCCAATGCCCAGGACATGTTGCGGGTGATCCGCAACCATCACCGGGCGGCGCACGGGATCGGGCAAGGCTATGAAGCGCTCAATACCAACCCGGTGCCGCTTGATCATAAATCCTGCCCGGATCAGGACCTGATCAAATTTGCCACCGGGGCCTGGGACCGGGCGCTTGAGCTTGGCAAAAAACACGGTTACCGCAATGCGCAGGTTTCCGTGGTGGCCCCCACCGGCACCATCGGTCTTATCATGGATTGCGACACCACCGGCATTGAGCCGGATTTCGCGCTGGTAAAATTCAAGAAGCTGGCGGGTGGTGGCTATTTCAAGATCATCAACCGGGCGGTGCCCGAAGCCCTGAGCACCTTGGGGTATTCGAAAAGCAGCATTGACGCCATTATCGCCTATGCGGTCGGGCTGGGCACCTTGAAGGGCGCGCCGGGGATCAATCATGAAACTTTAAAGGCCAGGGGCTTTACGGATGAGAAAATCGTCGCTGTCGAGGCGGCGCTCGCCACATCCTTCGAGATTAAATTTGCCTTCAACAAATACACCCTTGGCGAGGAGTTTTGCATCGAAACCCTGGGTATCGAGGCGGCCAGTCTCGATGATTTTGATTTTAATCTGCTACGTGAAATCGGCTTTAGCAACCGCGATATCGAAGCGGCCAATCTTTACTGCTGCGGCGCCATGACGCTGGAGGGCGCGCCGGGGCTCGATGAAGCGCATCTGCCCGTCTTTGACTGCGCCAATCCGTGCGGACGCATCGGCAAGCGCTATTTGTCGGTGGAAAGCCATATCCGCATGATGGCGGCGGCGCAGCCGTTCATATCGGGGGCGATCTCGAAAACCATCAATATGGCGTCCGATGCCAGTATCGATGATTGCAAGGCGGCCTATATGCTGTCGTGGAAGCTGGGCATCAAGGCCAATGCGCTTTACCGCGACGGCTCCAAGCTCAGTCAGCCCCTCAACTCGCAAATTCTCGGCGAGGATGAAGACGAGATCGAGGACACGCTGGAGAAAACTGCCAGTGAACAACCGGCCCTGCTGCGCAGCGGAAAAATGGCCGAGCGTATTGTCGAGGTGGTGAGCAAGTATGAGCGTGAAAAGCTGCCTCACCGGCGCAAGGGCTATACGCAAAAGGCGGTAGTCGGCGGCCACAAGGTTTACTTGCGTACCGGCGAATATGAAGACGGGCGTCTGGGCGAGATTTTCATCGACATGCACAAGGAAGGCGCGGCGTTCCGGGCGATGATGAACAATTTCGCCATCGCCATCTCGCTGGGGCTGCAATACGGTGTGCCGCTGGATGAATATGTCGAGGCCTTCACCTTCACCCGCTTTGAACCGGCCGGGCTGGTGCAGGGCAATGACACCATCAAGAACGCCACTTCATTGCTGGATTACATTTTCCGCGAACTTGCCGTTTCCTATCTCGACCGCAATGATCTGGCGCATGTTGAACCGGACCAGATCGGCCATGATGTCATGGGCAAGGGGGTCTCCGAGGGCCATGCGCCCGAGCCCGTGCCCGCCACCAGCATGGTGAGCACCGGTTTTACCCGCCACTCGCAGCACAATCTGGTGATCCTGCCCTGCAACACCGCCAATGGCAGCGAGGTGAGCGCCATGCAGGCCAGAGCCGCCAGCCTGATGACCTCGGGCTCGGCCGTGGCCGAAGCGGCGCTCAAAGCAGCGCAGGAGCCGGTCCCGATCGGCAAAACGCAAGGCGCCGCCAAACCCGACAGCGCCGCCCAGGCGATGCAGGCGCGCATGAAAGGCTATGAAGGCGACCCGTGCGGCGAATGCGGCAACTTCACCCTGGTCAGGAACGGCACCTGCCTAAAATGCGACACCTGCGGCGGCACCAGCGGGTGCAGTTGATGCCAGTTTGGTGAGGTCCGAACAGCCCCGGTTATCCATGTGTTGAGGGCTCATTCTGGATTCCCGCCTTCGCGGGAATGATGATTTTTTTACCCATGCTGTCCCCTCTGGCCGGATCATATGCCGGTCAGGGGCGCAGCTCCATCCGGCGAAGCGGCCCCTTTTTCATTTTCTTCCGCCATTGCTTCGGGGGGCAAAGCGGTGGGGTTCGGGGAGGTATTCGACGCTGGGAATGTTTTTGACCGGCTGGGGGTAGAGCGACATCATTTCCAGCACCGTGTCGGGCATGTCGGTGTTGACCGGCAGGCCCAGATTGATGGCTTCATCGGCGAAGATGGGATAATCGTGGGTCCAGCGGCCTTCGGTGAGGGTGGCGGCGAGCTTTTGCGCCTCCTTTGCCTCCATTTTGCCCTCCAGCAGATAGGCGGCGGTGGACTTGATCTGGGCGATGGCCTTTTGGCCCAGATCGGCCATGATAAGGGTGTTATCGTCGATTTTCTCAAGCGGTTTTTGCTCCAGCACCTTTTGCAGCGAGGCGGCGGGCCGGGTGCCCAGTTGCGGGTCGATGGGGCCGAGCACCGAATGGGCGCACATGCGCACTTCGTCGGCGGCAAGGGCGATGAGCATGCCGCCGGACATGGCAAAATGGGGCACGAACACCGTGACCTTGCCGGGGTGCTCTTTCAAAGCGCGGGCGATCTGGGTGGCGGCCAGCACCATGCCGCCGGGGGTTTGCAGCACGATATCGAGCGGCACCTTGTCATCAGTGAGCTTGATGGCGCGCAGCACCTCTTCGGAATCATTGATGTCGATATAGCGCATCAGCGGAAACCCCAGGAAACTCATGGTTTCCTGGCGGTGCACCAGCATGATTACCCGTGAGGCGCGCTCTTTTTCAATCTGGGCGATCTTGCGCTGGCGCATGGTTTCCAGCATTTTCTTTTGCAGATAGGGCTGGAACGCCATAAGGAGAAAGAAAATCCAGAATAAACCCGATAAATTCATGACCAGGGTCCTTTGCCTTTGCGTTGTCCATTGGGAAGAAAGCCGTATTTGCCCTCATCGCGCTGATATTCGCGGTAATGCGGCGGGCGGCGGCGGATGAGGGTGATCAATGCCCAGCCCACGGCAAAACCGCCGATATGGGCCCACCAGGCAATGCCGCCGGCAACCGCGCCCATGCCGGAAAGCAAACCGCCCAGCCCACTCATGATCTGAACAAAAATCCACAAACCGACAAAGATGGCGGCGTACATTTCAAAGAAAAACGGGAAGATAAAAATCGGGATGACCACCAACAGTTTCGAGAACGGAAACAGGCGCATATAGGCGCCCATGACCCCGGCAATGGCGCCCGAAGCGCCAAGGGCGGGCAGGGTTGAACTGGCATGGGTGACGGCATGGGCAAAGCTGGCGCCGATGCCGCAGGCGAGAAAAAAGGCGGCAAAACGAAAGCTGCCGAGCCGGTCCTCGACCGCAGGGCCGAAAATATAGAGCATCCACATATTCAAGATGAGATGCATCCAGCCGCCATGCAGGAAAATATTGGTGAAAAAGGGAAGAAAAGAGCCGCCCTCAAAGCCGCGCGCAAGCGCCCAGCCGGGATTGAAAAAAGCCTCCGGCACCAGCGCATAGCGCATGACGAAGAATTCCTGCCCCGCCCTTGGCAGGGAGACCTGCACCATGAAGACCAGTACGTTGACCGCAATCAGCACCCATGTCGTGACGGGCGCGTAGCGCGTGGCGACTGTGGTCATAACTGGAAACATACCCGCCCCTTCCGTATCCCCGCGTTGCCTTTGCCCGCCCGGCAGATCGCCCCCGGGGCAACCGGCGGATCCGACTGCCCCGGAATGCGCGTTACGATGAAATCGCGATGCGCTTGACTTTCGATTGCGCCTCAACCGGTTTTTCGATTTCAATCGTCAGGACGCCCTTGCGAAAACCGGACGAGACCTCCTGTTTGCTGGCGTCGAAAGGAAGGCGGATCTGGCGCGAGAACGAACCGTAACGGCATTCGCGGTAATAGCGTTCGCCCTCCTTTTCCTCCTGATCATAGTTCTTCTCACCGCGAATGGTGAGAATATCGCCCTCCAGGATTACGTCAATATCCTTCTCGTCAACGCCGGGAAGCTCGGCCGATATGGTCAGCTTCTTCTCCTCGTCCTTCACGTCAACCGAGGGCATGCCGGGGAACCACGAAGCGGTCTCCTCCGGCAGCAGGCGCGGAAACGCACCGCCCCATCCGGTGGTGAAATTGTCGAACAGCCGGTCCATTTCCTGACGCAGGGACAAGAAGGGATCACCGGCGGGCTCGCGTTTTACCGGCAGTTTGGCGGCTTCACTGTCTTTTTTATGGCCCCAGGGAATGAGTGATTTGAGATCAAGCATATCATCCTCCTTCTCTTCACATCTTGCGAAGATGTCCTCCGGCGGATATGCGCCCTTTTCTTGCGCCTTGTCCGGGCTGCCGCAGCCAGCGGCCCGCGCAACATGAAACAGGGCTCATATGGCGGGACGCTCAGGACAGGCCGCGAATCAACGCGCCGGAACTACCGGTCTCCATCCTGCAACGTTCTTTTTTTCAGACTTCACGCAGGGGCGAAAAGCGCGGCCCGGGAGCGGCGTCATTGCGCCCGGGGGGCCTTGCGCCCCGTTAATTTGCATATAACGGGTGCGTGAAAATCTTCAAGATATCGCGATGCAAAAAACAGATGAACCGGGCCGGAGCCGCCTTCATGCCTGAATTTTTGAATTCCGGCTTTTGAAGGAAATGAGCTATGCTGCGCCAAGAGGTAATTTGTTCAGGTAAGGAAGTGCTATGACCAATACAGACAAGGCGCGGGTTTTTGCGGCCGATAGCGTGGAGGAAATCGTTGTTGAACCGGGCAGCGGCGCCGCAAGGGCCATGCTGCTGGGGCCGGAAGTCACGCCCAATTTCATGATGCGGCGTTTTACCATCCAGCCCGGCGGCGCAATCCCCAATCACACCAACAGCGTTGAGCATGAACAATATGTCCTGGGCGGGACGGCGAGGGTCGGGATCGGGGACAAGATTTATGAAGTCAGCCCGGGGGATGTTTTGTTTATTCCACCGGGCGCGCCGCACTGGTATCAGGTTACCGGCGATGAGCCTTATGTATTCTTGTGCCTGGGGCCCAATGGAGAGGACAGGATCGAGATGGTTGAAAGTGCTTGAATTCAGGCGACGGCGGCGGCGATGGTCTGCATCAGGGCGGGGGACGCTTTTTTAACCGGTCTTGGGGTGATATTGACGATTTCGCGGTGATAAGCGTTATAAAACTGGATGAAACTGTCCTTGGGCATTGGTTTGGCGAAGATGTAACCTTGCAGGTATTCGGCGCCATGCCGGCACAGGTAATCAAGCTGGGACTCGGTTTCGACCCCTTCGGCGATCACCGAAATATTGAGCTCGCGGCTCATATTGATCAGCGCGTCCACGATCGGCGCGCCGGGGCTGTTGTTGTCAATGGCCTCGACAAACATCTTGTCGATCTTGATCTTGTCAACGCCCAGATGCTGGATATAGGCCAGCCCGCCATGGCCGGTGCCGGCATCGTCAATGGCAACCTTGGAGCCAAGGGATTGCAGACCATCGATAATCAGTGAGGCGGTATCGATATCATGCAGCGGATGGCGTTCGGTAATCTCGAAAATCAGATCGAGGGTGCTGATGACGGATTCGCAAAAAATATCCTGAACGTCATCGAGGATTTCCTTGTTGTCAAAATGAGCCGCCGTCAGGTTGATCGAATAGAAAAAACCGGCATTGTCCTTGTGGAACTCGGCCATCTCATCGCGGACACAAGTCATCAGATTGCGGGTGATTTCAATGATCTGGCCGTTCATTTCCGCATAGGGAATAAACAGTTTCGGCGAGATGAGCTGACCGTCCGATTTTTTCCAGCGCAGCAAAACCTCACAACCGGCAATCGCGCCGGTTCCGGAATTGATGACCGGCTGGTAATAGGGGATAAATTCCCCGCGCTTTATGGCGGTGTTGATCTCGGAGCGCAGATTCGTATCGCGCTTGCTCAGATTGAAGATCATCATCCCGATCAGCACGGTGAAAATGGCGCCGCCAAGATAGACAAAAATATACAGGGCAAAGGGGATTCCCGGCAGGACGCTGGCCTGAATTTCAACCGTCACGGTTATGGGGTAAATTGACGATTTGTGAATAACGGAGACAATATCACCCGCTGAATCCTGATGCTGATTGCGCCATAAATCGCCTGCCTCATTGACCATCATGCCATCATTCATCTTGATGCTGGCATAGCCGAATTTGTATAAATCCTTTTGCAAAAAGCCGTTAAACAGCGCCTTGGGAGAAATAGCAACCCGGATGGCGGTGCCTTCGATACGCCTGAAATTCAGCATCAGGACCTTTTCCCCCGATAACCGGTCCAGGGTCATCAAATGCAGTATTTGCCTGTTGTCATGGCCAAAAATCCCCATCCCGGCCATGCTTTGCTCCATATGCCCCAGATTTGAACACAGCACCTGGCCTTTTTCGTTGAACAGGCCGATTTCATAAATTGCCGGATATTTGAAGCTCAAGGCCCTGAAATCACGCAGATTATCCGGGCTGCAAGATGAAATATGCTTGCTGTCAAGCTCTTTTGCCGCCTTGAGCGCATCACCAATGGTGGATTCGGCCTGGGCCAGAATGATCCCGGCGATATTGCCGACAAAGGCTTTCTTCTGCTCGGCGCTCTGGTGGCCGACATAGACACCCAGGGAGTAAACAGCCGCCATCGCGCAGAGCATGCCCGTGACCACATAAGTGACTCTTTTCAGATTTACCTGCACCCGTTATCCAGCTCATACCCTTGAATCAGTTGTATAATGGGCCAGTCCGGTTAACGAGAGTTTGAGAAGCTGACGAATTGTCAGTCCCGATTCTGCTGATTTGTGCCTTATCAGGTTTTGTTGGGTAAATTCAAGCGGATATGCAACTCGCGAAGCTGCGCGGCGGAGACATTGGAAGGCGCGCCCATGAGCAGGTCTTCGGCCTGCTGGTTCATGGGGAACATGGTCACCTCGCGGATATTGGGCTCACCGGCCAGCAACATCACGATGCGGTCAACACCGGGCGCAATGCCGCCATGGGGCGGGGCGCCATATTGCATGGCGCGCAGCATGCCGCCAAATTTTTCCTCAACGACTTCAGGTCCGTAACCGGCAATCTCGAAGGCCTTGAGCATGATCTCCGGCTTGTGGTTCCGTATCGCGCCGGAGGAAAGCTCGACCCCGTTGCAGACAATATCATATTGCCAGCCCTTGATATCGAGCGGATCCATGCTTTCCAGCGCCTCCATGCCGCCCTGGGGCATGGAGAAGGGGTTGTGAGAGAAATCGATCTTCTTGTTGTCCTCATCCCATTCATACATGGGGAAATCGACAATCCAGCAAAAGTCAAAGCGCTCATGGTCAACCAGCCCGAGTTCCTCACCGGCCCTCGTGCGCGCCGCCCCGGCAAACTCGGCGAATTTCTTCGGGTCTCCGGCAACAAAAAACACCGCATCGCCGTCTTCAAGTTCAAGCTGCTCGCGGATGGCGCTCGTACGTTCCGCGCCGATATTCTTGGCGACGGGACCCGCGCCCTCGCCGCCATTGCGGAAGAAAATATAGCCCAGACCGGGCTGGCCCTCGCCCTGGGCCCAGGAATTCATCCGGTCGCAAAAAGCGCGGGAGCCGCCGGTTTTGGCCGGGATGGCCCAGACGCGGTTTTTTTTGTCCTTTTCCAGCATCCCGGCAAAAATCTTGAAGCCGGAACCGGCAAAATGCCGCGAGACATCCTGCATCTCGATGGGGTTGCGCAGATCGGGCTTGTCATTGCCGTATTTGCGCATGGCCTCGGCATAGGTGATACGGGGGAATTCTTGCGTCACCGGTTTGCCGCCGCCAAATTCGGTGAACAGATCGCGCAGCACAGGCTCAACCGCGTTGAAAACATCGTCCTGGGTGACAAAACTCATTTCGATATCGAGCTGGTAGAACTCGCCGGGGCTGCGATCAGCCCTGGCGTCCTCGTCGCGAAAGCATGGCGCGATCTGGAAATAGCGGTCAAACCCGGCCATCATGATGAGCTGCTTGAACTGCTGCGGCGCTTGCGGCAGGGCGTAGAAGCGGCCCGGATGCATGCGGCTGGGCACCAGAAAATCGCGTGCCCCTTCCGGTGATGAAGCGGTCAGGATCGGCGTCTGGTATTCGGTAAAGCCCTGTTCCACCATATGTTTGCGCATGGCGCTGATAATTTCGGAACGGCGCACGATATTGGCATGCAGGGTTTCACGGCGCAAATCCAGAAAGCGGTATTTCAGGCGGGTATCTTCCGGGTAATCGGGCTCGCCAAACACTGGCAGGGGCAGTTCGGCGGCTTGTGAGAGAACTTCCAGTGCGGAAATGCGCACTTCGATATCGCCGGTATGCATCTGCGGGTTGATGGTCTCGTCCGAGCGCTTGTCAACGCGGCCATCAATCCGGATTACCCACTCGGCACGCACCGTTTCAGCCAGGGCAAAAGCTTCTGCATCAGGTTCGATTACGCATTGGGTGAGACCATAATGGTCGCGCAGATCGATAAAGAGCAAGCCGCCATGATCGCGCACCCGGTGAACCCAGCCCGACAGCCGGACCTCATTGCCAACGTCGGTCTTGCGCAAGGCGCCGCAATTATGTGTTCTGTAAGTATGCGTCATTATCAATACCAGCATTTTTCAGGGGAACGTCCAGTCGCGGCGAAAAACGCATGGGCGAGGCGATTTGTCAAGCTAATCAGGTGCGATGAGCAGGGCAATCGCGTGAAATAAACCGTGCATTTTCCGGTCTTTTGGGATGTCATTCCTGCGAAGGCAGGAATTCAACAACGGGTTCCCAGCCTGTGGACAGCTTTTTCTGGATTCCTGCCTTCGCAGGAATGGCGACTTCATCTTTGTTGTATCTGATTGTTATTATTAAGTATTCTTAATCGATAATGCGAGTACAGCGTAACTCAAACCTCCTGAAATATTACGCGATTGCCCTGATAAGATGAGGTATCGGTTTGAGGTTTTTCGATTGTGGTTTTAATGTAAACGCACGACAGGGGGACTCAACTGGAGTATACAAATATCCATGAAGATGATTACACAAACCAGCGAGCTTGAAGCGCTGTGCGATAAATTGCGTCAGAGTGAATTTGTTACCGTCGATACGGAGTTTATGCGTGAGCGGACCTATTGGCCCAAATTGTGCCTGATTCAGGTGGCGGGCAACGGAGCCGAGGCAATTATTGACCCCTTGTCAAATAATATAGACCTGAATGCCTTTTACGATCTGATGGGCAACGCCAATATCCTGAAGGTGTTTCATGCCGCGAGGCAGGATATCGAGATTTTCTTTCAGGCCAGCCGGCGCATTCCGCATCCGCTGTTTGACAGTCAGGTGGCGGCCATGGTGTGCGGCTTTGGCGATCAGGTCGGCTATGAGGCGCTGATCAAGCGCCTGACCGGAGGGCGGGTGGACAAGGGCTCGCGCTTTACTGACTGGGCGCGCCGGCCTTTGAGCGAAAAGCAGCTTGCCTATGCGCTTGCCGATGTCACCCATCTGCGTGATGCCTATCCCATTTTACGCAAGCATCTGAAAAACAATGGCCGCGAGCACTGGCTGGCGGAAGAAATGGCGGTGCTGGAATCGGCCAGCACCTATGATCTGCACCCTGAAGACGCCTGGCGGCGTCTGAAGCTGCGCAATCCTGGCAAGCGGGCGCTGGCGATCCTGATCGAGCTGGCGGCGTGGCGCGAGCGGGCGGCGCAGCGGCGCGATCTGCCGCGGCGGCATGTGCTCAAAGATGAGGTTCTGCACGCCATCGCCGCCTCGCCGCCAGATACAGTCGGGGATCTTGAGAATATCCGCGGGCTGTCAAAAGGGTTTTCGCGCTCCTCTATGGCCAGAGGAGTGATTGAGGCGGTTGCCGCGGGAAAGGTGCGCAATCTTGACACCCTGCCCTCTCTGGGCAAGGCGCGGCCGGCCCAGCCGGCACCGGGCGCGATTGCCGAGATGCTCAAAGTCGTGCTCAAAATTATCTGCGAGCAGCACGGCGTTGCGCCCAAACTGATTGCCAGCGCCGCGGATCTGGAGCAGATCGCGGCTGATGACAAGGCCAATGTCCCGGCCCTTACCGGCTGGTGGCGCGAGCTTTTCGGCGAGGATGCCCTGGCGGGCAAACGCGGCACAAAATGCCTGGCGCTGGAAAACGCCAGACCGGTGCTGGTTGAGCGGATATAATATTAATTGCTTTGTTTTCCGCCCGCCCATCCGGACGGGCGTCCGTTCGCGGGCCGGCGCTGGCTTTCGCCAGCTTGCCCTGCCACGGAGGTGGGGAGCCTCCCCGAAACCCACTGTTTTGCTCCAACGGGCGCGACGGCGCCCCGGCGCCTATGCGCCGCGCCCGCCCAGGCCCGAGCGCAAGCGGGGAATAGCCGCGAGCGATATAAAACCTTAAACGCACCCCGCTTTAAAGCCGATTGGCCAGATTGCAGAAATCGGCGATTTCCAGCTGTTCGGCGCGGTGCGTCGGGTCAATGCCGGCACTTTGCAATGTGGTTTGGGCATCGGAAAAGATTGATTTCAGGCTGGAACGGAGCATTTTTCGCCGCTGGCCGAAAGCGGCGGCGGTGATTTTTTCCAGAGCTTGCGCACGGCATGGCAGGGGCCTTGCGCGCGGGGTAAACTGCACGATGGAGGAGGTGACCTTGGGCGGCGGGGTAAATGCGCCGGGGTTTACATCAAACAGGATTTTCGCCTGCATGCGCCAGCCCGCCATGACGGAGAGGCGGCCATAGGGTTTCTCGCCCGGCCTTGCGGTAATGCGCTGCGCCACCTCGCGCTGGAACATGGCCGTGATTTGCACAAACCATGGCGGCCACATTTTCGTCTGCAACCAGCCGATCAGGAGCGGAGTGGCGATATTATAGGGCAGATTGGCGATTATTTTCACCGGCGGGCACAAGTGGGGCCGGGGATCAAACTTGAGAGCATCACCTGCAATAACATCCAGCTTTCCGGGATAGCACGCCTCAATCTGCGCCAATGCGGCAAGGCAGCGCTCATCGCGCTCGATCGCCACAACCTTGCGCGCGCCCAGGGCGAGTAAAGAGCGGGTAAGGCCGCCGGGGCCGGGACCGATTTCCAGCACATCACAAGCGCTCAGATCCCCGGCGGAGCGGGCGATGCGGTCGGTCAGATTGAGGTCAAGAAGAAAATTCTGCCCCAGGGATTTGCGCGCCGCCAGTTTGTGTTTGCGGATCACATCGCGCAGGGGCGGGAGATTATCGCCGCCTGAATTCATGCCCCCCCCTGGCGCGCCATATCCATGGCGGCGATCAATGAGGCCGGGTTTGCCCTGCCCGTCCCGGCCAGATCAAGCGCGGTGCCGTGATCGGGCGAGGTGCGCAAGAACGGCAGGCCGAGAGTGACATTTACCCCGTGGTGGAAATCGAGCGTCTTGAGGGGGATGAGGGCCTGATCGTGATACATGCACAACGCCGCGTCATAGGTTTTTCGCGCCTGTTCATGAAACATGGTATCGGGGGGCAAGGGGCCAAAGGCGTCTATGCCCGCCGCGCGCAAATCAGCGATGGCGGGGGCGATGATGCCTTGCTCCTCATGCCCCATGCCGCCGCCCTCGCCCGCATGGGGGTTAAGGCCGGCAATGGCAAGGCGCGGATTTTTAATGCCGAATCGTGTTTCAAGATCATGGCTGGCGATTTTGGCCGTCGCGGTGATCAGCTCGCGGGTCAGGGCGGGGGCAACCTGCGCCAGGGCGATATGAACGGTTACCGGCACAACGCGAAGCGCCGGGCAGGCCAGCATCATGACCGGCTTCGGGGTCCTGCCGCCGCTTGCGGCCAGAGAGGCAAGGTATTCCGTATGGCCGGGGAATTTGAAACCTGAATCATAGAGGTTTTTTTTATGGACCGGATTTGTCACCAGCGCCTGCGTCTGGCCGGATGTGGTCAGCTCAACCGCAGTTTTGATGGCGTGGATCACTGCACCGGCATTTTGCGGAACGAGTTTGCCGGCCGGGGCGGGCGCGGGCAATTTGATATCAAGCACCGGCAGGCCATGGCGGAAAACCAAAGCCGCATCTTGCGGATTTTTAACCCTGGTGACGGGGGCGTCAATCCCAAGCTGGTGCGCCCGCGCTTTGAGCCCGTCGGCATTGCCGATAAAGACAAAGGGCTCATCCGGATTGCGGATTGTCCAGGCGGCAAGGGTGATATCCATACCGATCCCGCCCGGCTCGCCCATGGTCAGGGCGAGAAGATGGGAGCGGGTCGCCATCAGAATTGCGCGGGCTTGAATTTCAGGGTTTTTTTGCCGTCGCGGCCAAGGAATTCGATCACGGCATCGCGGCGCAAATCGCGCAAATAGCGTTGCGAGAACTGGTTGAATTGCTGATTTTTCAACTGGATCTCAACATTTTCGCGCCTTGTTTTTGCGGTTGAGACTTCCTTGCGATTGCATACGGCAACGATCTCGATGCCGCCCGCGACAATGGATGCGGGGGTGACCTGGCCGGGTTCCGTTTTCAGCAAGATCGACTTGAGAGGATCTTTCAGGTCATCCGCATTGATATCCCTTGCGTGTTTGTGTTTGACATTGCGGTATTTGCGCGCCTCGGCCTTCCATCTGCGGCAGGTTTTAAAAGATGCCCTGAGCTTTTCAGCATCAATCATCCGTTCGCGGACTTCCCTGTCGGTGCGCCCGCGGGTAAACAGGACGGTCAGTTTTGTCAGCTCAAAAACAACCTGTTTGCCGCTTTTCTTTTTGGCCCCGGCTTTTTTGTCACTTTTGGATAATTCCAGATCAATATCAGACGATCCGATGGAAATGAGGGAGCGGAATTTCTTGCGGATAACCTCGCCCCAGGCCAGTTCCGTGCGGATTTTATTCTCCAGGGTTTTTGCCCCCACGCCGCGGCTGGACAAAAACTTCTTGAGTTTTTTATAAGTCAGCTTGTTGCGCTTTGCGATGGTATCGAGGGAGCTTTGAACCTGCTGGTCGGTAATCTCGATGCCCTCTTGTTTTGCCGACTGAAGTTTTAGTTTCTCATCAATAAGCTGCTTGAGGATAAGGCTGGTCAGCGCCTTGGAGCGCCTTGAGCGGGAGGTGGCAACCGCGAAGCCTATACGCTGTTTAAGGTCATAAATGGTGATGGGCTCGTCATTTACCGTGGCGACAACCCTTTGCACCGACTGCGCCCGGCCCTGGGATGGCAGAAGGCTGCAAAACCCGATCAGCACCAAGGCGAGAAGGCGCATGTAAGGCGTAAAACTGTATTTAAAGCTATCAATCATTCTTTTTCCGGACAGGTTCAGCTTGCTCTGGATCGGGTTTTGCATTCATTCCACCCATTGCGGCCAGATTATCTCACGGCCCTGTTGGCTGTCGTACTGACGCTGGAGCCGCCTACGGTTTTCAGCACAACGGAAAGCGAGACCTTGAAATCGCGCCTGATATCCCGGTCACGGGTGAAGCGGTTTTCGACCGATAATGTGGCGTTGAAACATTCGTCATCATAATTAATTCCAAAACTTTCTTCAATGATATCGTTGTTCTCAATATCGTAGCGCGCACCGGCGAGCACCTTCCAGTTATCATTGAGGTTAAAGCTGAAATTGGTGTCAACCTCTTCGCGGTCAAGTGGCATGCCCTGGGCCGGCTGAGCCTTTAACCGGGTGTAGAGAGCCTTGCCCCACAAGCGCCCGTAGCGCCCTTCTATGTCCAGTTCATGGCGTTTGATTGCGAATGTGTTCTTGTCGAGACGTATCCGGCTGCCGAGAGAGAACCCCTTGAAGGGATAAAATTGCAGACCGCCGACAAAATCGGAACGCGCCGATTGCAGGCCGGTATCGGCGCCAAAGCTGTTGCGGCCGGCCAGATGAAACGCCTCGCCGAAAGTAAAGGCGGCATACCCGCCCGAGGCGTGTTCAATCCGGTATTTGAAGCCCAGACTGGCCCTGACCCCGCCCTCGACCCGGTCAAGCCCGTCAAATTTATTGCGCGAAAACAGGTTGATATCGTCAAATTCAATCGTCTGGCTGTCTTCATTGCTGATCCGGCCCGCCTTGACCTCGCCGGGACTGGCGATGATCTGGGCAACCGGGGTGAAGGTTTGCGCCCCCCAGTCAAGCAGACTGATAAACGGCCAGCTGTATTCCACGCCGATACTGGGCATGACGCGGACGAAATTATCTGTGGCATTGGGGCTGCCCGCCACGTTTCTGGTATTGTAAACATCGCCGCGCAAACTCCAGAACGGCGTGGTTTGCACCCCGGCGGCGCTGGTGAAGGTGCGCTTCCAGTGCAAATCGGCGGAAAGCCGGTTTGAATCGGCTCCCTTGGTTCTGGACAGGCTCATCACATTGGCGTCAAAGCCCATCTCGCCGCCGAAAACCGACTCACTGAAAACGAGATTGTAATCAATAACGGGATGCACGACCGGCGTTGTGCTTTTGCGGTCCGTTGCCAGCAGGCCGCGAAAATAAAACGCCTGGGCGTTAAAATAATTCCGGCCGGAAAGCCCGGTAAGAAAGACATCCGAGACCAGATCGGAATCAGATTCCAGCCCGTAGCTGTTGAGGAAGGTGTCATCCGAAACTGCCCAGAGATTCCAGCCCCAGGACCAGGTTTTATTAAAGGCAAACCTGCCCGCCGATTCCAGGCTGCCGCGCAAGCGTTTGCGCCCGGTGTCGGGGCCATACCAGTTAAACTCGTAAATCCCGGTGGGACGGATGAAATAGGCGCCGGTCCTTGTCCGGTGCCGCCATTCAAACTGGCCCAGCAGCCCCTGCCTTGTGGTGAATGTCGGGCTCAAGGTGAGATCGTAATTGGGGGCAAGATTGATAAACAGCGGCACCGTCAGACCGGCGCCGTAATGGCGGGCAAAAGACAGCCCCGGAGAGATGAGGCCGGTTTTGCGTTTTACCGTCGGGTCGGGATGGGAAAAATAGGGCAGATAGGCGATTGGCGTACCGAAGAACTCAAATTTTGCATCCTTGTAATAGATCGTCTTTTTGGCCTCATCATGGGTGACCTTGACGGCCTTGATCTGCCATAGCGGCGCCTTTTCAGGGTGCTCCTGGCAGGTTTTGCACGGTGAATAGACAGCCTTGTTGAGAATTGTGATATTGCCGTCGTAACGCTCGGCGCTGACGCCGGCCAGCTTGGCGTTATTGGTGAAAACAACCGAAACCGAGCGCAAGAACCCTTCGCGGAACTTGTCAACAAGCACCGCATAGGGCGCATTCACCAGATTGCCGTTGGCATCGCGGAACACAACATTGCCCTTGGCGACAACCTTGTCGGTGCGGCGCATCCAGTCAATCCTGTCAGCGCGCAGGGCATAGGGACCGTAATAAAGGTGGACATTTCCCGTGGCGACAACCGTATCGCGGTTTTTGTAATAGGTCATCTTCTCGGATTCAAAAAGCAGTTTTGTGCCCGGCTTGACCTTGGCGATCTTGACCTTGACCCGGCCCTCAACGGCAGCGATGGCGGGGCTCGCAAACACAAACATAATCAGGGCGCAGACGAGAGCAAAAAGCGAAAAACCGCCCATGCAAAACAGCCGGGGCAAAGCCTTTTCGCGCCCGGCGGTTGCAGAACTGTTTTTCAAACTCCCGTGATTAAAGTTCATCCACGCATTCCTGGCCTGCTCCTCACAATTTCAGACAAACGACACACTGTACACCATGCGAGCCACGGCGCTGATGGCCATTTCCTGTTCGATGACTCTTTAGCAAGAGACACCAGCAAGAGACACCCTCCTGAAAGGGTAAGAGACACCCCTCTTCAAAGGCACCCTTGTCACGGATGCCGGATTCCCCGTGTTCTCAGGTCAGGGAATGGATTGCTTCACCCGGCCTGATCTTCGCTTCAGATTATGGTTTCGTATAATACATTTTCCCCTCACTTATTAAAGGGGCAATTTAATGTTCAACAGTCACTTTATTTGTCGGAAAATCAAAAACTTTTGCATCTGTTCGCGCCCGGAAAAGCGCGTTATGATGCGGCCCGGATTTTAAATTGCAGCTTCATATGCGAACAGGAAAATCATGAAAATCAATTTTGCCGCGCTTTCCATGCCCGAAAAAGGCTCTGTTGTGTTGCTCATCGCGCAGGGGCGCAAAATGGGAGAGCTGACACGGCAGCTTGATTCACAAACCGGCGGGCTTTTGACCCGCGCCATGGATATGGCCGATTTCACCGGCAAGAAAAAATCATTTCTTGAGATTGTTGCGCCCGAAGGGCTGGAGAACTCACGCCTTCTTCTGGCGGGAATCGGCAAGGCGGACAAGCTGGATGAGAGCGCGACTGAGCTTCTGGGCGGTGAAATCCTCGGCAAACTGGGGGGCAAATTCGGCAAGACAGCGGCTGTTGTTGTCGAGAACATTGAGGGGATGAAAACCGAAACGGCGCAAATCTGTGCCCGGCTGGCCCTGGGCGCAAAACTGCGCAGCTACCGGTTCAACAAATATAAAACGGCGAAGAAAGACAATGACAAACCCCTGACCAGCCTGTCCTTGCGCACGGCGCATTCCACATTGGCGCGCAAGGCATTCAAGCCGCTGGATGCGGTTGCCGATGGCGTCTTTCTTGCCCGCGATCTGGTCAACGAGCCGGCCAATACGCTCTATCCGGCCGCTTTCGCCCGGCGCTGCGAGAAGCTGAAAAGCACCGGTCTGAAGGTTGAAACCTTGAACGAAAAGGCAATGAAAAAACTCGGTATGCGCGCTTTGCTCGGCGTCGGGAAGGGCTCGGAGCGCGGCAGCCGCCTTGTGATCATGCGCTGGACGGGGGCGGGCAAGGATGATCCGGCTTACGCCTTTGTCGGCAAGGGGGTGACGTTTGACACCGGCGGCATATCGCTCAAACCCGGCGCGGGGATGGGCGATATGAAGGGCGATATGGGCGGGGCCGCCGCGGTGAGCGGGCTGATGGCGGCGCTGGCCGGGCGCGGCGCGAAGATCAACGCGGTCGGGGTTATCGGCCTGGTTGAGAACATGCCTGACGGGCGCGCCCAGCGCCCCGGCGATGTGGTTACTTCCATGTCGGGTCAGACGATTGAAATCCTCAATACAGATGCGGAAGGGCGGCTGGTTTTATGTGATGCGCTCAGCTACACAATTGACAAATTCAAGCCCGAATTCATCATTAACCTTGCCACCCTTACCGGCGCCATTCTGGTGGCGCTGGGCAAGGAGCATGCCGGATTGTTCTCCAATAACGACAAGCTGGCGAAAAATCTGGCTGCGGCGGGGCGGAGCTCGGGCGAAAAACTCTGGCGGCTGCCCCTGGGCGAGGCTTATGACAAGATGATTGATTCCAAGGTTGCCGATATGAAGAATATCGGTGGGCGGTTTGCCGGCTCCATCACTGCGGCGCAGTTCCTGCAACGCTTTGTCGGCAAGACCCCCTGGGCGCATCTTGATATTGCCGGAACGGCGATGGATTCGCCCAAAACCGCCATCAGCCAGAGCTGGGCCTCGGGCTATGGGGTGCGGCTTTTGAATCAGCTTGTTGCGGATCATTATGAATGACGCAAGTTTTGTTTTACCATCTTGAAAAGCGTTCGCTGGAGCAGGTTTTGCCAGGATTGCTGGAGATCAGCCTTGAGCGCGGCTGGCGGGTGGTGGTGCAAAGCGGCGACCCGGAACGTTTAAAACCGCTTGACGAGTTGCTGTGGAGCTATCGTGAGGATTCCTTTCTGCCCCATGGCGGGCCGGGCGATGCGCAGGCCCACAGACATCCGGTCTGGCTGACGGACAAGGATGAAAACCCCAATAAAGCCAATGTGCGCTTTCTTGTCCACGGGGCGGATCTGGGGCTGGCGCAAGGGCTTGACCGGGCGGTGTTTCTGTTCAACGGTAAGGATGAACGGGAAAAAGCGCGGGCGCGCAAATCATATAAAGCGGCGCTGGATGCCGGGCATGATGTCACCTATTGGCGCCAGTCTCCTCAGGGCAAATGGGAAAAACAGAATTAACAGGAGTGCAATAATGGCCTTTGATACACTGATGGCAGAGATTTCGCTGCTGTTGACCGAGATGGAAAACCAGCCCGAGGACCGCCATGAGCTGTGGATGCAGCTGGTTGAAAAAATATCCGAAATCCGTGCCATGGGGATGCCGGTTCCCGACGATTTGCTGAAGATGGAAAAGCAACTGGAAAAAGAATTCACCTCCGAAACCAAAAGCTGATTTATGGATCGTAAATCCGTGAGCGAGATTGCACGGCAGCATCTGGCCAGAGGCGATGCGAAGGGCTGGTTCGAGCAGGTTTATGCCGGCGCAAAGGGCAACAGCGATCATGTCCCCTGGGCCGATTTGCACCCTCACCCACTGCTTGCGGACTGGCTGGCGGGCCTGCGTTCCGGCCCCGTCGAAGCGCTCGATGTGGGCTGCGGGCTGGGGGATAATGCGCAGGCGCTGGCCGCTGCCGGCATGTCCGTCACCGCTTTTGATCTTTCTCCCAGCGCCATCAGATGGGCGCGGCAGCGCTTTTGCTCCTCAAAGGTCAGATACCAGAGCGCCGATCTCTTCGCGCCGCCCGCAATCTGGCGGCAGAAGTTTGATCTGGTCAATGAAATCTACACCCTGCAATCCCTGCCCGCACCCTTGCGCCGCCGCGCCATAAAGGCCATCGCCTCATTTATAAAACCCGGCGGAACCCTCCTCGTCATCTGCCGCGGCCGCACGGAAAGCGAGCCTGCCGAGGGCCCGCCCTGGCCACTGGCAAAAAGCGAAATCATGGATTTCACCAATCACGGCCTCACCCTGCAGGGCTTTGATATTTTTGATGCTTACGATGATACCCCCTGGCCAAGATTCCGGTTTGTTTTCCGGGGGTAAGACGAGAAGCCGGAGGGCCGGCTTTTTCAAGCAGAGCCGCCGCGTTTTGAAAGGCGATTTTTTGCGCCAGTGCGCGCGGCAATGCGCCCAGCCAGTTGCGGTGCCGGTTAATGAGATACGGATACATGTCCCAGCGGGAGTTGTTCCAGGTATCCGAGCCGATGGTGAAGCGGTTTCCAAAGCGCATGAACAGCGCTTTCCACTCCGTTTCCACGCCATCAGCGCCTGTAATATCATCGGCGCGGTAGGAAAGCTCGGCCCATAATTTGGGGTACTGCCCGAGCATCCGCCCGATAACTGCCGCCGGTTCGAGAAATCCGGCATGGGCCCAGAGGATTTTTATCTCCGGCTGCTGTTTAAAAACCGCCTCCACTACGGCGGCATCGGAATGAAGATGCAGTACCAGATTCTGCTGCGCCACCATTTTGAGATATTGCGCCATTTGCGGCGTCTCAAGATTATTGGGGAAATAGAGCACCACCTCGCCAAAAGCCTTGTGGCGGCGCAGCATCAGCCGGGTTTTGCCAAGGCTCAGCAATCCGGCGGATTTAAACCAGCGTGTTCTGTCAGACGGCGTCATATAGGGGCGATAACCGGCGGTGATGCGCCCGGGGGCAAAGGCCACAAGCCTTGCCGTGCCCTCACCGGGGGTAGAGGAAACCAGCGCGGCGGCAACATTGGCCTTATCCATTTTTTGCAGAACATCACCGGGTGAATACACCGCCCAGGCACTGCGCGAATAATGCATATGGGTATCGAAGACGGGGCCGTCAAAAGCAGGCCCGCCAGCCGCCACAGGCAAGGCGGCGGCAAAAAACAGAGCGGCAGAGACAAACAGAGACTTCATGTCCGCTTCACTTCTATCAGCGAAGATAAGCCCAAGCAAGTTTGGCGGGGCCTGAGCGGCGCCCGGTTTCTGGTCCGCCAGGCATCGTGTTTAAAATTGTGGGGATATATCAGGCTCAACCTTGGTTCTCATTGTCATTCCTGCGAAGGCAGGAATGACGCGGGAAGAAAATCAAGAGATTTTCCGGGCTGGCCCGGTTTTTTTCCAATCTTAATGTTCAGCCGGTATCACCATTTTTTTATCATTGCAGACAAAGACGCTGTGGATTCAAATCTGAAGCAACAAAGCTGTTTAAATGCCTTTCTCAGCTCTTTGAGTAATTGAGGCTGTGCCCCCTACTGCGCCGCCTTGGCCTGTTCGTAGTCTTCCATGGCCTTCATCCATGCCTCTTCGGCCTTGTTCACGGCGATGACGGCGCGGGCGCGGGCTCGACCCAGATCGGCGGCCTTTTCAGGCGTTTTGGTGAACAGGTCCGGGGCGGCGAGATCATTATCGAGCCGGGCGATTTCGCGCTCCAGACGGGTGATTTCCTTTTCCGCTGTTCTGGCTTTTTGCCGCAGGGGCGCGATGGCGGCGCGGGCTTTGGCCTTTTGCTGGCGCAGAGCCTGTTTGGCCTGGGCGTCATTCACCGGTTTGGCGGCGCCTTTCTTCTCAACAGAGCGTTTGGCGCGGCCGCGGCGGGCATCGAGCAGGAGTTTGCGGTAATCATCCATATCGCCGTCAAAGCGTTTGACGCTCCCCCCGTCCACCAGCCAGAGCTGATCGGCGCAGGTCTCGATAAGGTGGCGGTCATGCGAGATGAGGATCACCGCGCCTTCATATTCATTCAGCGCCCGGATCAACGCCTCGCGGCTGTCTACATCAAGATGGTTGGTGGGCTCATCGAGAATGAGCATATGCGGCGCGCCGAAACCGGCGAGAGCAAAAAGCAGCCGTGCCTTTTCACCGCCCGAGAGGTGATCGGTCTTGGTATCGGCCTTGTCAATGCCAAAGCCAAGCCCGCCCAGTCTGGAGCGCACCTGCGCCTCGGTGGCCTCGGGCATCAGCTCGCGGATGTGATCATAGGGGGTTTCGGCATCGGCCAGTTCATCCATCTGGTGCTGGGCGAAATAGCCGATGCGGGCTTTTTTGTGGATTTTCTTGCGCCCGCTCATGGGGGCAAGCTTGCCGGTGAGCAATTTGGCGAAGGTGCTCTTGCCGTTGCCGTTGGCGCCTAAAAGGCCTATGCGGTCCTGCGGGTCGATGCGCAGATCAAGGCCCGAAAGAACCGGTTTGCCCGCCTCATAGCCCACGGAGACCTCTTCCAGACGCAGCAGCGGCGGAGCCATGGCCTTTGCCGGGGCCTCAAATACGAAAGGGGCGACATGTTCATCGACAATGGCGGCGATGGGTTGCAGGCGGGCCAGGGCTTTGAGGCGGCTTTGCGCCTGCCTTGCCTTGTTGGCCTGGGCGCGGAAGCGGTTGACATAGGCTTCCATATGGCGGCGCGCATCGTCCTGCTTTTTCTTCAGGCTCAGTTGCAGCGCCTGTTTTTCGCGCCGCAGCGTCTCGAAGCGGTCATAGGTGCCCGGCGTGTAATCAAGCCTGCCATTGTCCAGATGCAAAATGCCCTGCACCGAGGTGTTGAGCAGATCGCGGTCATGGCTGACCACCACCACCGAGCGCGGATAGGAGCGCAGATAGGCAGTGATCCATAACGTGCCCTCCAGATCAAGATAGTTGGTCGGCTCATCAAGCAGCAGCAGATCAGGCTCGGTAAAGAGCAGCGCGGCGAGCGCGACGCGCATGCGCCAGCCACCGGAAAACTCGGATAACGGGCGCTGCTGGGCGGCATTGTCAAAACCCAGCCCGGCGAGGATCGAGGCGGCTCTGGCGGGGGCGGAATGAGCGCCGATATCCTGCAAGCGCGTGTGGATATTGCCGATCCGGTGGCCATCGGTGGCGGTGTCCGCCTCTTCGAGCAATTGCGCCCGCTCGGTGTCTTGCGCCAGCACCCAGTCGATGAGGGCGGTTTTGCCCTCGGGCGCCTCTTGCCGCACCATGCCCTTGCGCGCCCCCTTGGGCAGGGAGATGGCGCCGCCTTCGGGCTCCAGCTCGCCGGCGATGATTTTCAGCAAGGTGGATTTGCCGCAGCCATTGCGCCCCACCAGCCCGACCTTGTGGCCCGCCGGGATCGCGGCGCTGGCCCCGTCAAGCAAGGTGCGTGCCCCGAAACGCCAGGTGATATCGTTAATATGCAACATCAGGGGTCTTTAGCATGGCAAAGACGGATACGTCGATTGTTCACTTGCCCTCATGCAGGGCCATAGCTATAAGCGGCGCAAATTCCTATTCTCAAATGCTTAACCAAAGGACAAATCCATGGCTCTGCAACGCACGTTTTCAATCATCAAGCCCGATGCCACACGGCGCAACCTGACGGGGCAGATCATCGCCCGTCTTGAGGCCGCCGGTTTGCGTATCATTGCCTCCAAGCGCCTGCAACTGACCAGGGCGCAGGCGGAAGGTTTTTACGCGGTGCATAAAGAGCGCCCCTTCTTTGATGACCTTGTCGCCTTCATGATCTCCGGCCCGGTGGTGGTGCAGGTTCTGGAAGGCGAAAATGCCATTGCCAAAAACCGCGAAGTGATGGGCGCCACCAATCCGGCGGACGCCGCCGAAGGCACGATTCGCAAGGATTTTGCCGAATCCCTGGAGGCCAATTCGGTGCATGGCTCCGATGCGCCCGAAACCGCGGCAGTGGAGATTGCCTATTTCTTCTCCGATATTGAAATCACCGGGTAAAGTTTCTCACACTTTGTGAAAACCGGCCCGCGCCGCTTTGTTGTTGTTGACTTCCCGGCCCGCGCCCCCTCCCCACCACCCTCAGGAGTTTGTAAAGGATGGTGGGGAGGGCGCGCGGGCCTCTGTCATAGCTTGTTTGGCTGCCCGGCCCGCATCCCCTCCCCTGCCTCTTCCTTCGGCTCGGGCTGTGGGATAATGTGAATGTCGCGCTGCGGGAAGGGAATGGCGATATTCGCCGCGTTCAGGGAGCGGAAGATGGCGAAGCGAAGCGCGCTGGAGGTGGAGAGGGATTTCGAGACATCCTTGATATAGGCGCGCAGCTCAAAAATCAGGGCGTTGTCGCCAAAATCCGTGAACAACACGTAAGGCGCCGGGTCCTTCTCGATGATCTCGACATTCTCAGTGCATTTGAGAAGCAGCGCCTTGACCTGATCGGGGCTGGAATCATAACTCACCCCTATGGGGATTGTGATGCGCCCCAGCTTGCTTTTGTGCGTCCAGTTGGTCACCGGCTTGGTGATCAGATCGGCATTTGGCACAATCACCGAAGCGCGGTTGAAGGTCTCGATCTCGGTTGAGCGCACCTTGATTTTTTTGACATAGCCCTCATCGGAGCCAACCACGATCCAGTCGCCGGCCTTGAAGGGTCGCTCGACCAGCAAGATGAGGCCGGAGACGAAGTTATTCACAATCGAGCGCAAACCAAAACCGATGCCGACGGACAAGGCGCCAGCAACAACCGCGATACCGGTGAAATCGACTCCGCCATAAGACATGGCCAGCAAAGCGGCAAGCATGATGCCGGCATAGCCGGTCCCGGTACGGATCGAGTTTCTGACCCCGGTATCGAGCTTTGTACGGCTGAGCAGGCGCGTATCGAGCCATTTCTGAAACAACCGGGTGAGAAGAAAGCCAAAGGCAAAAACAGCCAGCCCGATCAGCACCGAGGATATGGAGATACGGATATTTCCAAACTCAATGCCAAAAAAGGCGGCGGATATCCAGCCGCGGACATCTTCCCACTGCACCCCCCATTGTAAAATGACAAGAGGAATGCCGGCCAGAACGAGCGAAATATCGATCAAGGTGGCGAGGGCAAGGCCAAAACGCTCAACGGCGCGGCTGCTGAGGGCAAAGATTCTTTGCAGGAATTTACCCGTTGAGCGTTCAGGTTGCAGCCTTACGATCAAGGTTTCATCTGCCAGCAGATGCAGCACGTAAAACGAGATCACCAGCAGGCCGGTGGTCACGGACTGGATGGCCAGGAAGCGGCCAAGGGCGATATAACCGGCGGCAAGGGTGATAAAAATGGCAAAAACCAGCAGCCACAACAAGGAGCGCATACGTCTGAGCCAGATGAATTTTGCCCGCTCGGGGGGCGTTTCCAGCTCGGAGAGAACTCCCAGCGGGGTATTGAGAACCAGCGCCAGCAACACCGCTATGGAGGCGGCGGAAATAACCGACTGGGCAATGGTGAACGGCAAGTCGAGAAACAGGACCGAACTGAGACGGGTGAAGAAATAATCGAGACCGAAAATCAGCGCTGCGGCCGCCACCAGAGAATAAATACGCTGGGCCGAGCTGTCGGGCAAAACGCCAAGGCGCCATCTGGGGGCGTAAGGCGAGAGGATCGCCCGCGCCACGCCGCGGATGAGGACAAAAGCCGAAATCGCCATAACCGCGGCCAGCACAATCCTGCCCATGCGCAGGTTTAAAACCTCGGTGAGATATAATGCGCCGTAAAACAGCCAGGCCGCTGTCAGGGGGGGCAGGATATCGGCGGCGGCGGTAAGCGCGGCAACGGTGATCCGGCGCGCGTAGGCCGGTTCATCCGAATCTATGATCGGACGCGCTTTTGACTGGGTCCAGTAGCGCAAGGGAAAGGCAACCAGCAGGGCAAAAATCAAGGAAAGGGCAATAAAAAACAGCTTCAGATTGCTGCCTGTCTCTTCCACACCGCGCAGCCAGCCCTCGACAAGCAGGCGGATGCGGGTTGAAAAATCAGGCAGATAGGAAATCGCGTCCACCCACAAAAACGGGTTCAGGGCGCTCTTTGTGCGTGAGAGCAGATTGCCCAAAAAATATTTTCTCTGGATTTCGGAAGCCAGGCCATCAAGCTGGGAACTGCGCAGGACAACCAGCCCCACCCCGTTAGAAAGACTTTTTTGCAGCTCCAGCAGCGCTGTTTGCTCCTTGCGCGTTTTGGCGATGGCTTCAGGTTCCTCACCTTCCTTGGGCTTGGGGCCGATTTTTTTAAGCTGCTGCTCAAGGGCTTCAAGTTCGGGCTCGTGCTTGGCGCGCAGCTTGCGGGCTTCGCCCTTGATTTCGGCAAGCCGGGCGCGGATTTGCTCCAGATCGCTTTCGGGCAAATCGGCTCTTTTGAGCGATTTTTCAATCTTGCCGAGGGTCTTGCTCCACTCATTAATCTGGCGCTCCGCCGCGGTCTCGACGGCAAAGGCGGCCGTTGATTGGAAAAAGAAAAAACCCGCCAGAAAAACAGCGAGACAGAATTTATTGACGAGACGCATTTTGCCCACATATGGATAAGTTCAAGACGCGCAAACCCTAACCGCTTCGCGGTGAGCAAACAAGCCCGAGAATCGCCATGCCGGCGCGGTTTTAAATATTATTCACGAGCGGTTCAAATTCGAGAATTCTGGTGTATACAGGGGCGTGATACACGAAGAGGTCTTTCAAGCAGGCCTCATGAACGATAAAGTACGGTGCAAAGACGATGGCGGTAAACTGGTCGCCTGCCAGCTGGCGGGAAAAGCCCATTCTACAGGTTCCTGAATATCCTGATGCAAAACGCCTTGCCAGATACGAGGCGCAGCTCGCCGGGTTTCCGCCGCTTGTTTTCGCCGGTGAGGCGCGCCGGCTCAAAGCCGAGCTGGCCGCTGTCGCCGACGGGCGCGCCTTTCTGCTTCAGGGCGGCGATTGCGCCGAATCCTTTGCCGAGCACAATGCCGACAATATCCGCGATTTTTTCCGGGTTCTACTGCAAATGGCGGTGGTGCTGACCTTCGCCGGCTCACTTCCCGTCGTCAAGGTGGGGCGCATTGCGGGCCAGTTCGCCAAGCCGCGCTCGGCGCCGACGGAAAAACAGGGCGATCAGGAACTACCGAGTTATTTCGGCGATATCATCAACGAGATTGCGTTTGATCCTGAAAAACGCTTTCCCGACCCCGAGCGCATGATCAAGGCCTACCGGCAATCGGCGGCGACCTTGAACCTGCTGCGCGCTTTTGCCCAGGGCGGCTACGCCAATCTGGAGCATGTCCACCGCTGGACTTTAAGCTTTGTCGAGGACAGCCCGGCCGGGGAGCGCTATCAGGAACTGACCGAGCGGATATCGGAGACCTTGGCATTTATGCGCGCTTGCGGCATATCGTCTGAAGATACGCCCAAATTGCGCTCGACCGAGTTTTACACCAGCCATGAGGCGCTGCTTTTGGGCTATGAGGAAGCGCTGACGCGCATCGATTCCACCACCGGGGAGTGGTACGGCACTTCGGGGCATTTTCTGTGGATCGGCGAGCGCACAAGGCAGCCGGAAAACGCCCATATCGAATTTTGCCGCGGCATTAAAAACCCGATCGGGGTTAAAATCGGCCCCACCACGGAACCGGATAATCTGATCCGACTGATCGATATCCTGAATCCGCAAAACGAGGCCGGGCGCCTCACCCTGATTACCCGCTTCGGAGCCGATGCCATCGGTGACGGGCTGCCGCGCCTTATCCGCAAGGTTCAGGGCGAGGGGCGCGTTGTGGTGTGGTCGTCCGATCCCATGCACGGCAATACGGTCAAGGCGGCGAATGGCTATAAAACCCGGCCCTTCGAGCGCGTATTGTCGGAGCTGGAAAGCTTCATGGACATTCACGAGGCCGAGGGCAGCCATGCCGGCGGGGTGCATTTTGAAATGACGGGGCAGGATGTGACCGAATGCACCGGCGGGCGGCGCAAATTGCGCGAGGCTGACCTTTCCAGCCGCTATCACACCCATTGCGACCCGCGCCTCAACGCCGATCAGGCGCTTGAAATGGCGTTCCAGATTGCCGAGAAGCTTAAAAACCGGCGCAATCTTGCCGTGCCCGAAATCCCGGCCATGACCGGGATTTAAACTCAATCACGTTTGAACGGCGCCGGGCGGGGCGAGGATGGTGCTGATTTAATAAAAATATGAAACTGCTCAGTCGCGATCAAAAACGCGCCTGAGGGTTGAACTTACCGAGCTCCAGAACCCCTCTTTCTTTGTCGTAGCCGGACGCAGGGGGCTGTTTCTTTTCATATTCGAGCCCAGCGTCTCAAACCAGTAGGCGCGGCGGATCTTGTATCTTCGGGTGCATTCTTTGGCGTCATCAATGGTCAGACCGGTATTTTCCAGCAATTCGGGGTATTTTTTGGGATCAGAGCCGTAAACAAGGCAGGCCATGTTGCGAAAACGCTCGACGCTGAGCCCGTGTTCGGTTCCTTCATGTTCGCGCTCATAGGCACCGCCCCTCGTGCTTTGCAGATCAAAGGCCTTGGCGGCACTCAGGACAATCTTGCCGCCGTCTTCAAACATTTCCACCAGCAAAATGGCGGCGAGGTCATCGACCTCGTTTTCTTCATTGCGGATGGCGGGAATGCCATAAAGATCAAGCAGCGCATGGCCCATCTCATGCATGAGGACATGCATGAGCACATCCATGCTGGCGTTGAAAATCTCGTCCTCACTCTTGTCCGGCCAGGCCCGGGCGAAGACATTGCGGGTCATTGTTACAAATGAATAGGGAATATCGATCTCGCCATACTGGTTGTCAAACAGCGGCCCGCGGCGCGCGCCAAGGCGGATATAAAGATCATCGGGCAGGTCGAATTCATTGTTTATGAAGCGGAGAATTTCCGATACGACGCCTGATCGCTTGATATCGCTCAACGAGATCTGGTCCTGGCTACTGATGGCCGGTTCATAAATCCGGCGCAACTCGCCCCTCGGCCAGGCAAGAGCCGGCATCAGCAAAAGCAGGAAGGCGGCAAGGGCAAATCTTCTCATAATCTCCAGATACCTCCCCGGAATGTCCTATTCCACCGGCTCGCGCATAAGCACAAGCTCTTCGGCCGCCGAAGGATGAACCGCAACAGTACGGTCAAAATCTGCCTTGGTCGCGCCCATTTTCAGAGCCACGCCGGCCAGCTGCACAAGCTCGCCCGCATCGGGCCCCATGAAATGGGCCCCGACCACCTTGCCGGTTTCGCCGCATACAAGCAGCTTCATTAGGATTTTTTCATCGCGCCCGGTCAGGGTGTGCTTCATGGGGCGAAAGTGAGCCTTGTAAACATCAAGCTTTTTATAACGCTCGCGTGCCAGCGCTTCGGTAAGGCCGACCGTGCCAAGCTCGGGCTGCGAGAACACGGCGGTGGGGATATCGTCATAATCGACCGTTGAAGGGTTGGCGTTGAAAACGGTCTCGGCAAAGGCGGCCCCCTCGCGGATGGCGACGGGGGTAAGGTTCATGCGGTGGGTGACATCGCCGACCGCATATATGTTGTCCACCGATGAGCGGGAGAACTCGTCAACGATGATATAGCCGTTCCAGCCCATCTTGACGCCAAGCTTTGAAAGCCCGAGCCCTTCGACATTGGGAATACGCCCGGTAGCGTACATGACAAGACCGGTGCCGAGCGTATCGCCGTTCTTAAGGTTAAGATCAAAGCCCTGCCCGGTTTTTTCAATCGCGGTGACATGGCTCATCACCCGCACATCAATGCCTTTCTTGACCATTTCGCTGTGCAGGGCGGCGCGCAGATCATCATCAAAACCGCGCAGGATTTCCTCGCCGCGGTAAAGCAGGCTTACGGAGACGCCAAGACCGCTGAAAATGCCGGCAAATTCAACCGCGATATAACCGCCGCCGACAATGGTGATATGGTCTGGCAACTCATCCAGATGAAACGCCTCATTGGAGCTGATGGCGTGCTCGATACCGCGGACATCATCGGGCATTTGCGGCGTTGATCCGGTGGCGATGAGGATGGTTTTCGCGCTCACCTGGCGGTTTTCATTTGT
>JAJRYE010000114.1 GCA_024275895.1 Alphaproteobacteria bacterium | reverse complement strand
TCATCATGCAGGGGCACTCCCATCATGGGGCCGCCCAGCAGGATAATTCCGGGCCTGGATGCAAAACCGCCCGAGCTGGCGATGAGATCGGAGATTTGCGTGCCGAGCAAAACCTGCAAATTGCCCGGACTGGCGATGGCGCCGCCGTTCACCGTGACGATGCGCGAGATTAGCGGGCGGCCATGGCGCACCGCCTCGTGAATGGCGAAGATGGTGGCGACGTTATGCATCAAAACCCCGATATCGGCGGGCAGATTGCGCGCCGGGGTCTCAATGCCGGTGACAACCTCGATGAGATGCTTTTCCGATCCCATGGGGTAGCGCGCCGGGACGCTGGCGACCTCAATCGCCGCGCCATCGGGAATGGCGGCGCGCATGGCCTTTATCGCTTCGGGCTTGTTGTCCTCAATGGCGATAATGGCCTTTTTGATGTGAGCGGCGCGCATGATAGTGGACACGCCGTCGAGAATTTCACCGGCATGCTCGCGCATGAGGCGGTCATCGGCGGTCAGATAAGGCTCGCATTCGGCGCCGTTGACCACAAGGGTGTGCAGTTGATGATCGGCGCCAAGAGCCAGCTTGATCGAAGAGGGAAACGCCGCGCCGCCCATGCCGACAATGCCGGCATCCCTCACCCGGGCCGCAAGGGCCTGCGGTCCAGCGCTCTCGGGATCAAGCGGGGGAGGCAACTCGCACCATTTCTCCTCGCCGTCCGGTTCAAGGGTTATGGTCAGGCCGGCAAGGCCCGAGGGGTGCGGCGCGATAAACTCGCCGATATCTGCGATAACGCCGGAGGTCGGGGCGTGGACCGGGGCGCTGACAACTCCGCCGCTTTTGCCGATAAGCTGACCCTTGAGGACATGCTCGCCTTTGGTAACGACGGGGATTGCCGGTTGGCCGATATGTTGCCGCAGGGGCAGGTGCAACCTGGCGGGGATAGTGGCGGTTTTGATTGCGCGCTCGCTTGCCGGTTTTTTGTGATCATCGGGGTGCACGCCGCCGCGAATGGAAAAAAGCTTCATGATGCCGTCAGCCTTTCCATCTCCAGCGCATCCGCCGCGCCGGGTTTGGGCCAGTGCCAGGTGGTCAAATCCGGCGGCGGGATTTTTTGCGGGATCATTTTGATGCAATCCACCGGGCAGGCCTCGACGCATTTGTCGCAGCCGGTGCAGGCCTCGGGGATGACGGTATGCATGAGCTTGTTGGCGCCGATAATGGCGTCGGTGCCGCAGACCTGAATGCATTTGGTGCAGCCGATGCAGTCTTTTTCAATGATCAGGGCGACTTCGGGATGCCTGATTTTAAAGCCCGAGACATCAAAGGGGATTTGCAGTTTATCAGCCAGGGTTTCGATAATGGTGCTTCCGCCGGGCGGGCACAGGGTGATTTCGGCCTCGGCTTTGCTCAGGGCTTCGGCCGCGCCGCGGCAGCCGGGATAGCCGCACTGGCCGCATTGCAGGCCCGGAAGGATGGATTCGATTTCATCGGCAAGCGGATTGCTTTCCACCCGCATCAGCCGCGCGGCAAGGCTCAAGGAGCCGCCCAGCACGAAGCCCATGAGGGTAAGGCTGATGAATGCGCCGGTCATCTAGGACCTGTGGACAATAAGGATTGCTGTGCTGACGGGGCGGATTGGCCCGGTTTCGCGCCATTCGTCGTCAAATATGCTCTGCATGTCCTTTCTCCTCATAACACGAAACCGGGCCAATCTGGCCAAACCGGTACCCCAACCCTTATTGTCCACAGGTCCTAGTTCGCCACCAGTCCTGAAAAGCCCATAAAGGCCATGGAAAGAAGCCCGGCGGTAACAAAGCCGATCGGCGCCCCCTTGAATGCTTCGGGTACGCCTGAAAGCTCCAGCCTCTCGCGCAGCCCGGCAAAAATCAGCATCACGAGGGTAAAGCCCAGAGCCGAGCCAAAGCCGAAAAGGACGCTTTCCACAAAACCATGGTCTTCTTCGACATTGAGCAATGCAATGCCCAGAACCGCGCAATTGGTGGTAATCAGCGGCAGATAGATGCCCAGAACCTGATACAGCACGGGGGAGAATTTGCGGATGGCGATTTCGGTAAACTGGACAACGGCGGCAATGACCAGAATAAAGGTCAAAATACGCAGGAACTCGAGCCCCAAAGGCTCAAGCAGATAGGTTTCCAGCAGCCAGCTCGCGGTGGCGGCAAGGGTAAGCACAAAGGTTGTCGCCAGCCCCATACCGATGGCGGCGCCATATTTGTTGGAGACGCCCATAAAGGGGCAAAGGCCTAAAAAACGGACCAGAACAACATTATTAACAAGAGCCGTCCCCAGCAGAATAATGAGAAAACTTTCCATGAATCCCCGCTGCCTGTGCTAATATCTTGCTGGTTGATTTGTATTTGTGTTGACTAATATACCAAAGTCGGCAAAACGGGAATAGCCAAGACGGCCGGAAGCGGCAAAAAGGCGATATGCCGCGCCCTGAATCCGGATGAGCATCAGGCCTTCATATGCACGATCCGACACAAGATTGTCATGCCTATCTTGAGGAAATGGTGGAATCCCGCGCCACCGTCACCGCGCATGACGCCAAATGGGCCTATTTGCGCGCCGAGCGCAGATCGACCTGCGCGTCCTGTTCGGTTGCGCATGGTTGCGGCACCGCCGCGCTGGGGAAACTATTCAAAGACAAGGGCGTTGAGCTGCGCATCAAGAATACTTTTGACGCCCGGACAGGTGAGCGCATTGTGATCGGGCTTTCCGATAATGCGCTGCTTTTTGCCTCGCTGCTGGCCTATATGGTGCCGCTGGCCGGGCTTATCTTCGGGGCTATGCTGGCCTCGGGGCTGGGGTACGGCGAGGGGGTATCGGCAATCGCCGGCATAACCGGGCTGGGGCTGGGGTTTTTGCTCACCGGCCGGCTGCGCGGCGGGGAGAATGAACGTTTCAAGCCGGTGTTTTTACGCCGCGCCGGTGAGAGCTATGCCGAACAGAAAATTTAATCCGCTCTTTTTGGCGCTCGTCCTCGTGCTGCTGGTTTCAGCGTGCCAGCAACCCGAGAAGGAGCTGCGCGAAAAGCTCTATGTTTTTGGCACCATTGTCGAGATTACCATCCGCGACAAGGATGAGGCGGCGGCACGGGCGGCATTAAGGGATGTTGCGGCTGATTTTCGCCGCATGCACAAGGACTGGCATGCCTGGAAGCCCGGTGAGCTGAGCACTCTGAACGCGGCGATCGCGGCAGGAAAAACAGCAAAGGTCAGTGATTTTCTCCTTTCCCTGCTGCTTCAGGCCCAACGCTATGAGCGGACAAGCGACGGACTTTTTAACGCCGCCATCGGCGCTCTGGTGGCGGATTGGGGCTTTCACAATGATGATTTGCCCAAGGGCCGCGCGCCGCCCTATGCCGCGATCAGGGCCTGGGTGGAAGCCAAACCGAAAGTCGCTGATCTGGTGATCAGGGACCATGAAGTGTCCTCAAGCAACAGGGGCATGCAGCTTGATTTTGGCGGGTTTGCCAAGGGTGAAGCGCTGGATCGGGCGGTCTTGCAGCTGAAAGCGCACGGGATAAAAAATGCGATTCTCAACGCCGGCGGCGATCTTAATGTGATGGGGCTGCACAGCAAAAGACCATGGCGCGCCGGCATACGCCATCCCAAAACCTGGGGTGTGATCGCAACCGTTGATCTAAAGCCCGGCGAGGTGCTCTACACATCGGGCAATTACGAGCGTTTTCTTGAATATGAAGGGGTGCGCTACTCGCATATTATCGATCCGCGCACCGGCTGGCCGGTCAAACACATTGTTTCGGCCAGCGTGATCGGAAGAAACGGCGCCGATGCGGATGCCGCCGCGACGGCGCTTTCGGTAGCGGGGCCATCGGGCTGGCACCGGATCGCCCGGCGCATGGGGGTTAAATTCGCCATGTTGGTGGATGATCAGGGCCGGATTTATCTCAATCCGGCCATGAAAGCGCGCATTCAGCTTGAAGATGAAAAGGCAGGTGAGGTGATTCTCAGCCCGCCTCTTTTTTGAGCAACCCGCGATTGGTCAGCAATTCGGCGATCTGGACCGTATTGAGGGCCGCGCCCTTGCGCAGATTGTCGGAGACAACCCAGATATTGAGGCCGTTTTCCACTGTTGCATCTTCGCGTATGCGCGAGATGAAAGTGGCGTAATCGCCAACACATTCCACCGGGGTGATATAGCCGCCATCCTCGCGCTTGTCGATCACCATGCAGCCGGGGGCCTCGCGCAGGATTTCGCGTGCCCTTTCCGGCGAGATCGGCTTTTCAAACTCGATATTGACCGCCTCGCCGTGGCCGACAAAAACCGGCACCCGCACGGCCGTTGCGGTCAGCTTGATATCGGGGTCGAGCATTTTTTTGGTCTCGGCCATCAGCTTCCACTCTTCTTTCGTGTAGCCGTCCTCCATAAAGACATCGATATGGGGGATGACGTTGAAAGCGATCTGCTTGGTGAAATTCTCCGGGGTGGGCGAATCAGTGACGAAAATGCCCTTGGTCTGGTGCCACAGCTCATCCATGGCGCTTTTGCCCGCGCCGGACACCGATTGATAGGTGGAGACGACAACCCGCTTGATGACGGCCTCATCATGCAAGGGTTTGAGGGCGACCAGAAGCTGGGCGGTGGAGCAGTTCGGGTTGGCGATGATGTTGCGTCTGGAAAATCCCTCGATAGCGTCCGGATTAACCTCGGGTACGATGAGCGGAATGTCGCTGTCATAGCGCCAGGCGGAGGAATTGTCGATCACGACGCAGCCCTGAGCGGCAATTCTGGGCGCCCATTCCCTTGAGATCGAACCGCCGGCGGAGAGCAGGGCGATATCGGTGCCGGTGAAATCATAATTTTCCAGATTCTGCACTTTCAGGGTTTTATCGCCAAAGGAGACATCGCGACCCTGTGAACGCGCCGAGGCGAGCGGTACAAGCTCAGCGACCGGAAAGCCGCGTTCATCCAGAATATTCATCATCTCGCGGCCGACATTTCCCGTCGCGCCGACAAGGGCAAGCTTGTAACCCATTTTCTCAACTCCTGGGGGGATATCCCCGTTTCTCCCCCTTGATGCTCAGACCCCCTTTGGGGCTTTGCCTCTCCACCTGCGGGGGAGAGGTTCCGAAGGAGAAAAGGTCAGGCTAGGCGGTTTTGATCCCGGCATGTGTTTTGGCGGTTTTGTATGTTTTTGTATTGAACATAGTCGGGTCGCTCAAAGCCTGAAGTTTTCACTGGTTGTGCGGCGGTAGGCCGCGCGCGCCCCTGAGGAGCATAATTCAGGCAGATTTGTCAAGGGGTAAGGTGTATTTCAGAGCCGTGGCTTCCCGTATCACCCGGGAAAACCCGGGTAATACGGGATCTGTGTACCGCAATGATCAGCGGTTCTGGCGGTTTTCGATCAGATCCTCCACCACATGCGGATCGGCAAGGGTCGAGGTATCGCCCAGGTTGGAAAAATCATCCTCGGCGATCTTGCGCAGGATGCGGCGCATGATCTTGCCGGAACGGGTTTTGGGCAGCCCCGGCGCGAACTGCATCAGATCCGGCGTGGCGATGGGGCCGATTTCCTTGCGCACCCAGTTGCGAAGCTCGGTTTTGAGCTCATCGGATGCCTTCTCGCCCGCCAGCAATGTAACATAGACATAAATGCCCTGGCCCTTGATGTTGTGCGGGTAGCCGACAACGGCGGCCTCGGCCACCTTGGGATGGGCGACAAGGGCCGATTCCACCTCCGCCGTGCCCATACGGTGACCCGAGACATTCAGCACGTCGTCAACCCGGCCCGTGATCCAGTAATAGCCGTCCGCGTCGCGGCGGCAGCCATCGCCGGTGAAATATTTGCCCGGATAGGTGGTGAAATAAGCCTCGATAAAGCGTTCATGATCGCCGTATAATGTGCGCATCTGGCCCGGCCAGGAGCGGGTGATGCATAAATTGCCCGAGGTTTCGCCCTCAAGCGCATTGCCGTCGCTGTCCACCAGTTCAGGCTGGATGCCGAAGAAGGGGCGGGTGGCGGAGCCCGGTTTCAGCGCCGTTGCGCCGGGCAGCGGCGTGATCATGATGCCGCCGGTTTCGGTCTGCCACCAGGTATCGACAATGGGACAACGCTGCTCACCCACCACATTGTAGTACCAGTTCCAGGCTTCGGGGTTGATCGGCTCGCCCACCGTGCCCAGCAGTTTCAGGCTGGAACGGTCGGTTTTGGCCACCAGCTCATCGCCCGCCCCCATCAGGGCGCGGATGGCAGTGGGGGCGGTGTAGAAAATATTCACCTTATGCTTGTCGCACACCTGCCAGAAGCGCGAGGCGTCGGGGTAGTTCGGCACCCCTTCAAACATCAGCGTTGTGGCGCCATTGGCGAGCGGGCCATAGACGATATAGGAATGGCCCGTGATCCAGCCGACATCGGCGGTGCACCAGTAGATATCGCCGTCATGATAATCAAACACATATTGATGTGTCATGGCAGCATAAACCAGATAGCCGCCGGTGGTGTGCAACACGCCCTTGGGCTTGCCGGTGGAGCCGGAGGTGTAAAGGATAAACAGCGGGTCCTCGGCGTTCATGGGCTCGGGCGCGCAAACCGCGTCCACTTTTTTCGCCGCTTCGTGATACCAGATATCGCGGGCCGGGTTAAAGGCAATATTGCCGCCGGTGGCCCTGATGCAGAGGATTTTCTCATCGCCCTTGCATTTTTCCAGCGCCGCATCGGCATTGGCTTTTAACGGGATCACCTTTGAGCCGCGCAGGCCCTCATCGGCGGTGATGATGAGCTTGGAATCGCAATCATTTATGCGCCCGGCGAGGCTGTCGGGGGAAAAGCCGCCAAAGACCACCGAATGCACCGCGCCGATGCGGGCGCAGGCCAGCATGGCATAAGCGGCCTCGGGGATCATCGGCATGTAAAGCGTAATCCGGTCGCCTTTCTTCGCACCCATGGATTTTAATACATTGGCGAAACGGCAGACATTTTCATGCAGCTCGTTATAGGTGATTTTTTTATCCACCGAAGGGTCATCGCCTTCCCAGATAATCGCTACCTGATCGCCGCGGCTCTCCAGATGGCGGTCGATGCAATTGGCCGAGACGTTCAATACGCCGTCCTCATACCATTTGATGGACACATCACCGGGGCCAAAGCTTGCATTCATGACCTTGGTGTAAGGGGTGATCCAGTCAAGGCGCTTGCCCTGCCCGCCCCAGAACGCATCCGGATCTTCAATGCTTTCGCGATACATCTGAAGATATTTGTCATTATCGGCGAAGGCGCGCTGCGCCCATTCATCGGAGACCGGATAGACATCAGACATGGATTTTACCCCCTTGGCATGGTGATTCTGGACAATTCGGCGCATTATGAGCGCGCGCCGGGCAAACCGCAATATAGCTTTGGTTTAAGTTTTCAGATTGTCCTGATTTCCCCGTTCATGAGCCGAATATGCACGCGCTGGAGCGGTTTTCCCCTGCACGGGCCATGGATGCACATGCCGTTATCCATGCGAAACCGGGCGCCGTGGGTGGTGCAAAGCAGATGCTGTTTGTCCCGGGTCAGAAAACGCCCGGGGAAGGTCTCCAGCGGTGTGCCCTGATGAGGACAGGCGTTTTTAAAGGCCCGGATGGTTTTGCCCCGGCGGGTGATGATGATGTCAGCGCCGTTTTCCAGCTCAATGTCGACAGCGCCGGGATCGGGGATATCGTCAACAGCGCAGAGGCGGGTTCCCGGAGCCGTCGTTTTCATCAAAACAGCTCATTGCCGGTTTTGCGCTCCGCATCTGGAAAATCGCGGTAAAGGGCGAATTTGACGCTTTTGATTTTCCGGGTGACTTCAAAATGCAAGGTTTCGGCCGCGCCGGTCCGGCTGGCGGCAAGGGTGAAGGCTTCGTCAAGGGCGGCCAGCGAGGCGGTCTCGATCATGATATGAAGCTCGCCCAGATCGTCCGGGCCAAGACCGAGCTTGCGCCGCATCAGGCGCCAGCTTTCGATCATGTTTGCGGTTTTGAGATGATCAAGCCAGTTGGCGAGGGCCTTGGCGAAGGCCATGTCGGATGTGCCATCTTTCAAGGTGCAGAAGATATGATAGATGTTCATGCTTTCGCTCTTGTTTTTTATTCCCCAGCCTTCCCGCTCCCCCTCCCCGCCACCCTTCTCAAAATCCTGAGGGTGGCGGGGAGGGGGAGCGGGAAGGCTCTCATTGCCGGGGCGTTGGTAACTTATTGTTTCTCTTCTGGCAGGAGCCATTTGAAGGCGCGGATTTCGACATTTGCAAAGACGCCCGCAAGGGCATAGGGGTCGCCGGATGCGATTTTGCGCGCCTCTTCGATATCTTTCGCCTCGATAATCACCAGCGAGCCGCGCGGCTCGGTGCCGGCCTCATTCATGAGGGGGCCGGCCAGCTTCAGCCGGTCGCCGAGTTTAGCCAAAAAGGCGAGATGATCGGGGCGATTTTTCATGCGCAGCCCGAGCCCTTCGCCCGGCTTGTCGGTGCAGATTATGGAAAACAGCATGATGGGGATCCCTGATTGTGTTCATGTTTAATCCTTCCCCCACCCGGTCAGCCGCAGCTTGACCATGGCACGGATGGCCAGACAGCCTGTGAAGGCGACGTATCAAACCAGGCGCAAGGCGCGCTAAAAAGCGCCCAGCGCCGGTTTGCCGCCAATTTTCGCCCGCTCATCCGTATCGGGCCCCGGATCATCGGGCTGCGGCGGCTCTACAATTTCGAGCGCCGGTTTTTCAGGTTTTTTTTCTGGTACAACCTCAAGCGATTTGGGCGGCTTCACATTTTGTGGCTTTTCCTCCGGCTCAGGCGCTTTGACCTCGACCTCTTTTTCAGGTGCCGGGACAATATTATCTGCCTCGTTTTCAGCAACGAGCTCGATCTCGGGGGATTGCGCCTCCGCCTCGGCTTCAAGATCGAAACTCCCGCTCAAATCCGCCGGGGGCAGCTCATCAAGCGGCGCTTTCCACTTAAAGGCGTCCAGCTTGCCGGTAACCGGGGACACCGGAGCCCATTTTTGCGATACCCGGCCATCGGCGATCCACACCGGGTCGCGCTGCGCCCGCAGCGCCCGCGCCAGCCATTCGCGCACCTTGCCCTTGTCGCCGAACTCGCCATCCTCGATCTGCGCCATCAGGGCGCAAATGCGCTGGGTGGGGGGCTCCAGGAAGGGCTCAAGCGCTTCACGCGCCAGCGCCCATTGCCGGGCGCTGATCGCCGCGCGCGCCAGCGCCACACCCGATTCCAGGTGATTTTGGTTTTTATGGACCAGAAAGCGGATGCGTTTGAGCCGCGCCGCCGGTTTATCGCCCAGTTTTAAATGAGCGTAAACCTCCGCCAGATCAGGATGCGGTGAGAGCTTCCATGTCTTTTCAAGCACCTTGGCCGCCTTGGCAATACGCCCCTTTTGCGCCAGCAGCCGTCCGGCGATCACCGCTGCCGGGACAAGATCATTGGCGCCCTTATGCGCCTGTAAGGCCAGATCAAGGGCTTTTTCCGGGTTGTTCTCTTCCGTTTCCATCGCCTGGGCGGTAAGCAAGACTGCCATCTGGCGTTTATAGCCGTTCTTTGAGACAAGGTGATATTGCTTGCTTTTGGCCAGGGTTTGCGAGGCGGCAACCCAGTCGCCTTCTGCCGATTGCAAATCCATCAATGCCGGTGCGCCCCAGGGCGAATCGGGCTCAAGGCGCACGGCGCGCTCGGCAATAACCTTTGCCACCTGCATATCGCCGACCCGGCGCGCCTCCAGAAACAGCCCGTGCAGCCCGAGCGCCTGGGTTTCCTCGCGCTCCAGCATGGTGCGGTAAACATCCGATGCCCCCGCCGCATCGCCTTTAAGCTCGGCGGACCGGGCCTGAAGCAGCAGGGTCAAGGGCTCGTCGGGCAGCAGTTTACGCGCTTTTGCCCCCAGTTTCTCCGCCCTGCGGCCATGCCCGGCGCTCACCGCCAGCAGGCCGCGCGACAGTGCCTCGAAGCCTTTGCGCTGGCGCCGCTGGCGCACCGCGCCCGCCGCCGCCGCCGGTGCGGCCAGAATATTCTTGATCAGGCGGATCACCCAGTAGAGCAGGGTAAAGACGATCAGCGCCGTAATGGCCGCTACCAGAACGCTGATGCGGATTTCATATCCCTGCCAGTTGGCGGTGATATATCCAGGCTGGTCCGACAGCCACACTGCCCCGGCGGCGGCGGCGGCGACAACGATCAAGAAGACGAGAAGCCGTATCATATCCGCTACTCCCCCCTAGCACCGGAATACACCAGCGCGCCCAGATCGGCGGCAAAATTCTCCGCTGCCAGCCGCGCCTGCGCTGCCTTGATCCAGGGCGCAGCTTTTGCTCGCGCCTTGCCGCTGAAACCTTCTGCTTCTTTGAGCGCCAGAGCCAGCTTGCCCTGCTCCAGCCAGGCCGCCACCCGCGAGGCCACCGCGCCGCTGCTAGTTCCCGCCGCCGGGCCGGTGCGGCGCACCGAGACAACCGAACCGGCGCTTTTCATGATCTTGCCCATCAGCCCGGAGCCGCCATCAAGAATATTCTGCGCCTCCAAGGTCTGGCGCAACGCGCTGAAGCGGGTGCGCAGCTCGCTCGGGGTTAAAATTCCTTCCCCCGCCAGCGCGCTGACATTTGCAGGCACTTTGACCTCCGGCGCAACCTCGATAAAGGCAAACAGGGCGTCCTTGAACGCGCCGCCGCTGAGCAAATCGCGTTGCAAGCGGTTGGCGCCTTGCACTTTCGTCGCCAGTTTTTGCTGCTGTGCCAGCGCCGCCTGCACTGATTTGACATCCTGCAAGCGCGCGTCAATGGCCTTCAGCTTGGCTTGTGCATCCGAGATGCCGGCGGTCAGTTGCTCCAGCTTTTCGATCTTGCCGTTCAGCTCAGAGCGCACCGCATTGATCCGTTTCGCCAGCGCGTTCAGCGCCCCGGAGCGGCCACCATCACCGATTTTCAGCGTATCGGTCGCCTTGCCAACCACGCCAAGGGCCTGTTGCAATCCGGCGAGTTTATCACTTAAAGCCTTCAGACGCTCATCCAGAGCGGCAATCTTGCCGATATCATGGCCGAACGCCGTCAGTTTATCCCGCAGGCGGCGCAGCTCATCCGCGCGCGCCGCATCACGGGCGCCAAGATCGGAAATGGATTTGCTGATCCGGGTCAGCGATTTCTCCAGCAGCGAAATCTGCGGTGTGACATCAGGCGGTACTGCCGGCATGGATTGCAGCGTATTGCGCAAACCCGCCATATCCTGTTCAAGGCGCTTGAACTTGTTGCCCAGAAGTGAAATGCGCACCCCGGCCGAACTTGGCGCACCGCTGCCCTGAGCTCCGGCTTCGACAACCGCCTTTTCGATATCTTTCAGGCCCCTGAATACATTTTCAACCTGACCGGCAAGCCGCCCGGAGGTTGTTTTGATCGCCGCAAGCTCTTTGCCCAGTCCGGCGATTTCGGCGGCGCGTTTTTGCACCTGCGCCGTATTGGCGGCAATGGAGGGTCCAAGCCGGGCCCTTGCCTTGCTTTCCGCATCCAGTTTGCGCGCCAGATCATCAGCCGCCTTCAGGGCCGATTGCGCGGCGGTATTGATGGCGGCAAGAGATTTGGCGTTGGTTTTCACAGCAGAATCCAGACCCGAGACATTTGAGCTCACGCGCTCCATCTCGTCCTTGAGCGCCGCCGCGGATGCCTTGGCTTTCGCCGTCATATCGGAAAAAAACTGCATCTGGCTTCGGGTCTTGTCCGCCAGCGCCCCGAGGCGCGCCTCGTTTTGTTTCGTCGCCTGGTTTATCCGCTTCTCCAGCCCGGCCACAGCTTCAAGCATCTGCGCCTTGTCGTTATCGCGAAGCCCGATCAGCTTGAAATACAAGAGCCCGTATGCCGCCCCCAGCGCCAATGCCGCGCCGGTAACAGCAGCAATCAGAAACAGGCCAAGGCCGCCGCGTTTTGCTGCCGGGGCCGGCGGCGCGGTTTTTTCATCCTCTTGCGGTGATTTATCCTTTGGCGACGATCCTGCCGGTGCAGCCCCGGCGGGTGTCTTCGGCGCAGTTTTGGCCGCGCCGGCTTTGCCCGGCTCCGCCTTGTCAGAGGGGGTTACATCTTCGGCCGTAAGCTCGATCGTGCGCCCACGGGCTGATTTCTGCGCTTTGGCCTGCGGCGTCTTTTTACCGGCGCCCGCCTTTTTACCGCTATCCGATTTATCCGTCATCTGACCTCTGAATACCAATCGATTTGCAAAAAGAATTTGTACATGGATGATGTACCGGAATTTATCTGTCTTGACTACAACGCTGCACCAGATCAAGCAAGGCATCCTGATCAGGAGATTGCGCCACATATATGTCCCCGGCCATGAAATCCGCCAGTTTTGCCGCCACGGGTTTTGACAGGCATAGCAGCAAAACCCCGTCCAGAGCTCCCTCCAGAGCGGCCCGGCGGACGAGGGCGGAAAAAATCACCGCCGTGCGCGGCGAATAGAGCAAAACCGCATCAATTGCGCCTGCCTGCAACAGCGCACGGATTTGCGGCGTAAAAGCCCGTGCCTTTTTGGCTTCATAACCGATGATTCGCTCAACCTTGAAACCGCAACCGCCAAGAACCGCCTGAAGATCGCCCGCCGCCGCCTTGCCGCTGACATGAAGCAGCGGCGCGCCCTCAGGATCAAGCCGGGCTTTGACATACTCCCCGAGCCGGACCACATCGCCGCCCGCCGCCTCGATACAGGCAAAACCGGCACGCCTGGCCTCCGCTGCCGTCGCCGGGCCAACCGCATAAAGCGGCAGAGTTTTCAGGCGTGCAAAATTCGCACACCGGCCCAGCGCTCTTATCCCGTTGGCGCTCGTCGCCAGAACGGCGCGAAAACGTGATGGATCAACAGCAAATTCACGAAAAGCAATCTCAAGCAGGGGCATGACAAGCGCCTCATGTCCCATTCGTTGCAGCCTTGCGGCCAGCGGGCCGGCATCGGCGTGAGGGCGTGTGATTAATATCCGCATGGAATTATCCGGTAAAAAAACCAGGTCCGCCCCTTGCCTTCAACTCCTCCCCCGCATCCTTGCCCAGCGCCTCGGCCTCGCTTGCCGTCCCTTCACGGACCGTCTCATGGCAGATGCGCCCGTCCGGGGTCAGTATCATGCCCCGGAACAAGACATGGTCTCCGGACAATTGCGCCAGCCCGCCGATGGGCGTGCGGCAGGAACCGTCAAGAACATGCAAGAAGGCGCGCTCCGCATTGACGCAAATCTGCGTCGCCTCGTGGTTGACGGGGGCCAGCAGCTTTGCTGTTTGCGCATCGTCGCGGCGGATTTCAATTCCGATCGCGCCCTGCGCCACGGCGGGCAGCATATCGCCGTGCGGCACTACAGATGTAATGACACCCTCAAGGCCAAGTCTTTTGAGCCCCGCAAAGGCCAGAAAAGTGGCGTCAACCACCCCCTCTTCGAGCTTTTTGAGCCGCCTTTGCACATTGCCGCGATAGGTAATCACTTCCAGATCGGGGCGCATGTGTTTCAATTGCGCCTGGCGCCTCAGCGAGGCCGTGCCCACCACCGCGCCTGGCGGTAAATCCCGCGGTGTTTTGGCCCTGGTGCTGATGAAGGCGTCCCGTGTGTCTTCACGCTCCAGCATGGTGGAAATGATCAGCCCGTCCGGCAGTACGGTGGGCATATCCTTCATGGAATGCACCGCCAGATCAATTTCACCTTCCAGAAGCGCCGTCTCGATCTCCTTGGTGAACAGCCCCTTGCCGCCGACTTCCGCCAATGCGCGGTCGAGGATCTGATCGCCGATGGTCTTGATAATAACGATCTCGACTTCGTCCTCACCAAACCCGTGCGCCGCCATGAGCTTGCCCCGCACTTCATGGGCCTGGGCCATGGCCAGCGGGCTGCCCCGTGTTCCCAATCGAAGCCTTGGTGATTGCATGGCGTTTTCTCCGCGTGTATCGTGCAGCAGCATTCTGCACTTTCGTGAATATTTTCAGATTTGAGCGCAATATAGCCATCAAATCCATCAGGTATAGAAAAAACGTGACCCGCAACAGCGCATTGCCGCAAGAGTTGATAATCCTTGGACTGGAATCAAGCTGTGATGAAACCGCCATTGCCGTCGTGCGCCGCTCCGCCGACGGGCACGGCGAGATATTGAGCAATATCATCCTTTCCCAGATCAAGGACCACGCCCCTTATGGCGGTGTGGTGCCCGAAATTGCCGCCCGCGCCCATGTGGACCATATCGACCGGCTCATTTTAGAGGCTCTTGATGAGGCGCGCATCGGCTTTGCCGGTCTTGATGGTGTTGCCGCCACTTCCGGGCCGGGGCTCATCGGCGGGGTCATGGTGGGGCTCATGAGCGCCAAGGCGATCGCTCTTGCTTATGATCTGCCCCTCATCGGGGTTAATCATCTCGAGGGTCATGCGCTCACCGTACGCCTGACCAATGCGGTGGAGTTTCCCTATCTGCTGCTGCTGGCCTCGGGCGGTCATACCCAGCTTCTCACCGTTTACGGCGTCGGGCAGTACCGCCGCATCGGTGCAACCCTTGATGACGCGCTGGGCGAGGCTTATGACAAGACCGCCAAACTGCTCTCTCTTGGCTTTCCCGGCGGACCGGCGGTTGAAGCGGCGGCAATGGAGGGCGATCCGGAACGCTTTGCCCTGCCGCGGCCGCTCAAGGGCAGCCTTGAGCCCAATTTTTCCTTCTCCGGCCTCAAAACCGCCCTCAGGCACGCGGCGCAGGATAATGCTCCGCTCAAAGCGCAGGATATCCGCGATCTTTGCGCCTCGTTTCAGGCTGCGGTTACCGATGTCCTGAGTGAAAAATGCGCCCTTGCCATGCGGCTCCATGCCCAAAGTCTTAAGGAGGATACCGCGCGCCGCTTTGTCATGGCCGGCGGGGTTGCCGCCAACACAGCCATCCGGCAAAGCCTGACCCGGCTTTGTGAAAAAGACGGTTTTGAGCTTACCATCCCGCCGCCGCGGCTGTGCACTGATAACGGCGCCATGATCGCCTGGGCGGGGGCGGAACGGCTGGCTCTTGGCCCTGGTGATGATCTGGCTATCCCGGCGCGGGCGCGCTGGCCGCTGGATGCAGATGCAGCGCCCCTGAAAGGCGCGGGGGTAAAAGCATGAGCAACACACAAACCACCATTGGCGTAATTGGCGCCGGCGCATGGGGAACGGCGCTGGCCAATATCGCGGCGCGGGCGCGATGCAAAACCGTTTTGTGGTCATTTGAGCCTGAAGTTGCAGAGCAGATCGCGCAAAGCGGTGAAAATAAAAAATACCTCCCGGGCATTCGCCTTGACAGCCGGATTGAAGCAACCGGCGATATCGCCGCCGCCTGCCGCTGTGAAATCCTGCTTCTGGTCACCCCGGTGCAGCACAGCCGCGCCATCACGGCGCAAATGAAGCCATTTGTAAAACCGGCCACCCCGGTCGTTTTATGCTCCAAGGGGATCGAGATCAGTACCGGGCATTTGATGTCGCAGATTCTGCAAGAGACCCTGCCGCAAAGCCGGCCCGTCATTCTTTCCGGCCCCAGCTTTGCCGGCGAAGTGGCAAAAGGCCTGCCCACCGCCGTCACTCTGGCGGCGGCAGATGCGGATACGGGCCGGCGCATCGCAAAGGCGCTCAACACCTCGACCTTTCGCCTCTATCTCTCCGATGACCTGACCGGCGCGCAAATCGGCGGCGCGGTGAAGAATGTGCTGGCGATTGCCTGCGGTATTGTCGAGGGGCGCGAGCTGGGCGCGAGCGCCAGCGCCGCCCTCACCGCGCGCGGTTTTGCCGAGCTTATCCGCCTTGCCGTTGCGCTGGGGGCAAAACGCGAAACCCTCTCCGGCCTCTCCGGACTTGGCGATCTCATCTTGACCTGCGGCTCGATGCAGTCGCGCAATATGTCACTGGGCGCAGCTTTGGGGCAGGGCAAAACCCTGGCGCAGATCATGCAGGAGCGCCAGAGCGTCAGCGAAGGAGTGCATACCGCCAAAATCATTTTGCAAAAAGCGGCCGGAGCCGGGGTGGAAATGCCCATCTGCGCCGCCGTGCACGCCATTCTTCATGAAGGCCGGAGCGTCGGGCAGGAAATCACCCGCCTGCTCACCCGTCCGATGAAAGACGAGATCACGTAACCCCCTTTCCCGCCATCCCTGACCGGACTGCCGGCGGCGGCGGGGAGGGGGCTGGTGCCGGTTTAACGCAACAAGCATCGGGTTGAAGGAGGGCTCGGCGCTGATTATCAGCCCTGTTCGCGGTTCAAGCGAATAGCGATGTTTTTGGTCTGGACATAATTGCGCAGGGCCTCACGCCCCTTTTCGCGGCCATAGCCTGATTTTCCATAACCGCCGAAGGGGGTCTCCACCCCGCCGGCAAACCACTCATTGATGAAAATCTGGCCGCCGCGCATCCGTTTCGAGGTGCTCAGCGCCAGATCGATATCGGGGGTGAAAACGCCGCCGACAAGGCCGTATTGGGTGCTGTTGGCGATTTTTACCGCCTCGTTTTCATCATGGAATTTGATCACCGAAAGGACGGGGCCGAAGACTTCTGTTTTTGCGATCTCGCTCTCCGGTTCCACCTTGTCGAGAATGGTGGGCTCCAGAAACGCCCCTTCGCGGTTGAGCTTGCGCCCGCCGGTGCAGGCGCGCGCGCCCTCTTTTTCCGCCCGGGCGCAGAGGTTTTCGGCGCGGTCGCGCTGTTTTTGCGAGATCATGGAGCCCATATTGGCGCCAAATTCCGGGTGCTCGATACCGGGGCCGACTACAAGCGAACGGGCAAGTTCAGCGGCGCGTTCGACAAACTCATCATGGCGGGAGGCATGCACCAGCGCCCGGGACATGGCGGAGCAGACCTGGCCGGAATTGAGGAAAATCCCCATACGGACCGAACGTATCACCAGATCAAGATCGGCGTCCTTGTGGATGATGGCGGCGGATTTGCCGCCAAGCTCAAGCACATTGGGCACGATGTTGCGCGCGGTGGCGGCGGCGACCTTGATGCCGGTTTCAACCGAGCCGGTAAAGACCATCTGGTCGATCCGCTCATGCGCGGCAAGGGCCGCGCCCGCCTCATGGCCATGGCCGCAGACAATATTGACCGCGCCGGGCGGAAGGCCGGCAGCTTCTGCGGCGCGGGCCAGATAGGTGGAGGACAAGGGGGCAAGCTCGGGCGTTTTGACAACGCAGGCATTTGCCGTGGCCAGTCCGGCGGCAATGGAGCGGGCGGCGATTTCAAACGGGAAATTCCACGGGATGATCTGGGCCGAGACGCCGTAAGGTTCAAGCAGGGTAAAATCGAGATAATGCCCGCCAAGGGGAATGGAGGTCCCTTCAAGTGATTGCGCCATCTGGCCGTAATATTCAAAATAGCGCACCGCCCCGGCGATTTCCTTTTTTGATTCCCACAGGGGTTTACCTACATCCAGCGTATGAATTTCGGCGATTTCATCGGCGTGATGGCTGATCCAGATGCCCATTTCATGAACCTTGCGGCCGCGATCACAAGGGCGCATGGCGCTTAATACGCCGCTTTCATGGCAGCGGCGCGCGGCGGTGACCGCCGCATCGATATCGGCCGCATCGGCCAGCGCCTGCCGGGCCAGGATTTCCCCCGTGGCGGGGTTTTCAATATCCAGAGGGCCGGCGCCGCCGTCAACGAAGGCCCCGTCAATATAATTCTGCCAGTATGAGGCGGTCATGTTGTACTTCCCGTTTGTTTTTCCGGGCCGACCCTAACAGAAAACATATCCGTTATAAACCATGGCTGGATTTTCAGAATGCAGGGTTTTCTTTAGGGTGTGGACTCAATTGCACCATTGCCTGATTGCGAAGATGTGTACCATGGCGAGGAAATTCCTGCTGAGTTTTTCAAACCGTGTTGCCAATCTTCTCATATCCTTCATCTTGCAGAAGAACCGCTCG
>JAJRYE010000113.1 GCA_024275895.1 Alphaproteobacteria bacterium | reverse complement strand
GGCGGCGGCGTCCGCCGTGCCGATATGGGCCATCCCGAAATACAATCCGGCAAGAATTGCGATAGAAACGAGTATTCTGGTCATGATGCAGGCTCCGATATGTCCTTGAGCGGGACATTTGACCTCTTCTGCCTCCAATCCTGCAATCTTCATTCCAGAACGGGGGGATAGCATTAAAGGGCCCTTTCCATCCAGACCACATCGTGATAACGGCCGAATTTGCGTCCGACTTCATGCAGATGCGCCACCTTTTCAAAGCCGAGTTTTTGATGCAATGCAATCGAGGCGGCGTTGGGCAGGGCGATGAGGCCATAAGCGCGGTGCACATCGCGGGTTTCAAGATGCGCCAGCAAGGCGGAATAGAGCAAGGTGCCATGGCCGTGCCCCTCACCTCCCTTTGCCAGATAAATTGTGGTTTCAACCGATGTCGCATAGGCCTTGCGCGGGTTCATCCTTGTGGCATGGGCATAACCGAGCAGCCCTTCAGCTTCAAGAACCAGTAACGGATAACGGCCGGAGGGGGAAAATTGCGCCAGCCATTCGCGGCGCTCATCGGGGGCATAAGGTTTGACGTGAAAAGTGATATGGGTATGCTCGACATAATGGTTGTAGATATGGGTAAGAGCGGCCAGATCACTCGCCCTTGCATGGCGGATAACGGGGGCGCTGTTCATTTTTTCTTCCACAAACGGCGCAACACTCCGGGCAGGGTTTCGGGCAGATCTTCCGCGATCAGGCCGGGACCAAAGCGGCGCGCCGCTTGCCCGTGCATCCAGACTGCGGCGCAGGCTGCCTCAAACACCGGCATATTCTGCGCCAGCAGAGTAGCGATCATGCCTGCCAGTACATCACCCGAGCCAGCCGTTGCCAGCCAGGGCGGGGCATTGGCGTTGATTGCCACTGCCCCACCCGGCGCGGCGATGACGGTATCGGCGCCTTTTAACACAACAACCGCACCGTTCTTTTTGGCGGCGGCGGCGGCGCGTTCAGGTTTTGATTCAAGACGTTTTGAATCTGATTCATCTTTCCTGCCTATAGTCTTGAAAAGACGGGAAAACTCACCTTCATGCGGTGTGAGGACAACCGGCCTTGCGGCGCGCAGGGCGATGAGTTTTCGCAAAGCGGCAGGATCGCCCGCAAAAAGGCTCAGCGCATCGGCATCAAGCACGCTGGCCGCGCCGGATTGCAAAACCGCTTCGACCTTTTCCCTTGCCGCTGGCGTCAGGCCCAGCCCCGGCCCGATAACGCAGGCGTTTTTGCGCCTGTCGCGCAGGATTTGCTCCAGGGTGTCCGCGTTATCGGCCGCGCGCAGCATGATAGCGTCAAGCCGGGCGGCGTTTTCGGCCATGGCACCTGATGGCGCGGCCAGCGTCACCAGCCCGGTTCCGGCGCGCAGCGCGCCTCTGGCGGCGAGCCTTGCCGCTCCGCAAGCGCCCGCCGGGCCGCCCGCAATGAGGGCGTGGCCGCGGCTGTATTTGTGGCCCTGCACCGCGGGCCACGGGAAGGCTTTTTTCCACAAGGCGGGGCGGTTGAGGCAGATATTGGGCGCGATGGCATCAAGAACACCGGCCTTTATGCCGATATCGCGCACAACGAGCTTGCCGCGATATTCGCGGCCGGGCAGCAGATAATGGCCTGGTTTGGCGCGGAAAAATGTGACGGTGAGATCGGCGCGCATGGCCGCCCCCCTCACCTCGCCGGTGGTGCCGTCAATGCCGCTCGGCACGTCCACCGACATAACCGGCAGGCGCGCAGCGCGTACGGCCTTAATCATCCGGGCCGGGATTCCGCCGACATCGCGCGCCAGACCGGCGCCGAATATGGCGTCCACCACCAGATCGGCGCGCTCCAGCACCGCGCCGGTCATCGCGGCGATAGCGCCGCACCAGCGCGCCGCCATTTGCGCCGCATCGCCCTTAAGCCGTTCTGCATCGCCAAGCAGGGCCAGACGGACATTCCAGCCTTCATCGCGCAGCAGGCGGGCGATTACAAAACCATCGCCGCCATTATTGCCGGGGCCGCACAGCACCGCCACGGTTTCGGCTTTGGGAAAGGCCTTGATGATTTCGCGCGTGCAGACCCTTCCGGCGTTTTCCATCAGTTCCAGCCCCGGCGTTCCCGCCGCGATGGCAAGAAGATCGGCGCGGCCCATCTGGGCGCTGGTGAGAAGGGTGGTTTTGCTCATCTGAAATACGCCTCCAGCCTTTGGGCGGCCTCTTCGAGAACGTGCAGTTCCTTGCAAAAGCAAAACCGCACAAGAGTATGGGGTGGCTCCGAGGCAGGGTGATAAAAGGCGCTGTTGGGTACGGCGGCAACGCGGGCGTTTTTAGTGATGTCCTCGCAAAAGGCGGCGTCATCGCCCTTGAAACCAAGGGCTTTTATATCAACGGTCAAAAAATAAGTGCCATGGCAGGGCAAAACCTCAAGACCGATGCCTTCAAGTGTTGCGCGAAGAAAGTCACGTTTTGATTCAAGATCACCCGCCAGGCCCTTGAAATATGAATCATCCATGGCCAGACCCTCGGCCACCGCCAGTTGCAAGGCCGGGACGGTTGTGAAGGTAAGGAACTGGTGCGCCCTGGCGACTATGGAAATCAGTTCCGCCGGGCCGGTGATATAACCGATCTTCCAGCCGGTCAGCGAAAAGGTCTTTCCCGCCGAACCGATACGCAGCGTGCGGGTCTCCATGCCCGGCAGGCCCATCAGGGGGATATGTTCGTGATCATCAAAAACCAGATGCTCGTAAACCTCGTCGCACACCGCATAGGCGTCATTTTTTTTCACAAGCGCGGCAATGATCTCCAGTTCCCCGCGGGTAAACGCCTTGCCGGCCGGGTTCATGGGGGAGTTGAGGACAATGAGCTTGGTTTTATCCGAAAACGCCGCTTCAAGTTCG
>JAJRYE010000112.1 GCA_024275895.1 Alphaproteobacteria bacterium | reverse complement strand
TGCTTGTCGATCATGCGGCCAAAGTAACGTAACGTCTCGTAAAACTCTTCCTTGCCCGGAATGCGTTTCGCCATATTGAACTGACCGCCAATCTCGGAAGCCGCATCATAGAGGTCAACGCTGTGGCCGCGCTCGGCCAGAATGGTCGAGCAGGAAAGACCGGCCGGTCCGGCCCCGACAACCGCAAAGCGCTTGGCCGATATTGTGGGACTGTATTTCAGGACCGTCTCGTGGCAGGCGCGCGGGTTAACCAGACATGAGGCGGTCTTTAATGCGAATGTGTGATCGAGACATGCCTGGTTGCAGGCGATACAGGTGTTGATCTCATCGACCCGGCCTGTCTCCGCCTTGCGCACGAAATGAGCATCGGCGAGAAACGGGCGCGCCATCGACACCATGTCTGCGTCACCGTCACTGAGAACCTTTTCAGCGACATCGGGCGCGTTGACCCGGTTGCCCGTGCAGATCGGAATGCTGACCACGTCCCGGAGCTTTTTCGTCACCCATGTGAAGGCCGCCCGCGGCACCATCGTCCCGATGGTGGGAACACGTGCCTCATGCCAGCCAAAGCCGCTATTGATGATGGTGGCCCCCGCAGTCTCAATCGCACGCGCCAGCCGCGCGACTTCCTCCCAGCTCTGGCCGTCCTCAATCAGGTCGATCACCGACAACCGGTAGATGATGATGAAATCCGGTCCGACGGCGTCGCGCACGCCCGAAACGACCTCAACGGGAAAGCGCATACGGTTCTCGAACGTACCGCCCCACTCGTCGTCGCGCCGGTTGGTCCGGCTGACAAGGAACTGGTTGATGAGATAGCCCTCCGATCCCATCACCTCAACGCCGTCAAATCCGGCGTCCCGGGCAAGAGAGGCACAACGTGCAAAGGCCTTGATCTGGCGCTCAATACCGCGTTCGGAGAGTTTTCTCGGTGTGAACGGGCTGATCGGTGAGCGGATTTTCGTCGGTGCGACGGCAAATGGATGGTAGCCATAGCGCCCGGAATGAAGGATCTGCAAGGCGATCTTGCCACCGCTCTGATGTACCGCAGCGGTCACCTGGCGCAACCGTTTGGCCTGGGAACGTGTCGAAAGCGTTGACGCAAAGGGGGCGAGCCAGCCTTCGAGATTTGGCGCATAACCTCCGGTCACCATCAGCCCGACGCCACCCTCGGCCCGTTCCGCGAAATAGCGCGCCAGCCGGGGAATGTTTTTGCGCCGGTCTTCAAGCCCGGTATGCATGGAGCCCATCAGGACACGGTTGCGCAGGGTCGTAAAGCCGAGGTCAAGCGGGGCCAGGAGGCTGGGATAGGTGTCATGCATATTGATTCAGACTTTCGGTTTGTCGGCTGAAGCATCGGCATTGTGGCGCACGGCACCGGCCCAGTCCAGCAGACATTTACCGTTAAGCCGAAGGAGATCGCGGGCTACAAATAGACCAAAGCATTGAGGCAGCTCAGACCAAGGATATATTTCGAATTACGCATCGGTTGCAGCGCCAGGGACCGGATCAGATCGAGCGCCACGTTCCGGTCATCCGGCGAAAACTTGACCTCGACAATCGAAAGAAGCATGTCAGGAAGGCTTATTTTGCCGCTCGAACGATTATGCCTGAGATCGCGAAAGCGCAGATTTTGATCAATCGTCACCCTGACCCCGGCCGGCCCGACAAAATACTCCCGGTCGTAGTGGACACCGAGAACCGGCGTTAATGGTTCTGACCGCGACAACAGCCTGCCAAGCTCCTCATTCTCTTGTGTCAGCGCCCGGCGCATGTCCGGTGCATGCAGGTTTGCCACCGCTTGCTCGCTAAGTTTGTAATTGTCCTTGCGGCCAAGGCGGCCCTGCCTGGTCTTGACTTCATAGACAGGCGAAACCGGGTCCGGGCTTGAGCCATACCAGCGGACGCGGTGCTTCGAGCGATGCGCGACCCCGGTCAGATTATCCAGTGCCGCCGCCATTTGCGGCGTATCCAGATAGATCGAGTTGACATGGCGGGTAGGGAAACTCCGCCGCACAAAGGGGCGCGATAAAATGGCATTGCGGCCGATGTCGGCCAGAGCCCCTGGCACCCTGTATTTGATCTCGTAACGCCAGTTCATTGCTTTTCACCCGCTACGCCCTGATTCTTCCGCATGGCGCCCACTTTATAGAGCGCGTCCACGTCAATGTCCTCAGCGGCAATCAGGCGATCATTGACCGAAAGCCTGTGCCCGGTCTGGCTGCGAAAAGCGGCGGGCGGCAGCTTTGTTCCCGTCACCTTCAGGCTGGCGGAGCCGTAAAAATTCTTTTTCTCATAAGCCATGCCGGCGAGCAGTTTGAACTTCGTCACCGAGAGACCGTCGACCTCGGTGATCGACCCGTCCTTGCTGACGATGCCGGTGCCGACATTCGAGGCCTGCATTGAAGAAATGACAATCCGGCTTTGCTCACCCGACGACACCGCCTTGTCGGTAACGGTGTCGAAGCTCAAATTCTCGGCCCTGATATCTGAACCCGAAATATCCAGACCGTCACCACCGATCCGCTCAAACCGGAGTCCGGAAATATCACCCTGGCCAAAATCAATATCGAGCCCGTCAGATATTGTGTCCGCAATCCGGCTGGCATTTATTGTGAATTTGGAATGCACAATATTTAACGCGTCTTCAGCCCTTGAGCCAAGAAAGCTGACATGGGACAGGTCGGCATCGGAGCGATAGAAAGTAACGCCGCCGGTCAGCATCAAGGCGCCGTCCGTCAGGGCTGTGGTTTTTTCAATATAGAGATGGGCCAGTTGTGACCGCGCTTTGGCATTGACGACATAGACCCCCTTCCATGTACCACCCGAAGCCCGCAGCCTGATGGGCGCGTCCAGACTGCCCTTGGCGATCAGCACACCCTGAACCAGAAGGTAGCTCAATGGCGAAAATTCGAGCGTGGCGCCCGGCGCAATCGTCAATCCCGTTCCCGGCGGTAAAATCAGCGGCGCGGTAATCTGCCATCTACCGGGGCCGATATAGGCCATGCCGCCATTGATGCGGAGAAACGGAAATTTGCTCAAATCAGTCCGCCGCAACAATGGATTGGATATGCCGGTAGCCAGCCGCATGGTTACATTGACGGTTTTCTCCGCCCCGCGAACATCGGTTTTGATTTCCACATAACGGTCTTCCCCGGCGCCATATCTATAGGCCTCAGCGGGCAGTTTAAAGTCGCGGAAATTCGATGTCTCCTTTAAGCGCCCCGGCGGAATTTCACCACCAATACCGGCAAAAGTCTTGGGCTGGCATTTCTTCTGGTCACGGCATTTAAGTGTAACGCCAACCAGCCGCACCTTTTCCGGCAATGGATTGAACACCCGCAACACGCCATTGTCATAGAGCTCGGCATGAATGTGCCCCGGATAAAGAACACCGTCCGGAATAGTGGCGGGCCGGAGTTTTTGCCGCTCAACAGAGGCTGCCTGCCTGCGTACACTTTCTTGCTTGTCGATCCGCGCCAGCCAGATGAGGCCGTATTCGCGCACAATCTCTGCATTTCTATGCAACATATCGACGTCAAAGCCGGGGCAATCGAGCGGAAAAAGACTGCACAGCCTTTTATGCGCAGCCTTTGTCGAAGGCAGCGCGGCGACAACAGCATCGAGATTGGCCTCAAACCCCTGTTTGAATTCAGGCGTCTTTATCAAGGCCCGATAGAGGCGCGGCAGGCCTTTAAAGCCGAGCGCCCTCAGCTCTTTGGCATTGTTTCCCTTAAGCGGGGCATTGGCCGCCTGATCGGTCGAGACCGGCACCAGTTTCAGGCTATAGGGGTTGAGGTAATAGCGGCTGTTGGAAACATCCAATGTGTGCGCCTGGTTCCAGATCATCGCCCGGATAAGCAATCTGGAAAACTGATCGATATCGAGAAATGACGACGTCGGCAGCTCCCCCCTGTGCAGAGCGCGGTAGGCTTTGACAACATAGCTGTAAAGGCGGATCATGCGGCGGTCATCGCGGTAGCGGCGATCATTATAGAGTTTCACCTGGCCAAAGCCGTACAAACTCTTTGGCAGGTTTTTCAAACCCTTATTGGCAAAAATATAGAACCAGCTTTCTTCGGAACTGAAGCGGATGATCGGCGCTTCCTTGCGGCCATTGGTCTCAAGAAAATGCCGCGTCATATGCTCTTCCGCCAGCATAATGCCCCAATGCGATCCATTGACGTAAACGCGGTAATAGGATTCGCCCGGCTCAAGATTACCGACCCGCCGCCCCCAGTCGTGAAAAATCTGATCAAAGGGGAATTGACGAGCACTTGGAACTTGCAATGAAAACTGGCTGGCGCGGTTGATTGTCTCGCCGTTTTGCAGCCGGATCCGAAAACTCCACCGCTTCGAGCTGTACCAGTGCGGCGGAAGATCACCCTTCAAGCGCAAACGCGCGCCATATTGACGCCCCTTGAAGCTGATCACCGCCGGGACGGTGGTGGCATCATGCAGCAGATTGATTTCCAACGCCTTGCGCCGGTCCTCGCGAAGGCGTTTCAAATGTTTGAACTTGATATCGATCCGCAATTCGTCGAATGCGACGGGGAATCTGTTATCTGAAACAGCCAGCGCCAGACCTTTCAGCGCCGGCCAGAGGCGGAACTTCTCGGCACCAGAAAGATCCAGCAATGGCGCGATATAGTCGCCGGTATGAGGTTTTGGCATCCAGTCATTTGACGACAGACGGTTGCCGATCGCGGTAATGGCAAGAACGCCAAGCAATGCGACAACCACACGCGGATCAACTCTGTGAGTTTTAATCTTCATTCGGACTACTGCAATGGCCGCGCTTCATAAAAGCTGCAATTGACGTCGGGTGAAACGCTTCGGAGGCTTTCAATCAGTTTTTGCACCTGGGGCGCGTCTTTCACGGTAACCTGTGCAAAGATCGATCTGCCCTGAGGACCGGCATTGTATTTCTGCAGGTTCAGCATTTCGACCGCATTTCTAATCGGCTCCAGGAATGCCGACATCTCCAGATCCGGGTCATTCCACTCAACCAGCAGATTATATTCGACCTGGGAGGCTGCCGCAGATCGCGAAAGCCCGAGAATGATCATCAGCATAATCACGACAAAGACGATTGTGGTGACAAATGTTTGCCCGGCGCCGTAACCGAGTCCCAGACCGATTGCGAGAAACAGATAGACCAGCTCTTCCGGTTCCTTGACCGGTGTGCGGAAACGCACGATCGACAATGCACCAACCAGGCCGAGCGACAATGCCAGCGAGGATTTCACAACCATGATCACAAGAAATGTCACGCAGGACAATATCGGGATCGTCGTGCCGACATGAAACTTGCTGGACAGTGACACCGAACGTGTCATGAAAACATATCGCAATATCACCGATGCCAAAATGCACAGCACCAGATTGACGGCCAGTTCCGGCACGCTGATCTCGATCGCCGTCGGATATTCAAGTGTAAGCTTATTCATTATTTCCCAACCCCGTTAACTCTTGAGCAGCTTGTAGCTTGCCTGAGCATGGCAAGGCAAGCTCATCGCGCCATTGGTTTATGCCGCCGTTAACCAGCAAGGACTGGGAACAGTTAAAACAATCCATCAAATTCGAGGAACTATATTAAGCATTTGTTAAGCTATTATTTGCCTGCGACATTCGACCACGTCTAAGATTGCACCATCAACCGGGAGAAAAGATGGTGAAAGCTCAGTCACGAAACGCAGAATTGCAGGCCTTGCTCGCCTTGAAGAAGGCTATCAGCCTGAAAGCAATGGGCTGCCGATTTGACCGTGGCCTGACGGGCGCAGTTTGCGTCAATGTCACCGGATCAGCCATTGGCGCCTGGTGGTATGCAAACGGCCATTACAATTTCGCCCGGGTAGCCTACCGGAAACCGGAACTGAGTCTGCGCGGCATTGATGAGGTCGTGACAATGACGCGCAGACTTGCCAGCTCGCACTTCAAGCACAATCATCAATTGGCAATGTGAGTGTCGCTTGGCGGCGAGTAAGGTCTGCGCGTAAGGTCTGCGCGATCTGGACTCTTTCGCCTTCATATGAAACCGGGGTCTTCCCCCTATTTATCAGCCCGCGATTGAAATAGGCGGCACCATAGTCAGGGTTGAACGCAATAGCGCTGATGAAATCGGCGCTGGCAGTGTCCAATTGACCCTTGCGGGCATAGGCAGCGCCACGATTTAAGTGGGCAGTGGCAAGGGTCGTTTTATCGAGCTGGCCAAGCTTTAAGACAAAGGTGCAACCTATTATCCGGCGATCATGATCTTCCGATTGATTGCACTTTTGAAAATTGTCGGCGCGCGCTGCCTCGGAAAAGGACCCCGGCAAAGCAAACAGAAAAAGTAACAGCAAAAAATAACGCATGTAATTCCCTTCCGAGACAATATTCACTTACAGCAATATCAAGACTAGCAATACAGCCAGTCGAGTGTGCAGAGATTGTCAGAATGCGATGTCGGAAATATTCGCGACACAGAATGATGCGGAGGATGCGGGGTGGACATGCTCCACGTGAAACATTCGGGCATGATCAAGAATTATAAACACACCCCCACCAGCTCCGCCGCAAGGGGGGAGTGGGAGGCCACGGAATCGCAAAAAAAATGGGGGCCTTGTGCCTATGCTCATGCCTAGGCACAAACATTGCGGGCGGAGTAGGGATACTCCGCCCGGCGTTGGGGCAATGCTTAAACCACGCACCCTCCCGAACCACGCAAGTTATAATTCTTCGGGTGGTTGCCACGAGTGGCGGAGGGGGCGCGGGCCGGTGATGTAATAGAAAATCAGCCCGCTTCCCCGGGGCCAAGCACCTATAGGTATACTGCCTGGGTGGTTGGGCCCGGGGGAGCGGGTTGGCCAGGTAATCGCAAAAATGCGCTCTACGCTACATTCCGCGGCAATAAAAAGATCGGCATTTGGTGATCCCGGCTGGATTCATGTTCCGGATCGAGCGCATGCGCCTTCTGAAACGCCTCATGCGATTTGTCGCTCTCACCAAGGTCATCATAAATTGCGCCAAGCGTATCCCATGCGTTGCAGGCCTCCGGGTCAAGCTCCACGGCCTTTTCCGCATCGCTCAGACCTTCACTTGCCTTACCGGCCTTGAACCATGCCCAGGCGGCTCTGTTGTGATCGGCCGCTGTCGGCTTGGAGGTAAGTTTGAGCGAATGACCGTAATCGTCTGCCGCATGCTCAAAAAGCCCTTTTTCAAAATAGGCATCGCCCCGAATTGTGTAGGCGATGGCAACTTTTGGATTGAGCTCAATGGCTGTGGTGTAGTCGGCCACGGCCAGGTCATATTCCTTCTTCTCAAAATAGGCATTGCCGCGATTGGCATAGGCGATGATGACTTTCGCATCGAGCTTGATGGCGGCGGTAAAATCACTGATGGCCTTGTCGTAATTGTCCATGTTCCAATAGGCAAAGCCGCGATTGTTATAGGCGTCGACAAGTTTGGGCTTCAGTTTGATGGCGTTTGTGTAATCCGTGACCGCCATGCTCCACTGCCCCTTATTGCTGTACGCATTGCCTCGGTTGGAGAAGGCATGGGCAAGCTCCGGATCAAGTTTGATCGCTGCGGTGTAATCGGCGACGGCCTTGTTGATCCAGCTCTTTTTTGCATAAATATCGGCACGGTTGGCAAAGGCTCCCGCCAGTTTCGGATCGAGCTTGAGAGCGTGGCCGTAATCGTCAATAGCCCGGTTATACCGGCCCTTCTTGGCAAAGCTGTTAGCGCGGTTGAAGAAGGCATTGGCATATTTACGGTCGAGCTTGATCGCCTGATTGAAATCACCGATAGCCTCGTCGAACTGTCCAATACTGTCATATGCATTGCCGCGATTATTATAGGCTTTGATATATTTGGGCTTGAGCTCGATAGCGCTTGAATAGTCGGAAATGGCCTTCCCGGTTTCATCCATTCTGCGGTAGAGGACGCCGCGATTGTTATAGGCACTGGCGTCATTCGGATCGAGTTCAACGGCACGCGAATAATCCGCGATTGCCTTCTCCAATTTCCCCTTTTTTTCATAGGCATTTGCACGTCTGACATAGGCGGCAACATATTCGGGATGGAGCTTGGCGGCCCGCGTGTAGTCGGCGATCGCCTTGTCCCAATGATCCAGGGACTGATGCGCGATAGCGCGATTGAAAAAGACGGTTGCCAGGTTTTTATCGTTGATCGGCCTGCCGAAAATGCTTTTCGATTTTATGATTTCCGAACACGCTTTCAATTTGGCCTTGCCAGCATCGACGTTGGCGCCCCCGGTCTTGACATGGACCTGCCCGGCATCGCTTTTAACAGCCGCCTTCGCGCTCGGCGTTGCCCGCCGCCTTGCAGGGCGGTTGCGCAATCCATCCAGACCGTTTTTACGGTACCTGCCCACCCATCTCGAAACGGTCGTCGGCGTGGTGTTGAACTTGCGGGCTGTCTCTGCCTTGGAGAGACCGCGCTCCAGAACGGCGCGCACCATCGCCTCCCGGTCTTTCACGGTCAGTTGTGCTTTTTTTTGAGCGGTCATTCAGGCTACCTCGCAATTCAATGGCATTGTGCAACAGCAGTGCAACAG
>JAJRYE010000111.1 GCA_024275895.1 Alphaproteobacteria bacterium | reverse complement strand
AGAAGATCGCGATCACCGCCAAGGCCCGCAGCGCCATCAAGCGCGCCACAAGGGAGGCCATGCGCAACCAGTATACTTCACTGGGGGCCGAGATATTAAAACGTGCCTTTGAACGCGTTGGTCTGGTTTATGATGAAGAGGTCATCTCGACAGTTTTGCCGCGTCTGGCGCGCGGACAGGTGAATGATGTCACCGAGGCGGTTGGCCGCGGCGAGCTTTCGAGCGAGACGGTCATTGAGGCGGTCTCGCCAAACCGCAGCCGCGAGCGGCCTGCCAGCAGCAAACGCAGATTAAAACCGGCCCGTACCGAGGCCAAGGGCTGGTTTGGCCTTGGCAAGAAAGCCATGGGGCTGAAATTCAAGCTGCTTGACGGCGGCAAAAAGAAGGGCGGCCGGATAAGCGGCGCCATTCCCATACGCGGTTTGATGCAAAGTGACATGCCGGTGCGATTCGCCACAAGATGCAGCGCCATTCCGGGCGAGAGAATTGTCGGCATTCTGACACCGGGAGAAGGCATCGTCATTTATCCGATAGATTCCAAAAAGCTGGCAAATCTTGGCAAGGATTCGGATATGTGGATCGATGTGGCCTGGGATATTGACGAGAATAATCCTGAGCGTTTTCATGCCGCTATCCGTGTTACGGTCATGAATGAACCGGGTACCCTGGCACAGGTCACCCAGGCCGTTGGCGCCGCTGATGGCAACATCGAAAACCTGACCATTACGGATCGGGCACCGGATTTTTTTAAAATGAATATTGAACTTTCGGTCTGGGACATTAAACATCTCAACAAAATTATTACCGCGGTCAGCCGCAAACCGGCAGTTTCCAGGGTCCGCCGCCTGACCTGTGACGACATGCCCGATCAGTCTGGGGAATAACCGAATGTCAATTGTTCAAAGATTTCTGCGTCTGGAGACCGCCGGTGGTTTTTTGCTGGTCGGTGCGCTTGTTCTGGCGATGCTGGCGGTCAATACCCCGTTCAAACCGTTTTACGATCTGCTGATCAATACGCCGGTGGAAATCCGTATTGGCGCGCTGCATCTGGCCAAACCGCTGCTTTTATGGATCAATGACGCGCTGATGGCGGTATTTTTCTTTCTTGTCGGGCTCGAGCTGAAACGCGAGGTCCTTGAAGGGCAATTGTCATCGCCCTCGAAGATCATACTTCCCGCCATAGCAGCTGTTGCCGGGATAGCGGTTCCGGCATTTGTTTATACCGCCTTCAACTATAGTGATCCGGTGGCGATGAAAGGCTGGGCCATCCCGGCGGCGACCGATATCGCCTTTGCTCTTGGAGTCCTCTCGTTGCTGGGCAGCCGTGTGCCGGCGGCGTTGAAGCTGTTTCTTCTCGCCGTTGCCATCATTGATGATATCGGCGCGATCGTCATCATCGCCATTTTTTATTCCGGCGATCTTTCCATCTCCATGTTTGTAGTGGCCGGTGCCGCCATGGTCGTTCTGGCGATCCTGAATATGCGCAACGTCACGTCTGCCACCCCCTATGTCCTGATTGGCATCGTTCTCTGGGTGGCGATCTTGAAGTCGGGCATTCATGCCACTCTTGCCGGAATTTTACTGGCCATGTTCATTCCCTTGCGGGGAAGCAAAACCGCCAAAAAATCCCTGCTTGGCCGTCTGGAGCACGACCTCCATGCCACGGTAGCCTTTATCATCCTGCCCGTATTTGCCTTTGCCAATGCGGGGATCAATCTTTCAGGTCTTAAACTCTCTGATCTCACGGCGCCGGTGCCGCTCGGCATTGCGCTGGGGCTGATCATCGGCAAACAGATCGGCATTTTCGGCGCCGTTGTACTGAGTGTCAAAATGGGGCTGGCGCGGTTGCCGGAAAAGGTCAACTGGCTCCAGATGTACGGAATGTCCGTTCTGTGCGGCATCGGCTTTACCATGTCCTTGTTCATATCCTCGCTTGCCTTTGAACAAGGCGGCATCGCCTATGCCATGAATGACCGTCTGGGTATTGTTGTCGGGTCGCTGATTTCGGCTGTACTGGGCTATCTGATCTTGCGGTTTTTTTCAAAACCAATGAAAAAAAGCCCTTAGAATTAACATATTTTTGTATCATCGTGGCATAATGCGCAGGGCTTTTCGGGAAGTGAGGTGATTTCATTTCACTGTTCTTTTTTATGGAGCTTTGTTAAAAGCGTCTTCGGCACCAAATCGCGGCGCGATCCTAAGAGTTGAACCATGCTGTTCAAAAGCAGAGAAAAACCGGGCCTTCTCAGGCGTATCCGCCTGTGGATGTGGCCGCGCACGGCGTGGAACCGTTCGGTTAAGTATGTCTGGCGCCGGTTATGGCGCCTGACGGCCACGCCGCACGCCATCGCTCTGGGATGCGCCGCAGGCGTCTTTGCCTCCTTTACGCCCTTCATGGGGCTGCATTTCGTCATCGCGGCGGTTCTGGCCTGGCTGACGGGGGGCAGCGTCATCGCCTCGGCGCTGGGGACCTTCTTTGGCAATCCCCTGACCTTTCCGCTGATATGGTTCAGTACTTTTAATCTGGGCAGCTTCATCCTGATGGAAACCGAACAGATGCATGCCGATATCGGGCACGCCCTGATGAACGGGTCTTTTTCATCGCTCTGGCCGCTCATGAAACCCATGATGGTCGGCGGTGTACCGCTCGGGATAATCTTTGGTCTTGCGATGTATTTCCCGGTACGCGCGGCCGTGGCGGGCTACCAGCAAAGGCGGCGCAAGCTGCACCGGCAGGACGCCTAGGGTCTGTCTCGTATTATTTGATTGGTCACCGGCCCGCTCCCCCACCCGGCCACCCATGCCATTGTTAAACTGCGGGTGGCCGGGTGGGGGAGCAGGCCGGGGCCGACTGGACCCTGCAGACTCTGGAAAATAACATTGATTGTTATCTCTCTAATATGGTTTTATTCCCCGTAACAAAAAAACGGAGAGCATCATGTCCCAAACCGCAAATGCAAAACTAAGGCTCGGTGTAAATATTGATCATGTGGCGACGATCCGCAACGCGCGCGGCGGGATGCATCCTGACCCGGTTAAGGCGGCGCGGTTGGCGGCGCAAGCGGGCGCCGATGGGATAACGGCGCATTTGCGCGAGGACCGGCGCCATATCAGCGATGCGGATATCGACCGGTTGATGACCGAGATTGACCTGCCGCTCAATCTGGAAATGGCGGCAACCGAAGAGATGCTTGCCATCGCCCTTCGCCACAAGCCCCACGCCTGCTGTCTTGTGCCGGAAAAGCGCGAGGAAGTGACAACCGAAGGCGGGCTGGATGTTGCGGGCGGCTTTGCGCATCTGAAGCCTTATGTGACAAGGCTGGCAGAGGCCGGATCGCGGGTATCGCTGTTTATCGACCCGGAGCCCGATCAGGCCGGGGCGGCGCAGCGCATTGGCGCGGCGGTGGTGGAATTTCATACCGGCGCGTGGTGCGAGGCGGTGATCGAGGCGAATGCGCCCCTGATGGATAAGGAGTTGGCGCGGATGCAAGATGCCGTGATGCTGGCTTTTGATCTGGGGCTGGAGGTTCATGCCGGGCACGGCCTGACATTTGATTCCGTCGCGCCGATCGCGGCGATGGCGCAGGTGCGTGAGCTCAATATCGGCCATTTCCTGATTGGCGAGGCCATTTTCGGCGGGCTTGATTCCACTATCCGGCGCATGCGGAGCCTGATGGAGCGGGCAAGAAGCCAGGCTCTCGGGCGCCAAAGCGCATGATTTTGGGTCTTGGTAACGATCTGATCGATATCCGGCGCATCGAAAAAACCCTGGAGCGGTTTGGCCCACGTTTCGTGGCGCGGGTCTTTACCCGGACCGAGCGCGAAAAATCGGATGGGCGCAGCTTGCGCAGCGCTTCCTACGCCAAGCGATTTGCCGCCAAGGAAGCCTGCGCCAAGGCGCTGGGGACGGGATTTTGCGCCGGGGTGCACTGGCGCGATATGGGGGTGGTGAACTTGCCGTCGGGCCGCCCCACCATGCATCTGACCGGCGGTGCGAAGATGCAGCTTGACACGCTTGTTCCCGATGGCATGGCAGCGCGCATCGACCTGACCATTACCGATGATTTTCCGCTGGCGGCCGCCGTGGTGATTATCTCCGCCATACCTGAAAAAATGAACTCCTGATCTCATATCGCAAGATATGAAATGCGCCATGGATTTCGTCGTGCAAACGCGCTATTGATGCGCCATCCTGAAAAACCCGAAGCGAGTCTTGACCATGAGTGATCACGCGACCAAAAAAACCGAAGAAGGATGGTGGGAGAGCATTCGCATAATTATTCATGCCTTGCTTCTGGCGCTGGTTGTGCGCACATTCCTGTTTCAGCCCTTTAATATCCCTTCAGGATCAATGATCCCCACATTGCTTATCGGCGATTATCTGTTTGTTTCAAAATACACCTACGGCTATTCAAAGTATTCCATTCCTTTCAGCCCGCCGCTGTTTAACGGCCGCATCTGGGGCGCGCAGCCCAAGCGCGGCGATGTGGTAGTTTTCAAGCTGCCGCGGGACAATGAAACCGATTATATCAAACGCCTCGTTGGACTGCCGGGCGATAAAATCCAGATGATTGACGGCGTATTGCATGTTAATGGCAAGGCGGTTGAAATGAAGCGGGTCGAGGATTACAGAACCGAGGATGACTATGGCAATATGCGCCGGGTGACGCGCTATATGGAAACCCTTCCGGGCGGGGTAAAACATATGATTCTGGATGTGAATAAAAACAGCTATACCGACAACACGCCTGAATTCACCGTTCCCGAAGGGCATTATTTCATGATGGGCGATAACCGGGACAATTCTTCCGACAGCCGGGTACCGGGCGGCGGGGTTGGTTTTGTGCCGTTTGAAAACCTTGTCGGTAAGGCGCAGGTTATTTTCTTTTCGATGAAAAAAGATGCGCGCGTCTGGCAAATCTGGCGCTGGCCCGAAGCGCTGCGCTGGGGACGGATGTTCAAATCGATAAAATGACAACTTGAAAATGGCCAGGGCAATACCGGATCTGAAAGAATTGATGGATATTCTGGACTACCGCTTCCAGAACCAAAAATATCTGTTTGAAGCTCTGACCCATTCCAGCGCGGCGGATTTGGCGGAAAAAAGCGGACGGGCCGATAATGAGCGGCTTGAGTTTCTCGGCGACCGGGTTTTGGGGCTGGTGATCGCCGATATGCTCATGGAGGCATATCCGCAGGCGCCCGAGGGCGATCTTGCCCGCCGGTTTAATGCCCTGGTGCGCAAGGAGACCTGCGCCGATGTCGCCCGCCAGATCGGCCTTGGCAAATATCTGGTTCTGGGCCCGAGTGAACTCAGGGCAGGCGGCCACGCCAAGGAGGCTATTCTGGCCGATGCCTGCGAAGCCCTGCTGGCGGCCCTTTACCGTGATGGCGGTTTTGATGCGGCGGCGGCCTT
>JAJRYE010000110.1 GCA_024275895.1 Alphaproteobacteria bacterium | reverse complement strand
TGCCTGTCAAGGTGACTATTCGGGCGCGCAAGGTCTGGTCGATCAAGGAAGCCCGCAAAAGACTGGAAGAAATGCTCGGGGTGAATTGTGATTGGAGCGCATTGCAGCATTTCCTCAAGGAATATTTCAGCACCGGGAATAAAGACAGCTCTGCCGTTGCCAGCACGTTCGGCGCGACATTGGAAATGGCGCGCGACGGACTGATCGAAATTAAACAGACACATGCCTTCGCGCCGCTCTACCTCAGGCGCAAGGGCGACGTTGAATGGAAAAAAGCGGGTTAACCAGGGCTAGCCCACCGGCTAGCCGGTTGGGCTGGTTAACCGGCCTCGCTCATAATGGAAAACGATATGCCACAGGATATGCCCAGCAATGTAACCACATTGCCAAGTGCTCAGGATCGCGGCGAAAAGCTGCGCGTGTTGGAAGCACTTTTGTTTGCGGCAACCGAGCCACTATCGGTGAACGTACTTGGCGCGCATCTTGACGAAGGTGATGACGCCAAAGCACTGCTTGAGGAGCTGCAGGGGTTTTACATGAGCCGCGGCGTCAATCTCGTCTCAACGGGGGGCAAATGGGCGTTCCGGACCGCTTCCGATCTGAACTATCTGCTTGAGCGTCATGCCGTGCAGCAGCGTCGCCTGTCGAAAGCCGCCCTCGAGACATTGGCCATTATCGCCTATCACCAGCCTGTCACGCGAAGCGAAATCGAGGAAATCCGTGGCGTCAGTATTTCATCAGGCACGCTCGATGTTCTATTGGAAACGGAATGGATCCGATTGCGCGGGCGCAGACGGGCACCCGGACGTCCGATTACTTACGGCACTTCTGATGCATTCCTCGATCATTTCGGCCTTGAAGCCATACGTGATCTGCCCGGACTGAAGGAGCTGAAAAAGTCCGGTTTGCTTTCGAGCGATCTGCCGCCTGATTTCGAAGTCCCCGATCCACGTGATGTCGCCGAGCTGACAGCCGACGAAGACCCGCTTGACGACGAGGATCTGGATCTAAATCCGGATCTCTTTGATGAGGCAATGGATGAACATCTGGATGGTGACCATCAAGATGGTCATCAAGATGGTCATCAAGATAGCCATCAAGATAGCCATCTAGATGGTGGCAATGCGGATGAGACCATGCAAGATCAACCGGATGAAGATATAGAGGACGAGAGTCAAAGAGCCTGATCCGGATCTAGATTTAGATCCAGATCCAGATCCAGATCCTCGTCATGGATTTTGTTGAGCTTTTAGCGTGTTGTGAACAGTATGGGAATATTTAAGAAACCGGCATGGAGAATGGGTAACGGGGCCGGTTCATCGCGCTGGGGCCAGCGCGGCACCGCCGCCGCCACCATTGCCGCCCGCGTTACCTTCGAGGACATCACCCGGGAATTCAGCGAAACGCCCGCACTGAACGGGGTCTCGCTTGACGTCGGACCAGGCAAGATCCTTTGCCTGCTCGGCCCTTCCGGCTGCGGCAAGACAACGCTTCTGCGCATTGCGGCGGGCATTGAGAAACCAACATCCGGCCGTATGCTGCTCGATGGCCAGGAGGTCGCCGGCCCGGATAGATTTGTCCCGCCCGAGCAGCGCAATGTCGGCCTTATGTTTCAGGATTTCGCACTCTTCCCGCATCTGACAATCGAG
>JAJRYE010000109.1 GCA_024275895.1 Alphaproteobacteria bacterium | reverse complement strand
GCGAGGCCGCTGGTGATATCCGGTCCGAGATACTCAAACAAGCGCCGGGCGCTTTGGAAATAGGCGACCGCGCCGAGGCGATTTCTCACGCCCTCGATATGCTCGGTGAGGGGGATGTTCTGCTCATTGCGGGCAAGGGCCACGAGACCGGGCAGATTGTCGGCGACCGCGTTCTTCCCTTTTCGGATCATGAAACGGTTCAGGATTTGCTTGAAACTGCCATGAGTGAAAAGCCGTGAGTTCCGGCCAAAAAGAAAGTGGAGGAGACGCGCTCTGGACAGCGGATGCAATTCTTGATGCGACTGGCGGGCGGCTTGTCGGCCCTTCACCTCGGGAGATCACCGGCCTTTCCATCGACACGCGCACGCTTGAGCCGGGCGCGCTCTATGTGGCGATCAGGGGCGACCGTCTCGACGGCCATGACTATGTCGAAGCGGCGTTTACCGCAGGTGCATCTTGCGCTCTGGTGGCCAGTGACTGGCCGGGGCTCAAATCGCCTGAAGATCCCGCTGGTTCGGTTATTGTCGTGGATGACACGCTTGCGGGCATGGGCGATATTGGCCGGGCGGCGCGGGCGCGCGGGCGCGGTAAAATCATCGCGGTGACGGGAAGTGTCGGCAAAACCGGCAGCAAGGAGGCTCTGCGCCTTTGCCTCGGTGCCCAGGGGACCGTGCATGCGGCGGAAAAATCGTTCAATAATCATTGGGGCGTGCCGCTGACACTCGGGCGGATGCCGCCTGAAACCGAATTCGGGATCTTCGAGATCGGCATGAACCACGCGGGCGAAATCCGGCCTTTGGTGCAGATGGTGCGGCCTCATATTGCGCTGATCACCACGGTCGAGCCGGTGCATCTCGGTCATTTCAATGGTCTTGAGGGTATCGCCGATGCCAAGGCGGAAATATTCGAGGGGATTGAACCGGGCGGTGTGGCGGTCCTCAACCGCGATAATCAGTTTTATGACCGCCTGGCGCAAAGGGCGCGGGATGTTGGCGTTAAAGAGATCTTGAGTTTTGGCGCTTCAGATGCCTCGGATAAAGCTGATATGCGTTTGACGGATGTGACGCTCACATCCACAGGGTCGGACGTCACTGCAAATTTCCGAGGCCAGGAAATCAAATACCGCCTTTCCATCCCCGGCCGCCACATTGTGCAAAATTCGCTCGGCATTCTTCTCGTCGTGGCCGCCGCCGGCGGCGATCTGGAGGTGGCTGCCACCGAACTCGCGGGCATTGCGCCTCAGAAGGGGCGCGGCGTGCGCACGGTTTTTGAAGTCGCGGGCGGACAGGTTGCTCTGGTGGACGAGAGCTATAATGCCAATCCGGCATCAATGCGGGCCGCTTTTGAAGCCATTGCAGGCACGCCGAAAACCGAGTTTTCCCGGCGCATTGCCGTTCTCGGCGATATGCTGGAGCTTGGTGCGGCATCCGAGGAGCTGCATGTGGCATTGGCTGAGAATATTGCCGATGCAGATATCGACCTGGTATTTGCCTCGGGGCCTTTCATGGAAAAGCTCTATCAGGCCCTTCCGGTCGCGCAGCGGGGGGCTTATGGACGAAATTCCGAGGAAATCCGCGCCGCCCTCATTGACGAGGTCAGGTCAGGTGACCTAGTGATGGTGAAAGGTTCGCTGGGCAGCCGGATGGGAGCGCTTGTGGCGGCATTGAACAATCATCTCATTGAGGCCTAGTTCGTGCTCCAGATAGAACTGCGGCAATTAGACCGGGACAATAAAGCAGGGTTTGAGGGATGCTATTTGAGCTTGTAAATTTCAGTGATCAATTTGGTGGCCTGAACGTCTTTCGTTACATCACCTTTCGAACCGGGGGCGCCATT
>JAJRYE010000007.1 GCA_024275895.1 Alphaproteobacteria bacterium | reverse complement strand
GGCCGCGCGTGGGCGGTGGGGCTTTTACGTTGGGTGGTGGGTGAATACAGGCACCTTTTCGTGGCGGGATCACCGGTCTGGTGCCTCGATCATGGATAGCGCGATGGCATGAAAAGCTGTCACAGGCCTTGTCGGCGGAGGTCTGATCGATAGGATCGTCAATCCGCTCAGGCAGCCGGGGTAGAACCGGTCCGTCATGAACATCATTCATTGTCAGTTCATGGGCGAGGATTCCATTGGTGGCCTCATCAACGCCAAGGTGCAGCTTGCGCCAAACCCGGTGCTTTTGCGCACCATGAACCCTGACTTTCCACCCGCCTTTGCGATATTCGCGCCACGGCCTGTCGGTGTATTGTGACGTTTTTGATGCCCATGTGCATGTGGCGAAGAAAAAGCTGGCCTTTGCCCCGGCGCTGCCGCTCATTATCGGCGCGGATGGCGGGCTGGCGCCGGCCTCGATTCTGATGCAGCCGCAGCCCAACGGCCAGCTCCGGTACATTCGCGAGATTGTCCCCGGTCACGGGGTGGACGCCTACACCCATGGCGGGCTGATCCGTGAGATGATCGCTCTGGAATGTCCGGGGATCAAGGATATCCCGGCCTATATCGACCCGGCCTCATCCTATGGCGGCAGCGCGGCGCTGGGCACCGAGCTGGAGCTGATCAGCCAGGGCAGCGGCATTGCGTTCACCATTCCCGGCGATGGTAACAACTCGCCGCAAAGGCGGCTGGCGGTAATGAAAAAAGAGTTTAACGGGCGGATCAATGCCGAGACGCCACAGGCGCTCTACTGCCCGTCAATGATAACCACCATACGCGGCACGGCGTCCGGCTACCGTTTCAAAAAGCGCCCAGAAGGGGCCAGCACCAAATACGAGCCGACACCGGAGAAAAACGAGTATTCGCACCCCTGTGATGCCGACCAGTACGGCACCATCGGTTATATAATGGACGAGCTCACACGTCTGGAACAATCAATCAACAAACTGATTTAAAGCGGCGCTGTCCACTTAATTCAGACAAGTCCAAAATGTTCTAGCCACCGTCTCCGGCTCTCAACCGGTCCAGATAGTTCGCCCACCAATTCATCATTTTGATGCGCTCGGACCGGTGCTCTCCGCGCGCATAGCTGTATCCAGAGCTGCAAGCCCTGCCCATCCGACAATTTGCGGACTTTGGGGCCGGGAACGGCGGTTTTGCAGACTCGATCGGTAAGTTTCATGCGCGATGTTGGTATAGAGGTTGGTATAAATGTTGGAACAAGAGCTCGCTGGCGCCAGTTCGATTCCAGCACCTGCTGCTTCAATATACCAACATTTATACCAACAAATTTCTGCGCTTGGCAGCGATTTAGAGCATCCTTCAGAGACGGTCTGAGATGTTAATTATATGATTTTATTGTGTTTTTGATGTTTACGGCAATCGCCTGGGAAGGGGGGATGGTGCCCAGGGGCGGAATCGAACCACCGACACGCGGATTTTCAGTCCGCTGCTCTACCAACTGAGCTACCTGGGCATCTCGTGGTCTCTTGCACGGGCCACCATGCTAAAGGCCGCGCCTTTTAGGCAAAGGCACCGGTTTATAGGAAATATGCGGGGGGCTGTCCAGCCATGTTTGCCTGCAAAGCTCATTCATTTTCGCTTTTTTGCGAGGTGGCGGGACCGGGGATTGAATAGGCGCCGTTAAGCCAGCGGCCAAGATCAAGCCCGGCACAGCGGCGCGAGCAGAACGGGTGGTCGTTTTTTACCGACATGGCGCCGCAAACCGGACAGGGACGCGGGCGCCAGGCGGTTTTGCCTTCTTCCTTGCGGCCCGGACGGGCCAGTTTGTCTGCTGGAAAAGTTTTCATGAATCCTCGAATATTTCGTAATAGGTGTTTCCGGTCCCGTCAAGAGGAAGCCAGGAGGGGATTATTCCCAATTCGCGCTCCAGCGCCTTGTCAAGGCCTGTTTGTTTTTTCAGCCATTTAATGACGGCCGGAGAGGCCCTGACCCGCAGCTTGCGCCCGGCGCGGTGGCGGGCGCTGCGCTGCAACTCGCGCAGAATTTCATGAGCGATGCCCGAGGCGGGGCGGGGAGGATCGCGCGGCGCGCGCGGCGGGGTGAGCGGGGCGAAACGGCGCTCACGGGTTATGGCGAGCAGGCCGCCCCGGCTGATTTTCTCAACCCTTGTCAGGGCCGGGTCAGCGGCAAGGCCGCGTTTTAACGTCCCGATTATCCGCCGCCAGCCCGCCATATTTTTCAGCGCCAGAAAATCAATCACAATCTGCCCCCCGATACCGCGAAGGCGCAATTCATGCGGGATGGCGCGGGCGGCTTCAAGATTAACCTTTTCGCGCAGGTTTCCGGCCAGCATGGAGCCGGCATTGACATCAATTGCGGTGAAGGCGGATGTAGGCTCAATAATCAGCGATCCACCTCCGGGCAAGGGCCGCGACAGATGGCGGGCCGCTTCAATCTGGTCCTCAATGCCGGCGGTGGCAAAAAGATCGCCCGGCATGGCCCTTTGCAAGGATTTTGCAACCCAGTCCGGGCCACGCCGCTTGACAAGCGCATAGGCGGCGGCATGATCAATGACGATCCGCTCCACCCTCTCATCCCCGGCCATTTTCAACAGCGCGGTGCAAAGCGCACCGGCTCCGGCATGGAGCAGACGCGGCGGCTTTTCACCATTACCGCTGATCCTTGCGGCGAGGACAGGATCAATCCGGGCGCTCAGGCGCGGCCCCTTGGCGCCGAAAGCTTCCCTGATCACCTGAACCGCGATGGCTTCGCCTTCATGGGGTAGCCGCCCGCCCGGGGCCGCCGGATTTTGCGCCGCGGCCGAGATGGGCAAAAAACCGTTTACCGCCTCGCCGATATCGACAAAGGCGGCGCCCATCTGTTTGGCAACATGAACCACCCGGCCAAGATAAATCCGGCCTTCCAAAGATTTGTCCGTGCTGCCGGTATCTTCGGCCGGAGCATAGAAATCATGGGCAGAGCCCAGGGCAAGGTGATGGATCTCCAGCAGGTGCTGGTCATCGCACAGCGCCAGCCGGGTTTCAAATATGCCGCCATTAATAAAGATTTCGCGGGCCATGGGCGCAACTATATGGCGTCTTGCCAGTTTGCGGCGAAATGATATCCGGCGCTTTGCAAAAGTCCGGCGGTTTCATAAAGCGGCAGGCCGACAACGCCGGTATAGGAGCCGACAAGACGGATGACAAAACATCCCGCCCGGCCCTGAACGCCATAGCCGCCGGCCTTGCCACGCCATTCTCCGCAGGCAAGATAATTTTCAAATTCGTCTTTGGAAAGCCGCTTGAAGCGCAGCCGCGTATCGGTAATTTTCTGTCTGACCCGGCCTTCGGGCGTGACGATGCAAACGCTGGTGAAAACGCGGTGATTGCGTCCTGAAAGCAGGCTCAGGCAATCGGCGGCCTCATCCACGGTTTCAGGCTTTGGCAACACGCGGCGTCCGACGGCAACAACCGTATCAGCGGCAAGAATGACGGCATTTCCGGTTTTGCCCTCATCACGCAGGGCGCTGTAGGCCGCCCTGGCCTTGGCCTGCCCCAGCCGTTTGGCAAGGGAGCGGGGCTGCTCGCGGTTTTTGGGAGTTTCATCGATATGGGTGGGATAAAGAAGATCGGGAACAATGCCGATCTGCTCCAGCAAGGCCAGACGGCGCGGCGAGCCGCTGGCCAAAATCAGTATGGAGGAGGCCTTTGTCATCAAGGCTTATTTAAAACGGTAAGTAATGCGGCCCTTGCTCAGATCATAGGGGGTCATTTCGACCAGCACCTTGTCACCCGCCAATACGCGAATTCTGTTCTTGCGCATCTTGCCCGCCGTGTGGGCGATGATCTCATGATCGTTTTCCAGTTTTACCCGAAATGTCGCGTTGGGGAGCAGTTCCGTTACGATCCCGGGAAATTCCAGCAGTTCTTCCTTGGCCATTTAGTTCTCACACTCAGAATTTGATCGGTTACGCATTAACCATGCCTGTTTGATGATTTGACGCGACAATGTCCGTGATGGCTTTGAAAAGCAAGCCTTGATATGAATAAATGTTAATTTTTGCCTCTGGCCGGGGCGCTCTGGAGGGCGGATTTCCCTGATTTGCGCCGTGAGCATAGCCGGTTTTAAGGATTTGGCTGCCCGTTAAGGCCAAATCTTGCTTTTATGCGCGCCATGAGGGCATCGCGAACCTGACGGTAGGCGGCAAGACGCTGTTCGCGGTTGCCGGTTGCAAGGGTCGGGTCATGGGTCGGCCAGTATTCAACATCCAGCGACATGGTTCGGGTCATCTCGACCGCCTGATGCTGTGCCTGGGGGGTAAGAGAGACGACAAGGTCGAAAGATGTATCATGCAGTTCCTGGAAGCTTACCGGGACATGGTCCGAGATATCTATGCCGATCTCCTCCATGGCGCTCACGGCGAAAGGGTCGGTTTCCCCGCCGCGCACACCGGCGGAGGCGACATAGATCTTGTGGCCCAGCAGGTATCTGAGCAACCCGGCCGCCATGGGCGAGCGGACGGCATTGAGATTGCACGCAAAAAGAACAGCACCGGGAAGTTCGGTATCTGCTGGTCGCTGCATTGTTTTCAAGGCTTCCAGTGCAAGGCGCAGATCAGCGTGAACAGGCGCCGGGCGGTGGCCTTGTCAAGCTCGACCTTGCCTTCAAGGCGTGATCGCAGGATTTCGCTGCCCTCGTCATGAATGCCGCGCCGCCCCATATCAATCGTCTCGATCCGGCTCGGGCTGGCGTTGCGGATGGCTTCAAAATAGACCTCAAGCAGGGCAAAATAATTCTTGATGACCTTGCGGAACGAGGTCATGGAGAGCAGGATCACATGTTTGAAACTTTCCCGTTCATCGCTGATTTGTAGCGCCAGACGATTTTCCACCGCCGAGAGATGAAGGATATAGGGGCCGCCATTGGCGCCAATGACATGAAAGCTGTTTTCCTCCAGCAGATCATAGATCGCCATCTGGCGTTCATGCATGATATCGCGCGAGGCGGGGCTCAGGGATTCATCATCAAGGATCACATCGCCCAGATACTCGTTGTCCTTTGTCCCGTTGCCGCTCATGGGTTCTATTCCGCCAGCTTCAAACGCATGGCGACCGAGCGGGCATGGGCATCAAGCCCTTCGGCCTCTGCCAGCGTAATTGCCGCCGGGCCAATGGCGCGCAGGGATTTTGCGCTGCATTTCAGGATCGAAGAGCGCTTCATGAAATCAAGCACATTGAGAACGGAGGAATAACGCGCGCTGCGCGCCGTGGGCAGGACATGATTGCTCCCCCCGACATAATCGCCGATCGCCTCGGGCGTCATACGGCCCAGGAAGATGGCGCCGGCATTGTGGATGAGGGGCAGCATTTCCTCCGGCTCCGCGGTGGCGATTTCAAGATGCTCCGGCGCAAGGGCGTCAATGAGCGGCGCGGCGTCCTCAAGGGCGGAGACAAGAATGATGGCGCCGTAATTGCGCCAGCTTGCCCGCGCGGTGGCGGCGCGCGGCAGGGTTTTGAGCTGCGCCCCGATTTCAAGTTCCACCGCCTTGGCGAAAGCGGCGTCATCCGTGACAAGGATGGACTGGGCGACCTCGTCATGTTCGGCCTGGGAGAGCAAATCGGCGGCAATCCAGGCCGGGTTGTTGCGCCCGTCGGCAAGCACGAGGATTTCCGACGGACCCGCAATCATATCGATCCCCACCTGACCGAAAACCTGGCGCTTGGCGGCGGCCACATAGGCGTTGCCCGGACCGGTGATTTTATCGACCGGGGCAATCGTTCTTGTGCCATAGGCCAGCGCCGCAATCGCCTGGGCGCCGCCGATGCGGTAAATTTCGGTTATACCGCAAAGCCTTGCCGCCGCCAGAACCAGCGGGTTGAGCACACCGCCTGGAGCGGGCACCACCATCACCATACGGGTAACGCCGGCCACCCTGGCCGGAACCGCGTTCATCAAAACCGAGCTTGGATAGCTGGCCGCGCCGCCGGGGACATAAAGCCCCGCCGCCTGCACCGGCGTCCAGCGATGCCCGAGCTGCGTACCGGTATCATCGGTAAAGGTTTCATCCGCCGGGCGCTGCTTCTCGTGATAGGCGGTGATGCGCTCATGGGCCAGATGAAGAGCCTGCAACTCCTCCTCGCGGCACTGGCTGACCGCCTCTTCGATCTGCGCATCATCGAGTGCAAGGGTCTCGCTTGTCAGCTCAAGGCGGTCAAAGCGCGCCGTCAGTTCAATCAGCGCCGCATCGCCGCGCGCCCGGATGTCGGAGATGATGCCGGAGACCACGTCATTCACATCGGCTGAAGATTCGCGTCTGGTTTGCAAAAAGGCGTCAAAGCGCGCCGCAAAATCCGCGTCATTTGTATCAAGACGATAAACCATGGTTCACCCGTCCCCGTCCGTGGCTTCAATTTCCTCATGCCAGGGCCGGGCTGTGGTTTCCCATTGCGGCCCCAGATCGGCAAGACGGCCCTCAATGCATTCGACATCAAGGCGAATGGCGCCGCCGCCGGAAAAGACAAGGGTGATATATCCCGATGGAGCCTTGGTGGGCTCAAAGCCAATGCTCAACAGCGACAATACCGCCATTTTGGCCTCTTTACGGATATTCAGGGACTGAACAGCCTCGACCCGGTCAAACTGCAACGCCGTCTGAAGCCGGGCATAGGTGTTTTTCTGCTTCTGATCCAGCGCGCCGCGCCAGTCGAAGCGGCCCAGAACAAAGATCATGCTTTTATCCGCAGGGGCATATCTCATATCGCCGACAAGCATGACCGCATCTTGTAAATGGGCCGAGATGACCGCCAGATCATCCTCATCGGTCGCGGCAAGTTTCAGCAAATCTGACATCCTTACAATTTCCCCGTCTTTTCGTTAAGAGGTCAAGCGCTCGATATCCGCGCCGCAGGCAGCAAGTTTTTGCTCCAGACGCTCAAAGCCACGGTCAAGGTGATAAACGCGATTGATGATCGTCTCGCCCGAGGCCGCAAGCCCCGCGATCACCAGTGAAACCGAAGCGCGCAGATCCGTCGCCATAACCTCGGCGCCGTTGAGGCTGGGACCGCCATGAACCGTGGCGGTTTCCCCGTCAAGCGAGATATCCGCCCCCAGACGCGCCAGCTCCTGCACATGCATGAAGCGGTTTTCAAAAATGGTTTCGGTGATTTGCGAATCTCCCTCCGCCAGGGTCATCAGCGCCATGAGCTGGGCCTGCATATCGGTGGGAAATTCCGGATAGGGCGCGGTGGAAACCGTGACCGGCTTCAGCCCGGCGCCATTGCGCGAAACCCGCAAGCCGTCATTGGTGGCCTCAACCTGTGTGCCGGTGGATTTTATCACCTCGATCACGCTTTCCAGAAGATCGGCCCGCGTGCCGGTCAGATAAACATCGCCGCCGGTGGCCGCAACCGCCATGGCGTAGGTGCCGGTTTCAATCCGGTCCGGCAGGACGCCATGGCTTGTGCCGTGCAACCTTTCCACCCCGTCAATGACCAGTTCCGGGGTGTCGATACCGGAGATTTGCGCCCCCATCTTGTTAAGACAGGCGGCCACGTCGGAGACTTCAGGCTCGCAGGCGGCGTTAATCAGCCGGGTGCGACCGCGGGCGAGGGTTGCGGCCATCATCAGGGTATGGGTAGCGCCCACCGACACTTTGGGGAAGACATAATCGGCCCCTTTCAGGCCGCCTTTGGCGCTCGCCACCACATAGCCGCCATCAAGCTCGACTCTGGCGCCAAGGGCGCGGCAACCATCAAGAAACAGATCGACCGGTCTGGTGCCGATGGCGCAGCCGCCGGGCAGTGAAACCCGCGCCTCATGGCATCTGCCCAGCAGCGGGCCCAGAACCCAGAAGCTTGCCCGCATGCGCGAGACCAGTTCATAAGGCGCGGTGGTATCGACAATCTCGGCGGCGCTGAGCCGCAATGTCCGGCCATGATCCGGGCTTTCCCCGGCGCGCTTGCCGGCAATGGTGACATCAACGCCATGATTGCCCAGAATGCGCGACAGCGTGTTGACATCGGCCAGATTGGGAACATTGGTGAGGCTCAGTGTTTCAGCGCTGAGCAGGCTGGCAATCATCAGCGGCAGGGTTGCGTTCTTCGCGCCGCTAATGGCTATCTGGCCGTTCAGAGGGCGGCCGCCGCCAATTCTAATTCTGTCCATATCGGATAAATCCCGTGAATTCGCCCCTGATCGCGCCCGGTGCTGTTCCGGCCGGGCATTACCGTATATGCGACGTTAAAATCCACACAGCATACAGGGGGCCGTGTAAAGCTCTTTATGTAGTCTCTTTTAGGCGATGGAAGGGAGCTGTACAAGCCTGTCTGTCCAGGATCAATTCACCTGGTTGACCGGCAGCGGATAAACGCGGCGAGCCCCTGGCAGGGCTCAGTGATTTTTACCGCCCCCCGGCTTTGGTTTTTTGCGCCGCCGCAAATTTTCACGCAGGGCCCCGGCCTCAACTGAAACGCGCCGCTCCTGTTTTTCAGCGGTTTTTGAAAATTGTTTTTGTTTCGGCATATCTTTCACAGCATTTCCCTTGCACGGGCGCGCCGCCTGTGGCAGTTTCGCGCGCGTATTCGCATCTGGTGTCCATCCCAACGATTTCAAGATGCCTATACAGCCCAGGAACAGGCCTCTTAAGTAAAGCGGTTGAAATTATTGGGGTCTTTGTTTAGATCAAGGCTCCGGGGTTACATACGGGGTTACGATTGAGTAAAAAACAAGCTGCTGTAGCTCAGGGGTAGAGCACTCCCTTGGTAAGGGAGAGGTCGAGTGTTCAAATCACTCCAGCAGCACCATTTTACATATCTCGCGGCTACTCCTCGCTACGCTCGGGCCTTGAGATGGGGCGGCCTGACCGGCCGTCGCCCGGTCGGGCTTTGGGGAGAGTATTCGAGGTTTCTCTGCCCCGCTGCACCATTATTTGTCTTGCGGTTATTCCTCGCTCATGCCTGAGCCCTGAGATGGGGCGCGCTGGCTGCCCGGCGCCCGGTCCGGCTATGCAGATACTGCGTGTTCGGGGTTGTTCTTTCCACCCGTACAGATATTGCCTGTCTCGCAGCGGGTTTGATTTTGCTCTGGTGCGTGACGGCGGGAGTTGAAATGCCGGCGCTGGTCTGGTGCGCCGGCGGGGTTTTGGGGTGAAAAGCGGGTTATTTGTCTTTGAGCAAATCGCGGATTTCCCTGAGCAAGACTTCCTGGGCCGGCGGCGCGGCGGGTTTGGCCGGAGCTTCCTCTTCTTTTCTCTTCGCCGCGTTCATGCCCTTGATGAGCAGGAACAGGGCAAATGCAACGATTATGAAACTGATGGTTGCATTGATGAACACCCCCCAGTTCATGGTCACGGCACCGGCTTTTCTGGCCGCTTCAAGCGTTGCCGCCGGTTCACCCTTCAGGGTGGTGAAAATATTGGTAAAGTCAATTCCGCCCATGAGCAGGCCAATGGGCGGCATAATAATATCGTTCACCAGTGATTTTACAATGGTACCAAATGCGCCGCCAATAATAATACCGACGGCCATGTCAATGACATTGCCCTTCATGGCGAATTCTTTAAATTCCTTGAACATACTGACCTCCGTTTGTTTGTTAATGCCTTTGTATATGAAAGCAATATGGCAATTGCAACCCCGATTCGACGCCGCGTAATAAAGCCGCTAAACTCAGCGGGTCGCGTGTTCATTCGGGCGGGATTTGGCTCCGGCCAGATTGACACGCCATGCTCTAACATCAAACGCTCAGGTTGTATTAACAGGCCGATGTCAGCCAGAAACATAGATATAAATCTCCCGTTGGCGAGGGGGTGCTAAATGCTGAGCGGCTGGACAATTGCGGCTGTGGCGCTTGCCTATTTCGGGGTTTTGTTTGCCATCGCCTCTTATGGCGACCGGCTGGCGCGGCAGGGAAGGATTTCCCTTAAACGGCCGGTTCTTTATGCCCTCACGCTCGGGGTCTATTGCACATCATGGACGTTTTTCGGCTCCGTCGGGCTGGCGGCGACCAAGGGTTTTGACTTTCTACCCGTCTATCTGGGACCCATTCTGGTCTTTTCCATCGGTGCGCCCCTGCTGCGGCGCATTATCCGGGTCAGCAAATCCCAGAACATCACTTCGATTGCCGATTTTATAGCGGCGCGCTATGGCAAGAGCGAGCTTCTGGCAGCAATCGTCACGGTTATCGCGATCATCGGCACGGTGCCTTACATTTCCTTACAGCTCAAATCCATGTCCACTTCGGTCAATACGCTGATTGGCGCCGAGGCCGGGGCGGCGGCGAGCTTTCCGTTTGACACCGCCTTCCTGATTGCCGGCCTGATGGCGGTGTTCGCCATATTGTTCGGCACGAGGCATATTGATGCGACCGAGCATCAAAACGGGCTGATGCTGGCGATTGCGACCGAATCGGTGGTCAAGCTGCTGGCCTTCCTGACCGTTGGCATCTTTCTCACCTTCGGCACTCTGGGCGGGCTTGGCGGGCTCATGGAGACGGTGACAAGGCACCCGGAAATCTCGACCCGGTTCAGCGGCAATTTCAATATGTCATCATGGCTCAGCATTATGGTGCTTTCCACCTTCGCGATCATCATGCTGCCGCGCCAGTTTCATGTCGGAATTGTTGAAAACCCGCATGAGGACGACACAAGAAAGGCCGCCTGGCTGTTTCCACTCTATCTGGTGGCAATCAACCTGTTTGTGATCCCGATCGCGGTGGCCGGCCTGCTGACATTCGGCGACAAGTCCGTGGATGCGGATTTGTTCGTGCTCGCCCTGCCGATGAAAATGGAAGCGCCGATCATTACCATGATCGCCTTTTTGGGCGGGCTTTCGGCGGCAACCGCCATGGTGATCGTGGGCGCGGTGGCGCTCAGCATCATGGCCTGCAACAACCTTGTTGTTCCCATGATCCTGCGGCGGCAACTGGCGCTGGGAAGCCGCGAGGATATGGGCCCGCTGCTGCTCAACATCCGCCGCAGCGCCATTATCCTTATCCTGTTCTTTGCCTATATTTATGATTCCATGGTGGGGGATTCGTTTCCCCTGGCCTCCATTGGCCTGATGTCGTTTGCCGCCATCGCCCAGTTCGGCCCGGCGTTTTTTGGCGGGCTGTTCTGGAAGCGGGCCACGGCGCATGGCGCAACGGCGGGTATTCTGGCCGGATTTATCATGTGGGCCTATACGTTGCTGTTGCCATCCTTTGTCGAATCGGGATGGATTACCGAGAGTATTCTTACCGACGGGCCCCTGGGATTTACCCTTTTGCGGCCGCAAATGCTGTTCGGCCTCACCCTGCATCCGCTCTCGCACGGCGTATTGTGGTCGCTGACGGTCAATCTTGCCGCCTATATTCTGGTTTCCCTGGCCACGACCCAGCAGCCGATCGAGCGTTTGCAGGCGATGGTGTTTTCTTCCGGCGAGATCAGCTTTACCCCCAAGGGGGTCGGTATCGGGCGGGCGGGGATTACGGTCGGTCATCTCAAGCAGGCGGTGGCGCGCTATCTTGGCGAGACCCGCATGGAACGCTCGTTCCGTGAATATGAAATCAGCCGCGAAATCAAGCTTGAAGAGGATGATCCGGTCGACCTGCGGGCGCTGAAATTTACCGAGAACCTGCTGGCCAGCGCCGTGGGGGCGGCCTCCTCGAGGCTGGTCATGACGCTGATGCTGGGGCGCGAGAATGACGGCATGAAGGGGGCCATGCGTCTGCTGGATGATGCCTCGGAAGCCATTCAGTACAACCGGGATCTGCTGCAATCGGCGCTGGATCATGTGCAGCAGGGGCTGGGGGTGTTCGACAAGGACATGCAGCTTGTATGCTGGAACCAGCAGTTCCGCAGCCATCTTGATCTTCCGGCAAGAATGGGCCGGGTCGGAATGCCGCTGGATGAAATCATCCGTTATATCGCCCAGAATGGCGATATAACAGGAGATTCGGTCATTGACGAGACCACCCGGCTGATCGATGTCATCATCAAGCAGATGCAGCCTTTTCAGCGCTCGCTGGCCTCCACGGGAAGGATCCTGGAGCTGCGCACCGATGCGGTGCCTGATGGCGGGCTGGTTCTGACCATCTCGGACATGACCGAAAACGTCATGGCCTCGCGGGCGCTTGAACAGGCCAATATCACGCTTGAAAGCCGGGTGCGCGACCGCACATCGGAGCTGACCCTGCTGAACCGGCAATTTGAAAAGGCGCGACGGCAGGCCGAGCAGGCCAATGAAAGCAAAACCCGGTTTCTGGCGGCGGCGGGGCATGATATCCTCCAGCCGCTCAATGCGGCAAGGCTGTACACATCCTCGCTGGTGGAGCGCTGCAACGAGGATTGCGAAGAGCACCGGTTGATGCTGAATATCGACACGTCGCTTGAAGCGGTCGAGGAGATCATGAGCACCCTGCTCGATATCGCCCGGATTGACGCCGGCGCCCTCAAGCCGGATTTAAGGCCCGTTTCCCTCACCGATATCTTCGCCCAGCTTGCGGTCGAGTTCACGCCCGTCGCCGAGGAAAAAGGGCTTGAGTTACAGGTCATGTCCTGCTCGCACGCGGTTTATTCAGATCGTCTGCTGCTGCGGCGGGTGTTGCAAAACCTGCTTTCCAATGCGATCAAATACACGGACCATGGCAAGGTTATCATGGGGTGCCGGCGGCGCGGCGGGCAGGTCTCGATCGAGGTTCATGACAGCGGTCCGGGAATTCCAGGCTCCAAACATAAAATTATTTTTCAGGAGTTTAAAAGGCTGAATACAAAGGAATCCGGCGAACGCGGGCTGGGGCTGGGGCTCTCCATTGTGGAGCGGATCGTCAAGGTTCTGGGGCATGAGCTGCATTTGCGCTCGGTTTCAGGTTCGGGGAGCGTTTTCAGCCTGAGCGCCCCGATGGCCGAACTTCGGTCGATCAACAAGCCGGTTGAAAATACGGGCAAGATTTCGCGCCTGCAAATGACCGGGCTCCGGGTGCTTTGCGTTGACAATGAGCCTGATATTCTCGATGGCATGAAGGCCCTGCTGGAGGGCTGGGGCTGCAATACGCAGCTTGCCGCTTCGCTTAAAGCGGCCAAAAAGCTGGTTAAAAAACGACCCCGGACGCGAATGCCGGATATGCTGCTGGTGGATTATCATCTTGATGACAGCACCGGCATTCATGCCATCCGGGTATTGAGAAAACTGGCCGGCCGCGATATCCCGGCAATCCTGATTACCGCCGACCGCTCCAGCGATTTGCAAAAACTGGCAAGGGACAATCTGGTGCCGGTATTGAACAAGCCCCTTAAACCGGCCGCGCTTCGCGCCCTGATGTCACAGACCCGCTTGCAGCAGGTCGCGGCGGAGTAGGTTCTACAGCTGGTCCGGCCAGCGCCGCGAGCGGTGCAGGATCGCCAGAATGTCGATGGTCTTTTGGCTCAATTCATAAACGACAATAAAGGGAAGATTGGGGACAACCAGTTCCAGAACATCCGGCAGGCGCCCGCGCAGGCCCAGAGCGGGGTGCTCGGGCAGATGATCAATCATCGCCGTCATGCGCTCCAGCGCCCCTTGCGCGGCGTTGGGGTCATCGCGGGCGACATAGTGATAAAGGGAATCCAGATCCCGCAATGCCTGTTTTGTATAGCGAAGCTTCACTTGCGGCGCCCTGCGGCGGCTTTGCTCCAGGCCGCCGCGGTGACAAATTCCCCCTTGCCGGCCTGACGCCGGCCTTCACGGATATGGCCAAGCTGCCAGTTGTAGATATCGAGATAGTTATCGATGGCCTGATTGAGAACGAATGAGCGGTCGCGGTCAAGAGCCCCGGCAACCTCGTCAAGGGCGATGCGCTTTTTGGACTCGGTCCTGAATGTGATGGTTTCCTTGGCCATAATTCTATCTTTGCGTTATTATGTAATACACTATAACGCAACGCAGGCTGAATGGCAATGCGCCCGGATCAGTCCCCGGTGAGGCCCTGCCATTGGCCCGAGCCGATGCGGTGGGCGGCAATGACCGCCTGGGTGCGGCTGTCAACACCGAGCTTTTGCAAAATGGCCGAGACATGCGCCTTGACGGTGGCCTCGGAAACGGAGAGCTCATAGGCAATCTGCTTGTTGAGCAATCCCTGGCTGAGCATCATCAGCACCCGCACCTGCTGCGGCGTCAAGGTGGCGAGACGCGCGGCGGTTTCGGTGTCTTCCGAAGCCTGCTCCACCGAAAGATCAAGATCGGGCGGGGTCCAGATCTGGCCGTCAAGAACCTGTTTGACCGCCATGCGGATTTCATCGACACCGAGGGATTTGGGGATGTAGCCCGAGGCGCCGAAATCCATTGACCGGCGCATGATCTGGGGATCTTCATTGGCTGAAACAATGACAACCGGCACTTCGGGGAATTGCGCCCGCAAATACATCAGACCGGAAAAGCCCTGAACGCCGGGCATGTAAAGGTCAAGCAGGACAAGGTCGGTTTCGGGCCTGGCGTTGAGCTTGCCGACCACATCATCAAGGCCCACAGCCTCGCCAATCTCCAGCCCCTCAAACATGCCGGACAGGGAAAGGCGCAATGCATCGCGAAACAGCGGATGGTCATCAACAATGATAAAATGATAAGCCGTCATGGGCTCCCCCCTGCCTGATGATGCGTTCTTATACTGTATGGCACCTTGCCCGCACAATAGCGGAGGTGGGCGCAATAGACAAATGCGCAATTGGAAGGCGTCAAAATGTCCTGAATTCTTCATATCATGCAGGATTTGATATTGAAATTTGCACGGCTTTACGCCATCTGAGGCCATAATGACTCGACATCATGAGGGGTTTTCTTTTATGGCCGATTTTATGACAAAGTACTTCTGGTGGCTGCCCTTTGGATCCGTTCCCGAGCTTGATGCGGAAGAGCTGGCGCGGATTATCAACAAGCGCGCCCGCAATAAACCGCAGCTTCTTGATGTGCGCACGGAGCAGGAGTGGAATCGCGGCCATATCAAAAACACGGTGAACATCCCCGTCGGCAATTTAAAAGCGCAAATCCATAGCCTGCCGTTTGACAAATCCCGCCCCGTCTATGCCATCTGCCGCTCGGCGCATCGCTCCATTCCGGCAGTCAGGATTTTGCAACTCAACGGCTACAAGGATGTCAAACAGTTGCAGGGCGGCATGAGCGCCTGGCAATTGCGCGGCTTTCCCGTGCGCTCCGAATAGCGGATTGCGCGGCCCGGAAATTATTCTCCCATCTGCCCGAGAAAGTGCAGCGCCACCTCGCGCTGGTGGGCGCGGTTGCGGTGTTCGAGCACATAAACCCCCTGCCAGGTTCCCAGAACCGGCGCGCCGGCGCGTACCGGGATGGTCAGATGAACCCCGGTGATGGCCGCTTTGATATGGGCCGGCATATCATCGGGGCCTTCCATGACATGGCGGTAGGGCGCATTTTGCGGCGCAAGGCGCGAGAGCGCATCAACCAGATCGCGCCGCACATCCGGATCGGCGTTTTCCTGAATGGTCAGTGAGGCGGAGGTGTGGCGGATGAAAAGGGTCAAAATCCCCTCGACAGCGCCGATCGAGACAAGCCAGTTGCTGATCTGCGCGGTGAATTCATAAGCGCCCTCACCGCGTGTCACGACCGGCAGGGCAGTGCTTTTTTGTTCAATTTTCATGTGATCGAGAGCCTCACTCCTGTTTCCCCCTTACCGAATTCATCCGCAACCCTTATGTAATGTTGATAGTCACTCTGGATGAGAAAAGCCATGCGAAAACCTGTCCGGGCCTTGAACCGCCGCCAAATCCTCAAAATCCGGGAATTGCTTGATACTGAACATGATGTCGAGAGCCGCGGCAAGCCCCTTGAGCGGGCCGAGTTCCGGTTTCACAAATGGCAGTTTATCCATAAAACCATTCACGATCACCCCTTCAGCGTCAGAATGAACCAGCCGCGCGCGGAACAGTGGCGCGAAGCGCTGAACATTATCCGCGATATCGGCGAGATGGAGCTGATCGACTGGGTGCTGTTGCAGGTCGAGGTGGCGCAAAATCTGAGCAACGGCATTCAGGATATGCGGCCGCGCAAGGGCGGGCAATGCCATCCGTTGCTGCTGGAATATACCGGCAACCGCAAACGCCATGCCCTCGCGGTTCTGCACTTTGCCCGCGAGGGCGAGAAAGAGGGGCTTTATACGGTCAATTCCAACTGGCACTCCAGAACCGAGCATATCCTGAAGAACAAAACCGGCTGCCAGGGGCGTGGCAATGGCGGGCATGAAGACATGCCGTGGGATGTTCCCGAATAAGGTTCGAAGACCGCTGCACAGAATTTTTTTAACGGCAGCCCATAATGCGTTCCTGTCCCAGAATGGCGTCCACCTCGCGCTGGTCGGCACTTCCCAGACGGCCATAGGGCGCAAAGCAGCCCGGTCCGAACGCAGCACGACCGCGCCTTGTCTTGAAGCAATGGCCGTTGCTGGCGTAAATCGCGTTGCGGGCATACCACAGATCATTGCAGCTCATGCCGCCATAGCCTTGACCCTGAGGGGGAACAGGTTGCGGCCGCACGCCGCCGCTGCCCTGAACGCAGCCCAGATAGCGCTCCTGCCGGCGGATATCATCCACCCGTTGCTGCTCAAAACGCGCCAGACGGCCATAAGGGGCAAAACAGGCAGCGCCAAATACCGAGCGCGCCTTTTGCGTCTTGAAACAATAGCCGTTACGGGCATAGATCCGGTTGCGCTCAAACCATAAATCATAGCACGACATCCCTTGCAGGGACTGGGCCTGAACCGCAAACGGCGCGGAGACGCCAAACAAAAAAACCGCGAGAAAACTTAGCAGATAGCGCATGGAACATCTCCCTTTCACTTACGGGCGAGTCTAGCACTTTTTAGGCTCGCGCGCACTGGCGCAAAAGCGCGCATGGCAAGCCAGCAAGATTACCGGTTCAAAAAATAGGGAATAGCCGAGCTCACAACCGCCAAAACGATAATGGCAAGGACGATATATATCCAGATTTGCGCCATGCGGGTGCCGGACAGGGAGATTTTGACATCGGCGTCAGGGATTACGTAAACGGAGTAAAGCGTATCCCAGGCGCCCTTTTCGACGCTGTTTTCGAGTTGCAGTTTTTGCCTTGCCGCCGCCTTGGGAAACAGCCAGACCGAACCTTTAACCTCAACAATACCGGAGACATCTTTCCCCGCATCAAGCGGCTCGGCTGTAAAGCGGTAGGTTGCCGGAACAGAGTTGCTGATCCGTCTGATGATCCGGGTTCGCTTGCCCGCCCTGGCCGTGATTAACATTGTCATTTTCGCCTTTGCCACCGTTTGAGCGGTAAATATAACGCTATTGCGGCATATAGCGGAAATCACAAACTGCTGATATGGTCGGCGGAGTTACTCCTTGTCGCCGCTGAGTAAGCGCTCGGGGAAAGGCCGGGGGTTATGATTTTGGCAGGTTTCCGGGGATGATATTCACGGGCAGCAGGCGGCGGTAATCCTCTTCACTCTGGCACAGGGGAAGCTGTTCGAACAGATGGAGCAGCCAGGCATATGGCTCATGGCCGCAGGATTTGACGGTTTCGATGATGCTGTAGAGCGCGGCGCTGGCCGAAGCTCCCCTGGGGCTTCCCGAGAACAGCCAGTTCTTGCGACCGAGAGCAAATGGCCGGACGGCATTTTCGACCATGTTGTTATCAATCGGCACGCGGCCATCTTCGACATAGCGGATGAGACGCGGCCATTGTTTCAGCGCAAAACGCCATCCACCACGCGCCGAATGCCGCCATCGGCAAGCGCATCGGCGCCGGGCTGCGCGCCGTCTGGAACCCCTCCGACCTGGCCAGGGCCGAAACTGCGCTGGCAGAACTGGTCGAAACCTGCCGCGATACAGCCCTGAAACTCACCAAATGGCTGGAGGAAAACGTGCCCGAGGGCCTGATCGTCTTTGCGCTGCCCGAGCAGCACCGCCGCCGCTTGCGCACGTCAAACCCGATCGAGCGCGCCATCCAGCAGGAGATCAAGCGCCGCACCGTCAAGGTCAGGGTGTTTCCGAACGGGGAATCGCTGGAGCGCCTTGTCAGCTCCGTGCTCGTCGAAATCGACGAACGATGGGCTGTCGACACAAAAGCCTACATCAAATG
>JAJRYE010000108.1 GCA_024275895.1 Alphaproteobacteria bacterium | reverse complement strand
GAAATCCCCACTGCGTGTTTTTCGTGGATAATGCCGATGAAACGGCGGTCGAGAAAATTGGCCCGATGATCGAATACCACCCTCTGTTCCCGCAGCAGTGCAATGTCGGTTTTGCCGAGATCCGAAACCGCAGCGAAATCCGCCTGCGAGTCTGGGAGCGCGGCGCAGGCCTGACCAAAGCCTGCGGCACCGGAGCCTGCGCCGCCCTGGTCGTAGCGCACCGCCAAACCCGCACCGGGCGCAGCGCAAAAATAATCATGGACGGCGGCGATCTGCACATAGAATGGCGAGAAAAAGACGGTCACGTAATCATGACCGGGCCAGTGGAATTGGAATTTGAGGGGGAGTTGGCGGTTTAAGTTTCAGCTCGGGCTGTCACTACAAGCCCAATTTCCGCGCCAACACCCGCGCCAATCTCTGCGCGCCTTTATTATCTCCGCCTTTGCCTTCTGCAAAATCCAGATATAGATAGGGTTCTATCAGTTCCAGCTCTATCAATAGCAGCCGCCCGTCGTCGGCGCGGAGCAGATCCACCCTTGCGTAGAGCGGGGTGAAGTCTAGCATATCGAACACGGCGCGGGCTTGTTCTCGTTCTTGCTGGCTGGGTGTATAGGCTTGTTCACCGCCGCCGTAGATGGACTGGACGCGGTAATCGCCGGGTTTTGGGGTTTTGAGCAAGGCATGGGAGAAACGGCCACCGAAATACAGGAATGAATATTCGCCCTCCTCGACCACGCTTTTTAAAAACGGCTGGATCAGGGCGCCTTCGGGCGGCAGTTCGTCCTTGGCCGGGAATTTATCGCCCTTCTTGTGCAACACCTGTCGCCATGCCCCGCCGCCGACATCCGGCTTGATCACCAATTGCTCGCACTTGAAATCCGTAAAGGCGCTTTGTATTTCGGCTTCGGATATATGGGAGACCCGGCGCGACGGTATGGTCGGAGCGCCTTGCATGGCCAAATCTTCCAGATAGGATTTATTGATATTCCACTGCAAGGTATCAAAGCGGTTAAACAACTGGGTGCGTTGACAAATCTGCGCCATGGCCCGCAGAAACTCTGCTTCATTGCTTTCAAAATAATCCCAGACCAGCAAAGGCAACATAGCATCATAGTCTGCCGCCATGTCCGGTGCATCTCGCCAATTGATCACGTCCAGCCGCATGCCGTGGGCGGCAAAGGCCGGGCGTAATTTGCCGATTTCTTCGTCGAGCTCGAACGCATCATCTCGCATGTCCGGGTGGCCGGGCAGTAAATTGCCAGAAGCAAGGACTGCGACTTTTTTTACACTATCATTCATATGCTCGCACTTTCATTCATACGTTCGCACTTTCATTCATACGTTCGCACTAGCGGCTTGTCTGCCGTAGAACAAGCCATAAATCACTTACTAGCCACTTGCTTTCATGTCGGCGTTTTCGTAGAGGCAACGGGGTTACAAACGGGAGAATATCATGCAGGCAAAATACGACGTTTTAGGCATAGGCAATGCCATTATGGATGTGATCGCTCCCGTGGATGATGATCTGTTGGTGCGCGAAAACATCACCAAAGCCTCCATGACTTTAATTGACCAGAAACGCGCCTTGCATTTGCACAAGGCCTTTAAAAAACACAGCAAAAATATCACCCAGGACGCAGGCGGCTCCGGGGCCAATACCATTGCCGGCATTGCCGCGCTGGGCGTTCAGGCCGCTTATATGGGCAAGGTCGCCAATGACGCGTTGGGGCGGCGGTTTAGGGCGGGATTAAGCGCTGGCGGCGCGGCGGCCTGCGAGCTTCCCTATGCCAAAAGTGCGGCGACGGCCCGCTGTTTGATCGCGGTGACCCCGGACGGGGAGCGCTCCATGAGCACGTTTCTGGGGGCCAATGTAGAGTTCGGACCCGGCGATATTGACGCCGGCATTATCCGCGCCTCTGCCGTCACCTATCTTGAGGGCTATCTGTTCGACACCAATGACCAGAAGGCCGCCTTCGTCAAAGCCGCCGAAATTGCCAAAGCGGCCGGGCGGCAAGTGTCGCTGACATTATCAGACGCATTTTGCGTTGACCGCCACCGTGCTTCCTTTGTTCAGCTTGTGGATAACCATGTGGATATCCTGTTTGCAAATGAAGCGGAACTGTTGTCCTTGTTTGAAACCGATGATCTTACGGACGCTTTAAGCCGCTTAACCGCCACGGACACTACGGCTTTGGTCACTTTGTCTGAAAAAGGCTCGCTGGTTAAACATGGCGGTAATGTGCATGAAATACCGCCTGTGCCTGTGGATAAAATCATCGACACCACGGGCGCAGGCGATCAATACGCGGCTGGCGTGCTGGCGGGGCGGGCTATGGGCCTAAGCTGGCCGGACGCCGGGCAATTGGGCAGTCTGTGCGCCGCCGAGGTCATCACCCATTACGGTGCCAGACCACAAACCAGCATTCAGGCTTTGGCCGTGGACGGGGTAGCACGTCTATAGATGTAAAGTGGTTGTAGATTTACTTAAGCGCCGTGCCGTAGGCGAACACTTCTATTGAGCCTATGTCCGTTTTGGCGTTTTTGAAGACGCTGGCGGTTTCCAGGCGTAGATTGGCAATATGGGTCATACCATTTGCTTCGGCCTCGGTTTTCATGCGCACGATCGCCTCGCGTCTGGCCCGTTCCACCAATGTTGTATAAGTGCCCATACGTCCGCCGACCAAACCGCGCAGGGCGGCGCCGATGCGTTTGAAATAATCAATAGAGATCACCACATTACCGTTGACAAACAAGGATGCGCTCATGCCGTCCGGGATTTGTTTGGTGTTGGTCATGGTAATATAAGCCAGTTCGGCTTCTCGCACATCAAGGCGGGCAAAATGCCGTGCTTCATTGATCCGGCCAAAGAAAAACCCGATAGCGATCAACACCAATACGCCCAGCAAGCCTAGCATCAGCTGACAATCACGGCGGTACCGTAGACATATAATTCCGATGCACCGGCGCTGACCGACGAGGTGGAAAACCGGACATTGAGGATGGCGTTAGCCCCCAGAGCGCTGGCTTCTTCGATCATGCGGCTGACGCTTTCCTCGCGGGATTCGCTCAGCAATTCCGTATAGCCAGTCAACTCGCCGCCGACGATGTTTTTAAGCCCGGCCATAATATCGCGGCCCACATGTTTTGCCCTGACCGTATTGCCCTGCACCATGCCGAGATGTTTGACGATTGTCCGCCCGGGCAAGGTTTCCAGATTGGTAAGTTCGATATTGCGCATATAATGGCTCCTTTTGTGAGCTTAAGGTAGGTGTGAAAGCACCGCTATACAAGTGTGCGTTTGGGGAGATTGTTCTGGCTTATAGGGGGCGCTATGGGTAATATGGGAAAAATTGATAGCATATAGGAGACAAGCATGGCGAAACGGGAATATCCAACTGGTAATTTGATGGCGGGCAAACGCGGGCTGATTATGGGCGTGGCCAATAAAAACTCTATCGCCTGGGCCATTGCCGAACAGCTTGCCGCCCAAGGTGCGCAAATCGCCTTTACCTATCAAGGCGACGCG
>JAJRYE010000107.1 GCA_024275895.1 Alphaproteobacteria bacterium | reverse complement strand
TCGGATGGGTTTCGACCGAATAAAGATCGCTGACCTCGACGCTGCCGGGCTTTGAGATGCGGGAAATATCATTGCGCATCAGGTCGACGATCATCAGGTTTTCCGCCCGCGACTTGGCGTCGTCCTGCAACCAGGTGATGATCTTCCGGTCCTGCTCTAAGGTCGGACCGCGCGGTGCCGTGCCTTTCATCGGGCGGGTCTCGATACGGCCGTCAGAGATGCGAAGAAAGAGCTCGGGCGATGCCGACAATACCGAAAAATCAGGCGCTGAAATAAACGCCCCATGCGGCACTGTCTGTCTTTGCCGCATATCGAGATAGAGAGAGACAGGATCGCCTTCAAACTCGAAGTCGGCGAGAAAAGTGAGGTTGAGCTGGTAAATATCGCCTTGAGATATTTTCTCCTGAACCTCGTTAAACCGGCTTACGTAATCCGACGCCTGCCAGCGCGGTTTAAGATTGGCAAGCGTGTGGCTGCCACTGCATTGCCCGTCAAGGAACTCAAGGGTTTCTCCTTCGCTCAGGCTGGCGGCGTCTTCAAACAGCCCGCACCAGAGGAGCGGCATGGCTTGCTTGCCTGGCATCAGCTGATGCAGCCGAGGCTCAAAGGCGTAGCCAAGCTCATAAGAACAATAGCCGGCAGCATGAAGCCCTTGTGCCAAAGCCGCATCAATCGCCGCAAGAGCCGCGTCCACCTCGTCCCTGTCATCGACACGGATAATGTCGAGCGGCGCGCGGTAGAGCGTATGCCGGTTCGCATGTGCTTGATTATTTTCGGTCAGGACAAAGGTCATACGAGGAGCGCCACCAGACTCTTTTAGGTTTTATTTGAAAGTTGATCTCCCCCACCCTGGCCACCCATGTCAACAATTGCATCGGGTGGCCAGGGTGGGGGAGATCGTGGCCGGGTCTTACAAAATTAACTAGATTGGATCTACCAAAAACGGGATTGTTCTGCAGCGGTATGATCGGGAAAACTACTCATCATGTTTTCCCCGGGGCCGCGAATATTCGGCTCGGAAGAAAATCCAGTGCAGCAGGAGTGCTACCAGCGCCATGAACACGCCTGAGAAAATAACGTCAGAGAGATAATGCCCGCCCTGTGCCATGCGCATCAACCCGGCGGCGGAGCCGAGCAGGAGGCCGGAGCCGAGGAGTACACGCCACCAGGCGCCGCCCATCAGGCTGGCCGCTATAAAGAGGGCAAAGATCGAGGAGGACTCACCACTGATGAACGAGCAGTTCCGCTTGCACTGATCCGAGATTATCAGCGGTGGGGTGAATGTACGGCCCTGATCCGAGACATGGATCGGCCGTGCACGGCCCGAGTTATCCTTGAAGATGACATTTGCCACCAGACCCGGTCCGATGACAAGGCAGGCCAATAGGTAGAGCCACCGGATCGAAGGGTGGCCAAATACCCGCCGCTTCTGGAAATAAGAAATGACCAAGGCGATCAGGGCAACACCTGCACCAATTGCGAACAGCGCCTGGAAGCCAAGGCGGATGGCGCGGCCGGTATCAGTGCCTTTGAGCATGTAACGGCCATCAGCTTGCAGAAAAAGCACAGCGACCATGCGGTCGATCCAAGGCCAAAGGAGAAACACTGCAGCCGTGACAATCCCGATAGCCAATGTGACGAACCACATCAGCCGCAAATTCGGACCACTGGATTTAGGTTCGGGATTTGACGCCGCTTCAGTCACCGCTTTTCCCCTTGCCGCCGTTAAAGCCCGAGAGGGAATAGAAATAGAAATTCCGTGCCTTTTTCGGGCTGGCGGGAACAACCTCATGGGCAATGAGTTTGCTTTCGCTAAACCGTGCCAGAAACGCATCCTTTGGTATTTTGGTCGAGACATAGAGTACCGGATCTTTGCTGGTCGGGGTGAACGGCCGGGTCATCTCGTAATGATTATGCGGGCGCGGGCCGGGCTGCCAAATGGTGACCGGGATGGCTTGGGCGCGCAGGTAATAAATCAGCTCTGCCGCCACCGCCCGCCGGTCGGCGAGAATGGTGCCGTATTTACCCGCTTTAAGCTTGTCGCGCGTAACATCGGCAAATGCCTGCCAGCCAAGCACCCGGTAAAAGGGATCAGCCCGCCCCGGCAGATTGATCGAAGCGGCGTATATCGTACCGAGCCCCATAGCCAGCATTATGAACACATGCAGGCCAAGGGAGGCCTGAAAAAGCCGCCATGGCCCAAGGCGCAAAAAGACCGCAGTTACGAGAATGGTGGCCGCCGGATAGGCGGTCGCGGCCCAATTGGCATGCGCGCGTGACAGAAACGCCTGGGTCATGATGACCAGAATGACCGGGACAGAGAACCACAACAGCATCCGGTCGGCCTCGGTTGTCTCACCCCTGAGGTGCCGCCAGAGAATGACCAGAAGCGAGGCGAACAGGATCGGGCCGAAGACCCCGAACTGGGCGCCGAAAAACTCGAACAATTTGTCCGGGTGAAACATCGTGCCACCCCAATTGGCATTGTCCGCCGTATGGGAAAGGGTCGCCAGCCCGTTATTGAGGTTCCAGTGAATATTGGGCAGAAGGATCAGGAAGGCGAGGCCGAGGATTATGATGATCGCTTTGGACGTCAGTAATTTCAGGCCGAAGGGGCGGTTCTCGAACAGCATATAAAGTACGGCGCAGAACCCGAAAAAGACCATGGCATATTTGCTCATCATGCCGAGCCCAAGTGCTGCGCCGAGTATCCATGCTGATGGCAGGGTGATGTCGCGGCTGAGGCGGATGAAGGCGTAAAGTGCGGCTGACCAGAATAAAAGCAACGGCACATCGGTCGAAATCAGGCCCGACGACAGGGAAACCGCCGGCAGGGTGGCGAATGTGATGGCCGACCAGAACCCGGTGCGTTCATCAAACAACTCACGCGCTGCGAGAAATATAAAAATGCTGGTGATCATATGCAGGAGAGGCGAGGCGAGGCGGATGACAAACGGGCTGTCGGAGCCGAAAAGCCCGGTGACCGCACCGATAATCCAGCCGAGCACCGGCGGTTTGGAGAAATAGCCGAAATCCGGCTCCTTGCCCCAAAGCCAGTATTGCGCCTCGTCGAAAAAGAGATCCGTCTGATTGAAATAAAGCGCCAGGATGCGCCAGCCGAGCAAAAGTCCGAGCAGGATTAGCAACCCCCTGAACGACACCTCAATGGGGCCGAAACGCCCCGGCTTCTCTAACTCTGCCATCACAGCGTTGAAATCCTCAAATATGCTCTAAAACTTCCGCCAGTGACGGATAGACTAGGCTGGCCGGGTACTTCCACCCGGAAGGGAAAGAGTGCTAGAAACATCGCTCGCGATCTGTTCATTTACCTGTCTGTCATTTACTAGCTTGTACCAGCTCGTCATGTACTAGCTTGTTGGCGGCAGTGAAAGGCTGATAATTGTTTTTGTCAAATTGCGCCTGGCGCGGGAAAGTTGAATTGCTCAAGTGAGCGCGCAATCGGGAAAGGATCAAATGAGCATATCCGTGGTCATACCGGCCCTCAATGAGGAGGGCAATATCGGCAATCTGGTGCGCGAGACATTTTCCGTCGTGCCCGAGGATATGTT
>JAJRYE010000106.1 GCA_024275895.1 Alphaproteobacteria bacterium | reverse complement strand
GCCGCGCCTGCGCTATTGGAGGCTCCAGCGCAGCCGCCCATTGCTACCGCCGCAAAATAGTGGCAAAACACAAGGAGAACAAATTCTACTTGTCAGTGGACCAAAATTTGGGGGCAGGTCACAGGAAACAAAGCCAACCGAGCTTTACAATCTTGCCGCCCAAAGCCACGTCGCCGTCAACCTGCGCCTTGCGTTCTTGATGGCCCGGTCAATGGCGAATGTTTCCGGGCTGGAGCGCGTCATGTTTTGATGGAATCAAAACCGAATTCTAATTTGTTGTTTTTGCCGCACTTCTTATCGGAAAACCGGTTCCCGCTTTTTTAAAGAAGCGCTAACGATGCGAATTCACCGTCCCTGTTCAATCACGAAGCGCGGCCGGACGTCCGATGCTGTGATAGGTAAAAGGCGTCGGCGCGATTTCCTCAAGTGTATAGATATTGCGCAAATCGATCAATAACGGCCGCTTCATGATTGCGGACAGCTTGTTCAGATCAAGCGCCCGGAACTCGTTCCACTCGGTCAGAATAACCAGACAATCAGCCCCCTTCGCTACCGTGTAAGAATCTTCTTGCCAGTCCACGCCGGGAAGCATCTCCGCCGCCCTCTCCATGGCGGCCGGGTCAAAGGCGCGAATATCCGCTCCCGCTTCCATGAGATGCGGAATGATATCCAGAGACGGCGATTCGCGCATATCATCAGTATTGGGTTTGAAACTCACACCCAAAATGCCGATCCGCTTGCCGCGCGCATCACCGCCAAGCGCGGCAATGATGCGTTTTGCCATGGCCTGTTTGCGCGCATCATTCGAGGCAATCACCGCATCGACAAGGCTCATGGGCGCGCCGGCTTCACGCGCAATCACCGAGAGGGCCCGCGTGTCCTTGGGAAAGCATGAGCCGCCAAAGCCGGGTCCCGGATGCAGGAATTTGGCGCCTATGCGCCCGTCAAGCCCGATGCCCTTGGCAACATCCTGCACATCGGCGTCCACCGCTTCGCACAAATCTGCAATCTGGTTGATAAAAGCAATCTTGGTGGCCAAAAACCCGTTCCCGGCATATTTGATCAGCTCGGCACTTTCCAGCCCGGTGAACAAAACCGGCGCATCACGCAAGGACAAGGGCCGGTACAAACGGGCCAAAATATCTCTGGCACGCTCGTCTTCCACCCCGACAACCACCCGGTCGGGTCGCATGAAATCCTCAATCGCCGAGCCCTCGCGCAAGAATTCGGGGTTGGAAGCCATTGCAAAATCCGCTTCCGGGCTGGTCTCGCGCACGATACGCTCGATATGGCGCGCCGTGCCCACCGGCACCGTGGATTTGGTTACGATAACGGTAAATCCGCTCAGATTTGCGGCAATTTCCCGCGCGGCGCTCTCGACAAAAACAAGATCCGCAGCCCCGTCCCCGCGCCGCGACGGCGTTCCCACCGCGATGAACACCGCATCGGCATCCTTTACAGAGTTTGCCAGATTGGTGGTAAAATCAAGGCGTCCGGCAACCCGGTTTTTATGCACCAGATCATCCAGCCCCGGCTCGTAAATCGGGATTTCGTCGCGCTCAAGACGCGCAACAATACCGGCATCCTTATCCACGCAGGTGACATGAAATCCAAATTCAGAGAAACAGGCCCCCGAAACCAGCCCGACATATCCCGTACCAACCACACAAATTTTCATGAAATCCCTCATCGAAGAAAATGCAAAAAACAAATTGCAGCTATCTACAGGATTAGGGAAGTTAATATCAACGGATTTTTTAAATCAGCTCTGTTTGCCGGTTGACACGGGCCTATGGTTTTGTGGCCTGCCGCTCTGGATTTTTGCACATGATGCGGGAAAACGGCAATACGGATCGGCGCGGCGGCGCCTATCGCCGGAAGACGGGACGCCGGAGTATTCACAGTAACGAACTGGCGGTCCTGTCCGGAAGCGTTTTCATGACGCCGTATATTCTCAATGATTTCATCAGCACGAAGGCGCTGGCGACACCAGCAAGATTTGCACACATGTCCACAATGTCGGCCTGCCGCCCATCGATAAACAACTGGGACGCCTCAAGCAAAATGGCCAATACCAGACATATTGCCAAAACTCTGCCCTGGCGGCGCGGCAAAAGCATGAACAATGCCGCGGCGATCATAAAAAAAGCCGTCCAGTGCACACCCAGATCAATCCGGTAAATCGCGGGCACATGAATATCCGGGTGCAAGGTCCCGATAAACAGCGGCACAAGAAGCATCAGCGCCATGAAGCCGCGCCATGAAAAAGGATTAACAGTCCGGTTCAAAAATTTTCACCCTGCATGACAATTAAAACATGAAAGGAGAGCATAAGGAAAGAGTTTGAATCGGCCATTAACGGCTGTGGAATTTACCTTTGGAGTGCTTCATCCTTTGACTGAATCGGGCCGGCGCCGTTTAAACGCGAAAGACTCTGTCCCGGTTTTGCAATGGCCGGAGTATCGCACCCGGATCCGGAAAACCGGGGAATTTCAATATCAGCTACCGGTGCCAATGGCCGCTTCGGCGGGGGGACAGACCGGGGCCGAAGCAGATCAGGAACGGCAGATTCTATACTTCGTCGTCAACCACGACAACGACTTCGGCCACCTCGACGACCTCGGCAACATCGTCAACCTCGACCGCCGTTTCATCATCACTCAGATCCGCGATATCCTTGTCATCATCAATAACGCCGGCTTCATCATCGTTGAAATCATCACCGGTCTCGGGCGGTTTCAGGCCGTTGGCGGGGGGCACTACGGGAATTTCCTTTTCCTCGGCTGCATCGTGTTCCCTGGCGATAACATGTCCGCAAGCGGGACATACGGCGCTCTCCTTGTTCAGGTCGTAAAACTTTGTTTCGCATTCAGGGCAGGTATGTTTGCTGCCCAGTTCCGGTCTTGCCACGTTGTTAAGTCCTAATCTGTTTGAATTTGAGCTTCCATTGCCATGTTGCCCGCCTGCTGTCAAAATATTTTACGCGTGCACTCCGGTGGAAGTTTACACCATGGTGTGATAGGAGGCATCAAAATTGTGCCGTGAATATCAATTTGCCGGAACAGGGTAAAGAATGACAAAACAACCGCCAAGCGCCGCAAAGAGCAAATCCCTTGCCGGGCGCATCGCTATTCCGGGCGATAAATCCATCTCCCACCGGGCGCTGATTCTGGGCGCGCTGGCGGTTGGGGAGACGGTGATCTCGGGATTGCTGCAATCGGATGATGTGCTGGCAACGGCAGAGGCGTTGCGCGCGCTCGGGATTTCGATCCGCGAGGATAAAGCCGGAGATATGCATGTTCTGGGGCGCGGTACGGGCGGGCTGTGCCAGCCCGACACGGAGCTTGATTTCGGCAATTCAGGAACCGGCGCCAGATTGATGATGGGCGTGATTGCCGCGCACCCCCTGACCGCACGCCTGACCGGAGACGCCTCGCTCACATCACGCCCCATGAAGCGGGTTCTGGAGCCGCTGTCGCATTTTGGCGCCAGGGTTGAAGGCGGGCGCGGGAAATTGCCGCTTACCTTGACCGGCGCAGCGCTTGCGGTGCCGGTGAGCTATGAGCTTCGCGTGCCTTCCGCCCAGGTAAAATCGGCGGTGCTGCTGGCGGGTTTGAACACGAGGGGGCGAACCTGCGTCATCGAGCCGGTGGCCACCCGCGATCATACCGAGCGCATGCTGGAGCTTTTTGGCGCCGATATCCGGATTGAAAAAAGGCCCGAAGGCGGGCTCAAAATCTGTGTGCGCGGCGAGGCGGAGCTTCAGCCGCAGCATATTGTTGTCCCCGGAGACCCGAGCTCGGCCGCCTTTCCCGCCGTTGCGGCGCTGATCACGCCGGGGTCGGATATTATTATTCAGAACGTGATGATGAACCCGGCCCGTTCAGGGCTTTACACCACGCTGGCGGAGATGGGCGGGCAAATCGACTTCCTCAATCCGCGCCGCCAGTCGGGCGAGGTGGTGGTTGATATGCGGGTGCGCGCCAGCGCCCTGAAGGGCGTATATGTGCCGGGCGAGCGCGCGCCTTCCATGATCGATGAATACCCTGCCCTGGCCATCGCGGCGGCCTGCGCGGCGGGGCCGACGCGCATGGAGGGGCTGGGCGAGCTAAGGGTGAAGGAGAGCGACCGCTTGCGCGCCATTCACGACGGGCTCGCCCTCTGCGGCGTGGACTGCATCGCGGGCGATGATGTTCTTACCGTTACGGGGCAAAAGACCATTCCCGGCGGCGTCCGGGTGCAAACCCGTCTGGACCACCGCATCGCCATGGCCTTTCTGGTTCTGGGGCTGGTGAGTGAAAACCCTGTCAGCGTCGATGACGCAGCGACGATCATGACCAGCTTTCCCGGCTTCCTTCCCCTGATGCAAAAACTGGGGGCGCGGATTTCGCCCTGAAAGGATTAAGGAGCGGTAGATGATTATTGCGATCGACGGCCCGGCGGCGGCAGGCAAGGGGACGCTGGCGCGCAAGCTGGCGCAGCATTACGGGCTTTCTTATCTTGATACCGGCTCATTATACCGTGCCGTTGGCTGTGCGCTTCTTGATGCCGGAATTGATCCGCATGACGCCAAAGCAGCCGCAGCAGCGGCGCGCAATCTTGATCTGGCAAATATTGACGCCGGAAACCTGCGCACGGCCGAAGCCGGTGAGGCGGCCTCGGTGGTTTCCGCCAATACGCAGGTTCGCGAGGCGCTGTTGCGGTTCCAGAGAAATTTTGCCTCCAGGGAGGGCGGAGCGGTGCTTGACGGGCGCGATATCGGCACGATCGTGGCGCCCGATGCCGATATCAAGCTCTTCGTCACCGCCAGCGCAGGCGAGCGCGCCCGCCGCCGCTGGCTGGAGCTCAAGGGGCTTGGCGAGGATGTGGACGAGGCGCGGATTCGGTCCGAAATCGAAAAACGCGATGCGCGCGATCAATCGCGCGCATCGGCGCCTTTGAAAATGGCTGAAGACGCCCACTTGCTCGATACGACAAAATTGGATATAGAAGCAGCATTCCATATGGCCGTGTCCTTGATAGATGATGCGCGTGATGGGGGTGTTTCGGCCTGAAACGCGCCCTTTTTGTGCTTGTTGTCAAAGGCCAGATGAAATCAAGAATATAAACAGCCCTGCATTTAAGAGGTGATGACCACGTCGTGCAGGGAAGACCTTCGGACCCAACCGATGGCCCGTATAACCAGAGATGAAGTGATTAGGAGAATATATGTCCGGTTTGAATACAGGCGAATCCACACCCATGGTTGAGGATTTTGCCGCCCTTCTGGAAGAGTCCTTTGAAACCAACCCGCTCAATGAAGGCGAAGTTGTCAAAGGCAAAGTCATTGCGGTTGAAAATGATCTGGTGATCATTGATGTCGGTTTGAAAACCGAAGGCCGCGTCCCCTTGCGCGAGTTTTTCCCCAAGGGGCAAAACGCCGAGGGCGCCTCAGCCATAAATGTTGGCGATGAGGTTGAAGTTTATCTCGAGCGCATCGAAAATGCGCTCGGTGAAGCGGTTTTGAGCCGCGAAAAAGCGCGCCGCGAGGAAAGCTGGGTGCTGCTTGAAAAATCCTATGAGGCGAATGAGAAGGTCGAAGGCGTCATCTTCGGCCGCGTCAAGGGCGGCTTCACGGTTGACCTTAACGGCGCTGTCGCCTTCCTGCCCGGCTCGCAGGTTGATATCCGCCCGGTGCGTGATATTGCGCCGCTGATGAATATTCCGCAGCCCTTCCAGATTTTGAAGATGGACAGAAGGCGCGGCAATATTGTCGTCTCGCGCCGTTCCATTCTGGAAGAAACCCGCGCCGAGCAGCGTCAGGAAATCGTCCAGAATCTCAAGGAGGGCCAGGTGGTCGAGGGGGTTGTCAAGAACATCACCGATTACGGCGCCTTTGTCGATCTGGGCGGTATTGACGGCCTGCTCCATGTTACCGACATGTCGTGGAAGCGGGTTAATCATCCCACTGAAATTCTGACCGTGGGCGAGACGGTCAAGGTGCAGGTTGTGCGGATCAATCCTGAAACCCAGCGCATTTCACTGGGTATGAAACAGCTTGACACCGATCCGTGGGAAGAGGTCGAGGCCAAATACCCGATCAATACGCGTCTTAAAGGCGTGGTCACCAATATCACTGATTACGGCGCCTTTGTCGAGCTTGAGCCCGGCGTTGAGGGGCTTGTGCATGTCTCCGAGATGAGCTGGACCAAGAAAAACATCCATCCGGGCAAGATCGTCTCCACATCTCAGGAAATCGAGGTTATGGTTCTGGATGTGGATCCGCTCAAGCGCCGCATCTCCCTGGGGCTGAAACAATGTGTCGATAATCCCTGGACATCCTTTGCAGTGACCTATCCGCAGGGGACCGAAGTTGAAGGTGCGATCAAGAACATCACCGAATTTGGCATGTTCATCGGTCTTGAAGGCGATGTTGACGGCATGGTTCACCTTTCCGATCTCGACTGGAACCGTTCGGGCGATGAAGCCTTGAAAGAGTACAAGAAGGGCGATATCGTCAAGGCCGTCGTGCTCAATATCGATACCGAAAAGGAGCGTATCTCCCTCGGCGTCAAGCAGCTTGAAGGTGATCCGATGGATCAGCTCGGGCCCGTCAGGCGCGGCTCGGTTGTCACATGCGAAGTCACGGAGGTTAATGATAACGGCATTGAGGTCAAGGTCGGCGACACCGATATGACCGCCTTTATCCGCCGCGGCGATCTTTCGCGTGACCGCTCCGAGCAGCGCCCGGAACGTTTTGCCCGCGGCGAAAAGGTCGATGCGCGGGTCACCAGCATCGACAAGGCCAATCACCGCATCGGCCTTTCCATCAAGGCGCTGGAAATCGCCGAGGAAAAAGAGGCGGTTGCCCAGTACGGCTCCACCGACAGCGGCGCATCGCTTGGCGATATTCTCGGCGCGGCGCTGAACAAGGCGCAGGCCGACAAGGACGACGGCAAATAGGCTTGCCGGCAAAACATACTGCCCCCCGGGAGCGTGCATTCAGGCGCTCCCGGGTTCTAAGTCTTCCGGCTCTTGTGCAATAACCAAAAGGGGTTTCATAACGTGAAAGCCGAGGCCCGGATATTACTGGAAAAAAGGCGTTTGAAGCGCCGCCTTTCCCTCTGGCGCTTTGGCGCCGTTCTGGCGGTTTTTACAGCCATTGGCGTTATAGCCCTGCAGGGCGGCGAGGATATCGCCGCCCCTCATGGCAAGCATATCGCGCGGCTGACATTAAACGGTTTTATCACCGATAACCGCAAGCAGCAGGATTTGCTGCAAAAAATCGCCAAGGCGGAGCGGGTCAAGGCGCTGATCCTGCGGATCAACAGCGGCGGCGGAACCACAACCGGGGCCGAGGCGCTGTTTGAAGCGGTGCGCAAGGTGGCAAAGAAGAAGCCGGTTGTCGCCGTTTTGGGAACGGTGGCGGCTTCGGGCGCTTATGTGGCGGCAGTTTCATCTGATTATATCGTGGCGCGCGGCAATACCATAACCGGATCGATCGGGGTCATTGTGCAATGGCCCGAAATTGCCGGCGCACTGGAAAAAATCGGCGTGAAATACCGTGAGGTGAAAAGCAGTCCCCTGAAGGCCAGCCCGTCGCCGTTTGAGGTACCCGACCCCAAATCACTTGAGATTACACAGGAAATGGTGCGCGATTCTTATGAATGGTTCCGCGATCTGGTGGCGGAGCGGCGCGGTTTTGATGCGACCAAGGCCAGCCGGATTGCCGATGGGCGCATCTATACCGGGCGTCAGGCGCTGGGCGAGGGCCTTGTGGACGCCATTGGCGGCGAAGAGAAGGCGCGCGAATGGCTCAAATCGGAACGCGATATTTCAAAAGACCTTAAAGTCAAGGACTGGAAAACCGAAAGCCTGACCGAGAGCGCTTTTGCCGGTTTGGTAATCCGCTGGTTCGGGCAGGTGTTCGGAATTGATATTTCAGCCTTAAAAACACTGCTGCCGGGCCGATCCGCGACATCACGGCTTGACGGTCTGCTCTCAGTTTGGCACCCTGCCGGGTGAAAGAATAACAAGTTTGAGCGGCAGGGAGAGATAGATGATCAAATCAGAGCTTGTGCAGAGAGTTATCGAGGCCAACCCCCACCTGTATCAACGCGATGCCGAGCGCATTGTCGGTGCTTTTTTTAACGAGATCACCAAGGCGCTGACCCGCGGCGAGCGGGTGGAGCTGCGCGGATTTGGCGCCTTTTCCACCAAGCACCGCAAGGCGAGAACGGGCCGCAATCCGCGCACCGGCGCTTCGGTTCAGGTTCCGGAAAAATTCGTGCCTTTTTTCAAGGCCGGCAAGGGATTGCGCGAGCGTCTGAATGTCGAGGGTGGATAAGGGGCTTAAAAACATCCCCCTTGCCGGGACCATGAGAGGTAAATATTCGTGATACGCAAGTTTGTATTCTGGATTGTCGGAATACCGGTTGCCGGGGCGGTGATCGCTCTTTCGGTGGCGAACCGGCATGTTGTGACCTTCTCGCTGGACCCGGCGGCGAAAGGGGAGCCGTTTCTGGCCTTTGAAATTCCGCTCTATCTGCTGATGATGGCCTGCATATTCGTGGGCCTGTTTCTGGGCTGGGGCGTGACATGGGCCGGGCAGCATAAATGGCGCGCCAAAGCGGCAGTAAAAGACCGTGAGGCAAAGGTTCTCAAGCGTAAAGTGGATGAACAAAAAAGGCGCGAGGACCCCTTATCCGCTCCAGCACTGCCGCGTTATTAACATCTCTTTCCTCTGCGTCCGGTGGCGATACTCATGAAACTAAATGCGCCGATATTGGCGTTTGCGGCAGCTTTGTTTCTGGTCTTTTTGCTTCAATCCGCCGCAGCGGCGCAAAAAGAGCCTTCATTCCTTCTGGGGGTTTCTTCGGACGGCGAGTCCTGTCTGATCGGCGGCGCTCTTAAAGGCAGGCTTGCCGGGCCGCAAGCCCTCGCCCCCCTGATGCGCCATGGCGATCTTTATCAACTTCTTAATCTGGATAATAAAGGCGGCATCGCGCCGGCGATCGGGACGCCCCGGGACGAGAGCGGTGAAGGCGGCGATTGCTCGGGGCTGTGGCTCCAGACGCTGGCGCTTGATCCCCTGCGCAAGAAACAATCCGCCATTGCCCTGCGGATAAAACCAAACCGCAAGTCTGCCGGGCAGGTCCCCCTGCAACGCCTTGACCGCAATGCGCCTGAATACCGGAGCCTGGTGCAGAGATTTCTTGTCCGCAGGGGGATCAGGAAACCGGTGATCCGGATTACCCAGGTGATCGGGGCTGATTTTGACGGCGATGGCCAGCAGGACGCGTTGATCAATGCGGTGCGCACAAGGCGCGGCCGGGCACGGCGCGGCGATTACTCGATTGTCCTGCTGAAACCGGGCGGCGCAAACAGCCCTCCGCCGCTGGTGATCCAGGACGAGATCACAACAAAAGACTCACGTTTTCCGGGCAATTTATGGGTGAATGTGATCATTGCCGTTGTTGATCTTGACGGCGATAAAAAACCCGAAATCGTCATGGAGGGCCAGTCGCAGTTCGGCGGCGGCTGGGAAGTGATCAGCCTTGAAAATGGCAAGATCAAACACAGCCTGTTCTGCGGTTGCGAGGGTTAAGAAAACATCAGACTGGCCAAAGCGGCGCTTTTGCCATAAATAATTCCACCATGTTCAAGAACCCTGTATTTTGCGCCATTGATACCCCGGAGATCGAAACTGCCCGCACTCTTGCCGCGCTGGCGGGGCCGCATGTCGGGGGCATGAAAATCGGCATGGAATTTTTTTATGCCCATGGCCGCGCCGGATATGAAGCGGTGGCGGCAGCCGGAAAACCGGTTTTTCTTGATCTGAAGCTGCATGATATTCCCAATACGGTGGCAAGCGCCGTTCGTGCGCTGGGTCCGCTCGCACCGGCGATACTGAATGTTCATGCCAGCGGCGGTCGCGCGATGATGCGTGCGGCAACTGAAGCGGCCAAAAACATCGGGACGGGAATGAAACTCATCGGTGTCTCTGTGCTCACCAGCCTTGATGGAACCGACCTTGAAGAACTCGGGGTCAAAGGCTCCGTGTGCGATCATGTCCGGCGGCTCGGGGCGTTGGCCAGGGATTGCGGCCTTGACGGCATGGTGTGCAGCGCGCATGAGATTGAAATCCTGCGCGCCGAATGCGGGCCTGAGTTTTTGCTGGTTGTTCCCGGCATCCGCCCGGCAGGGGCGGCGGCGCAGGACCAAAAACGCGTCATGAGCCCGGCGCAGGCTCTGGAGTGCGGCGCCGATATTCTGGTTATCGGCCGCCCGATCACAAAAGCCGCCGATCCGGCAAAGGCCGCCATGATGATCGCGCGCGAAATTGAAGCTGTCCGGAGATGAGCGTTCGGGTCAAAACCTGCGGCATGAACTCGCACAGCAGTATCAAGGCCGCCCTGAGCGCGGGGGCGGATTATCTCGGCTTTGTTTTTTACCCGCCCAGCCCGCGTCATGTCAGCTATGGTGAGGCAGGCGAGCTGGCGCCGGGCATCCCGGCGCATGTCGCCAAGGTGGCGCTGATTGTCAATGCCGATGATGTGTGTATTGAGCAGATTATCAAGGTGCTGGACCCGGATATATTTCAGGCCCATGGCGGCGAGAGCCCGCAGCGCATTGAAGAGATCAGTACAAAATTTGGTCGTCCGGTCTGGAAGGCGGTGCCGGTGCGCACAGCAGGTGATGTCGCGGGCGCGGTACGTTATGAGGGCATTGCTGACAAGGTGCTGTTTGACGCCAAAACGCCCGCAAACATGCCCGGCGCCCTGCCCGGTGGCAACGCCCTGAGCTTTGAGTGGAAACTGCTGGCGCAAAGCCCTATAAAAGAGTTTGTTCTGGCGGGCGGCCTCACTCCTGAAAATGTCGGTGAGGCGGTCCGTTTGACAAACGCCGCCATTGTTGATGCCTCGTCAAGTCTTGAAAGCGCGCCGGGCATCAAGGACAATGGCAAGATTGCAGCCTTTATCCGGTCGGTGAAATCCTTATAAGCGGAACATTACCCCAAGTGACCAATATCCTCTCTCCAAATTCTTATCGAACAGGTCCTGACGAGGACGGGCATTTCGGCATTTACGGCGGCCGTTTCGTGGCCGAAACCCTGATGCCGCTCATTTTGAGCCTTGAGGCGGCTTACGAGGCGGCGAAGGCCGACCCGGCCTTTCAAACCGAGCTTGAATACCTTAACGCCCATTACGCCGGCCGTCCCAGCCCGCTTTATTTTGCCGAGCGCCTGACGGAAAAATTCGGTGGTGCGAAGGTGTATTTCAAGCGCGATGAGCTTAATCATACCGGCAGCCACAAGATCAATAACTGCCTCGGGCAAATCCTGCTCGCCAAACGCATGGGAAAAACCCGCATTATCGCCGAAACCGGCGCCGGGCAGCACGGGGTTGCGGTGGCGACCGTGGCGGCCCGTTTCGGCCTGCCCTGCACGGTGTTCATGGGGGCCACCGATATTGAGCGGCAAAAGCCCAATGTGTTCCGCATGAAGCTGCTGGGGGCGGATATCCGCGCGGTTACGGCGGGGGCGGGAACCTTGAAGGACGCCATGAACGAGGCCCTGCGCGACTGGGTGACCCATGTCGAAGATACGTTTTACATCATCGGCACGGCGGCGGGGCCGCATCCCTACCCGGCCATGGTGCGTGATTTTCAATCCATCATCGGCACGGAAGCCAGGGAGCAGATGATGCAGGCCGAAGGACGCCTGCCCGATATGCTGGTGGCGTGCATCGGCGGCGGCTCCAATGCCATCGGGCTGTTTCATCCTTTCCTTGATGATGCGGAGGTTGAAATCTACGGCGTCGAGGCCGGCGGCAAGGGGCTGGAGACCCCCGATCACGCGGCCTCTTTGAGCGGCGGCCGCCCCGGCGTTCTGCACGGCAACCGCACTTATCTTTTGCAGAACGGCGACGGGCAGATCATTGAGGGGCATTCGATTTCCGCCGGGCTGGACTATCCCGGCATCGGCCCCGAGCATGCCTGGCTGCGCGATACGGGCAGGGTGAAATATGTCTCGGCAACCGATTCGCAAGCGCTGGAGGCGTTCCAGCTTTGCAGCCGGATTGAGGGCATTATCCCGGCGCTGGAGCCCTCGCATGCGCTGGCCTATGTCAGCCGCATTGCTCCTGAGCTTCCCGAAGATCATATTATCCTGATGAATATGTGCGGGCGCGGCGACAAGGATGTCTTTGCAGTCGCCGAACATCTGGGCGTGGAGATTACGCCATGAGCAGCACCCGTATTGCAGCGCGCTTTGCCGAACTGAAGGCGCAGGGCCGGGCCGGTTTTGTCACGTTTTTTTCCTGCGGCGATCCCGATTATGCGACCTCGCTGGAAATCCTGCAAAAACTGCCCGCAGCCGGCGCCGATATTATCGAGTTGGGCATGCCCTTTACCGACCCCATGGCGGATGGCCCGGCAATCCAGCTTTCCAACCAGCGCGCTCTGGCGGCGGGTCAGACCATGATCAAAACGCTTGCGATGGTGCGCGCTTTTCGTGAGGGCGATGAGAAAACCCCGATCGTGCTGATGGGCTATTACAATCCGGTTTATGCCTATGGGCCGGAGCGGTTTTTAAAAGACGCAAAAGAAGCCGGTGTGGACGGGCTGATCATTGTCGATCTGCCGGTGGAAGAAGACGCCGAATTGTGCATTCCGGCAAAAGCGGCCGGAATTGACATTATCCGTCTTGTTGCGCCCACAACCGGTGATGCGCGTCTGCCGCTGGTTTTGAAAAATGCCGGCGGGTTCATCTATTATGTCTCGATCACCGGCATAACCGGAGCGGCCACCCCGGATGTGGCAAAAGTTGCCGCGGCCGTAAAACGTATCAAGGCCCATACCGGCTTGCCGGTTGCGGTTGGCTTCGGGGTGAGCACGGCGGAACAGGCGGCCGGGATTGCCGCTTGCGCCGATGCGGTCGTTGTCGGTACGGCTCTGGTGCGCCAGATTGAAGATGCGGTGCAAAACGGTAACGATGCGGCGCAGGATGTGCTAGAAAAGGCAGCCCTTATCGCGGCGGGCGTAAGGCGCGGCAAATAGATTTTACAACCCGATATAGCGGTCAGAGGTTTTTGCTATGAACTGGATCACAAATGATGTCCTGCCCAAAATCAAGGGCATGTGGGCGAAAAAGGACATGCCGGAGAATCTCTGGATCAAATGCCCCGAAAGCGGCCAGATGGTGCATCACCGCGATCTGGAGCAGAACCAGTATGTGATCCCGGGCAGCGGCTATCATTTCAAAATGCCGGTGGAAGCGCGGCTCAAATCGGTTTTTGATGATGACTATGAAATTCTCAAGGGCTGGAGCGCGCCCTCCGATCCGCTCAAATTCAGGGACCAGCGCAGATATACCGAGCGCCTCAAAGATGCGCGCGCCAAGACCGGCCATGAGGATGCGGTCACCGCGGCGACCGGTTTGCTGGGCGGGATCAAAACCGTTGTCGCAGTGCAGAATTTTGCCTTTATGGGCGGCTCGCTCGGCATGGCGGCAGGGGCTGCTATTGTGCAGGGGATGGAAAAGGCGGTTGAGGAAAAAGCGCCCTTTATCATCTTTGCCGCTTCGGGCGGCGCGCGCATGCAAGAGGGCATATTGTCCCTGATGCAGATGCCGCGCACTACCGTTGCGGTGCAGATGCTGGCCGAGGCCGGTCTGCCCTATATTGTCGTGCTCACCGATCCGACCACCGGCGGGGTCACCGCCTCTTACGCCATGCTGGGGGATATTCATATCGCCGAGCCGGGCGCACTGATCTGTTTTGCCGGTCCGCGGGTGATCGAGCAGACAATCCGTGAAAAGCTTCCCCTGGGGTTTCAGCGCGCCGAGTATCTTCAGGAACACGGCATGATCGATATGGTCGTGCACCGGCATGACATGCGCGATACGCTCATTCGTCTGCTGCGGGTAATCATGAAGCAGTCCCCCTTGAGAGAGGATGCCTTCCCCGGTGATCTGCCGCAGCAACCGGATGTGGAAACGCCGGAACCGGAGAGCGGTATCACAAACGAGGTGGAAACCGAGAATCTGGCTGCGGACGCCGAGGCCAGGGACGGTTAAGCTTCAGCTTCATGCAAACAAGCGATCAAATCCTCAAACGGCTGCTTGAGCTACATCCGAAACGGATTGATCTCTCACTGGGCCGGGTTCGCCGTTTGCTGGCGTCGCTGGGCAATCCGCAGGACAAGCTGCCCCCCGTTATTCATATCGCCGGCACCAATGGCAAGGGCTCGACCCTTGCCTTTATCCGCGCCATGCTGGAGGCGGCGGGCAAACGGGTGCATGTCTATACATCCCCCCATCTGGTGCGGTTTCACGAGCGCATCGCGCTTGGCGGCAAGGGCGGGGCAAAACCGGTTGACGAGGCGGAACTGGCACGGATTCTGGAGCATTGCGAGCGTGTCAATGCCGGGGCTCCCATTACCTTTTTTGAAATTACAACCGCGGCGGCGTTTTATGCTTTTTCGCAAAACCGGGCCGATTTCGTTCTGCTGGAAACCGGGCTCGGCGGGCGCTTTGACGCCACCAATGTGATTGCAAAACCGGCGCTGGCTATAATTACCCCCGTCTCACATGACCATCATGAGTTTCTGGGCCCCACATTGGCGAAAATCGCTTTTGAAAAGGCCGGGATTATTAAAAAAGAGGTTGCCTGCGTAACCGGCCCGCAGGATGAAGAGGCCCTGGCGGTGATTGAGGCGCGCACTGCGGCTTTAAACGCGCCGCTTCTGGAACACGGCCGGGACTGGCAGGTTTTTGAACAGCATGGCCGCCTTGTCTATCAGGACAGCGCCGGATTGCTTGACCTGCCACTTCCTGCCCTCGGCGGCTATCACCAGGTTGAAAATGCCGGGCTGGCCATTGCCGCCCTGCGCGCGCTTGATCCTGGAGGTCTGAATGAGGCCCATATGGCAACGGGGCTTAAAAGCGCCCGCTGGCCGGGGCGTTTGCAACGCATCGGTCGCGGAAATCTGGTTCGGGGCCTTCGCCAGGGGGCGGAAGTCTGGCTTGATGGCGGCCACAACCCGGCGGCCGCTCTTGTCCTTGCCGCCGCCATGGCGCGGCTGGAGGAGCGCGCGCCCAAACCGTTTTGCCTGATTTTGGGGATGATGCGCGCCAAGGATGCGGCGGGTTTTCTGGCGCCGTTCCGCGACCTTGCCGCCATGGCCGTCACCCTGACCATCCCGGGCGAAGAGAACGCGGCCACCGCCCTCTCGTTGCGCGAGAGCGCAACGAAGGAGGGACATGTCGCCTTCACCAGCACGGATATCCGCGCAGCCCTTGCCCTTTGTGATCACAAAACCGGCGTTCCGCCGCGCATTTTGATTACCGGGTCACTTTATCTGGCCGGGCATGTCCTGAAAGAAAACGGGCGCGATTAAATCTCGCCTTCAATCCAGTCCTTGATCTTGCCTTTGGGCAGGGCGCCGACCTTCATGGAAGCAACCTCGCCGTTCTTGAAAAGCATCAGGGTCGGAATGCCGCGAACGCCGTATTTGGTCGGGGTTGTCGGGTTTTCGTCGATATTCATCTTGGCAATCTTGATCTTCCCGTCCATTTCCGCCGCCAGCTCTTCGAGCGAGGGACCGATCATTTTGCACGGGGCGCACCATTCCGCCCAGAAATCCACAATCACTGGCTGTTCGGACCCCAGCACATCGCTTTCAAAGCTTGCATCAGAAACTTGTTCGGTTGCCATTTTATATTATTCTCCATCTGGGAACGGCGCACCGCGCGCCGGTCACTATATGTCTCTCTCAGGCGTAGTTAAGCACCAGGGCCGGATTCGTCAAGATATGCAGATATACGAATGTATGGCGCATAGCCGGGGTTCAGAAGAATCTCCGGTTGAGATTTGGCCGGTTCACTGCTCTAATCATCCTGATGAAAGCTCTGCACTGGAATATGTCGGCCCTCCTTAAAGGCCAAACCGACCCGGCCTCCCGCCTGAGTTTTTTCGGCGGGCGGTTACGGCTGCGTACACTGGTTTTTCTACGCTGGCTGGCGGTGGTCGGTCAGGCGGTATCTCTTGTTCTTGTGAGCACGGTGCTGGAGTTTGACCTGCCCTTCATCCCCTGCCTGGTGATTATCGCCCTTTCGGTTGCGCTCAATGTCGGGCTGACGGTTCACTTTCCGGCCAATACGCGCTTGAAAGACCCGGCCGCCGGCGCTTTGCTGGGCTATGATATTTTGCAACTGGCCTTTCTTTTATATCTGACCGGCGGGCTGACCAATCCCTTCGCCTTTTTGTTTCTGGTTCCGGTTACGGTGTCCGCCTCCGCCCTGCCGCTGCGCTATACGCTGGCGCTGGGCGGATTGACCATCAACGCCGCCTCGCTGCTGGTTTTCTTCCATCTGCCGCTGCCCTGGACAGCCGGTGTCGAGTTCAGGCTTGATACGGTTTATCTGGCGGGGATCTGGGCCTCGCTTGTCATCTCGTTGCTGTTTATCACATTTTACGCTTGGCGGATTGCCGATGAATCGCGGCGGATGTCGGATGCCCTGGCGGCAACCGAGCTTGTTCTGGCGCGCGAGCAGCAATTTTCGGCGCTGGATGGTCTGGCGGCGGCGGCGGCGCATGAGCTGGGGACGCCGCTGGGGACAATCGCGATCACCACAAGCGAGCTGCGCCGTGAACTGGCGTCAAATGAAGCGGTCAGGGAAGATCTTGATCTTCTGCGCGAGCAGATCAATCGTTGCCGGACGATATTGGGGACGCTGACAAACCACAAACGCGAGCCCGACGCACTGCTCGACCGGGTGCGGCTGAGCGAAATTCTTGAGGAGATCGCCGAACCTTACAGGGCGCTCGAGAGCAAGGAGATCTCCATATCCTGCCGCGCCAGCGGCGATGGCTGCGGCGCGGAACCGGAAAGATGGCGTAGCGCCGGCATGTCGTACGGGTTGGGGAACATGCTGGCCAATGCGCTTGATTACGCGCGCAGCAAGGTTTCCCTGACGGGAAGATGGACCGCTTATGAAGTGACCATCACAATCTTGGATGATGGTCCCGGATTTGCCGAAAACCTGCTGCAAAAACTTGGCGAGCCGTTTATCTCCACCCGCCCGGAATTATCATCACCGCCCCCCGGAGCCGGGTCTTCGGGAATGGGGCTGGGATTTTTTATCGCCAAAACCCTTCTGGAGCGCTCGGGCGCACGGGTTCGGGTTTTTAACGCCAAAGCGCCAGCGCATGGCGCTGTTATTGAACTGATCTGGCCGCGTCCGGTATTTGAAAATACACCGCCGCCGCAAGATTGATCACATTTTGCTGATTATGATGAACCCGGAGCCAGCGGATATGCCAAAATATAAATCAGGAGCGCTGTTCGCCATTTTATGGGCGGGGTTGTTCCTGTTACCGCTTGCCGCTGCTATGGGCCAGGAGCGCTCGCCCCTTATTCTCCTGACATCTTTTCCCGATGCGGTTTATCAGCCGTTCAAGATCGCGTTTGAGAAAAAAAACCCCGATATTGAGCTTTTTGTTCTCAACAAGAAAACCTCGGCGGCGATTTCCTATATTCAGGACGGGCAAAACCATCAGGTCGATCTGTTCTGGGCCTCCGCGCCCGATGCCTTTGAAGTGCTCAAGCAGTCGGGGGATCTGGCCAAACTGCAAAACCCGGCCCTTGCCGCGACAGCGCAGATCGGCGGCTATCCGCTCAATGATCCCGATGGCTATTATCTCGGCTTTGCCATCTCGGGATATGGCATTATGTGGAACACGGATTATCTGCAAAGCCGCCATCTGCCGGAGCCGCAAAGCTGGGATGATTTGCGAAAGGGCATTTATGAAAACCATCTGGGATTATCCGCACCTTCGCGCTCGGGAACAACCCATCTGATTGTCGAGATTATTTTGCAAAGCAAGGGCTGGGATGAGGGCTGGCGCACATTACTGGAGATCGGCGGCAATCTGGCCACCATCACCGCCCGCAGTTACGGCGTGCGCCACGGCGTTGAAGAGGGACGCTTTGGCGCCGGCCTGGTGATTGATTTTTTCGGGCTGATGTCCCGGGCGCAGGGCCATCCGGTAAAATTCGTCTATCCGGAACAAACCGTGATGCTGCCCGCCAATATCGCCATGATCAAAGGCGCCAAAAACCCGGAGCAAGCGGCCCGTTTCATCCGTTTTGTCATCTCTGATGCGGGGCAAAGGTTTTTGTTTCAGCCCGCCATCAGCCGCCTGCCGGTCAATCCGGATATTTACCAATACGCCCCGGCCGGATTTCCCAATCCCTTCAAAGGCGCCTCAAGACGCGATTCCCTGCTTTTTGACAGCTCTCTTTCACGCCGGCGCTACCATCTGGTGAATGCGCTGTTTGACCAGCTTGTCACCTATCGCCTGCGCGAGCTTAAAGAGGCCTGGTCGCTCATTCACAAGGCGGAACGAAAGCTTGCCGGCGAAGAGCAGGCGGATATGGAAATAGCCATATCCGAGGCGCGGAATTTGATTTTCCGCATCCCTGTTGATGACGAGATGTCGCGCGATTCAAAAATCAACGGCTTGTTTTCACGTCACAAGCCGGGGTTTTCCGTCTCCGCCGGACAGTCGGAACTTGAGGCGAAATGGCGCGCCGATGCGCTGGCGCGCTATAGCAAGGCGGCCCGGATTGCCGAGAATGTCCTCTCGCGTCTTGAAGCGGCGGGGAAAGGGCCGTCCCTGCAATGAAGTTGTCCGGGTTTGGCATCCGCGCCCGTATGTTTGCCGCTTTCGGGCTTGTGGCGCTGGTCACGGTGGTTTCGTCCATCGCGGCCTGGGTTACCTATGAAAAACTCAGCGCCAGTCTGAATGCGATTATCGGCCGGGATATTCCGGGGTTTTCCCTCGCCTCGGAGTTGACGGCAAGAAGCTCGGAGATTGTGGCCACCGCGCCCATTCTGGTTTCGGTCGAGACCGGGCGCGCCAGAGACCGGGTCTGGGCGCGGCTGATGGATTCCATTCACGGCACGGATACGCTTATCCAGAGCCTGGGCGATTACGGGATCGGCCAAACGCAGCAAAGCTCCTTGCAGACCCAGCTCGACGCGGTGGCATCGGCGCTGCGCTCGCTGGACGCCAATGTCAGGCGCAAATTCTGGTTCGGGCGGCGCAACCGCGAGCTGACCGAACGCCTGAGATGGGCGCATGCGGATTTTCTTGACGAGATTGATCCGCTCATCGAGGATGCCCGGTTCAGCATCGGGCTGGATTTACGCCGTTTGCGGCAATCGCCCCAGGCCGGCCAGGGGAAACTGTCCCCGGATGCAAAGCGGCGCCGCTTTGGCGATCTTGATGCAAGATTGCGCCAGCATGAGGCTTTATTACGCCTCAAATCCTCCATTAACCTGCTGGTCGGCCTGATTTTCAGGGCCGCCAATGCGGTTGATACACCGGAGTTGAACGATATCCTGCTTTTTGCCGGCGAGGCGGGCGCTCCGATCGGACAGGACCTTGAATCGCTGGGAAAACAGCCCGAGCTAACCGCCCTGAGGCAATCGGCAAGCGCCATCCTGAAATTCACCAAAGGCCCCGATTCCCTGTTTGATTTGCGCCGGGAGGCTTTAAAACTGCAAATGCGCAATGCTGGATTGCTGGGCGCGAGCCGCGCTCTGGTGCAGGCGTTTCAAACCCGTATATCCGCCCTGAGCGCGCAGATAAGAGCCCAGACCACAAAAGCCTCGCGCCGGGCGGGCGAGATTACCGCCCAGGCCAAATCGCTCCTCATCTGGGCGGCGCTGGGCAGTATTGTGATTGCGATTTTAATGGTGTGGCTTTATGTCGGCCGCTCTCTGGTGGGGCGCATTACCGGCCTGAAAACCGCCATGCGCAAAATCGCCGATGGCGATCTTGGCGCCGATGTTCCCTCCGGCGGCGCCGACGAGATCGCCGATATGGCCGCCGCATTGGAGGTTTTCCGCGATACCATATCCGAAACCCAGCGCGAGCTGGTGCAGGCGGGAAAGCTCGCCGCCCTCGGCCAGCTTGCCGCGGGTGTGGCGCATGATCTCAACCAGCCCCTGGCGGCCTTGCGCTTTCAGGCCCATAACGCGGCGGTGAATATGGAGCGGGGAAAGATGGCGGATGCGGCGCAAAATCTGGAGAAGATATCAAAACTCTCAACCTCCATGGCGAAAAAGATCAATCATCTGAAAACCCTGGCGCGCAAGCCCTCGCGTCATATCGGCACGGCGGAATTAAAAAGCGTGATTTCCGCCGCTCTGGATTTACTTCAGGGACGCATCCGGGACGAGGCGGTTAATATCGGCCTTGAATATCCCGACGGGCCGGTTCTGGTCCGCGCGGGGGAAAACCGGCTGGAGCAGGTTTTGCTGAATGTTTTTGGCAATGCACTTGACGCCATGAAAGGGGCGAAGACAAAATCACTGGATGTTCGTGTCCGGCAGACGCGCAACAAAACCCGGATCAGGATTTGCGATACGGGACAAGGGTTTGACGACAAAACCCTGCTGCGAATTTTCGATCCGTTTTTTACCACCAAGACCGTTGGCGAGGGGCTTGGGCTGGGGTTGAGTATCTCCTATAATATTATCAAGGATTTTGGAGGTTCCATGAAAGCGCAAAACCAGCCCCCCGAAGGCGCCTGTTTCATCATCACGCTGCTGACGGCAAAGCCATGAGTGCGGGCAAGGTCATCATTGTCGATGATGAAGAGGATGTGCGCGAGGCCTATGCCCAGACCCTGGCGCTTGAGGGAATGGAGGTATTTGATTTTTGCAATGCCGGGGAGGCGCTTGAACTTATCACGCCCGAATGGCCCGGCATTGTGGTATCTGATATCCGCATGGCGCGGATGGACGGGCTGGAGTTGCTTGAGCGCATTCGTGATATTGATGCGGAGCTTCCGGTATTGCTGATTACCGCCCATGGCGATGTCTCCATGGCGGTGAACGCGATGCGCGATGGGGCTTATGATTTCATGGAAAAACCGCCCGACCCGCTGCATATGCTCGAAGTGATCTCAAGGGCACTAAAGCTGCGCCGGCTTGTGCTGGAAAACCGGCGCTTGCGGCTGGAGCTTGACGCCTCATGCCCGCCGGTGGAAGAAATTCTCGGCCGGACCCCGGTCATGACCCGTCTGCGCCAGAGCGTGAGCATGCTGGCGCGGGCCGATGTGGATACGCTCATTACCGGGGATACCGGTACCGGCAAGGAGCTGGTGGCAACCGCGCTTCACCGCGCCGGGGCGCGCGCAGCGGGCAAGTTTGTCGCGGTCAATTGCGCCGCCCTGCCCGAAACCTTGATCGAGAGCGAGCTTTTCGGGCATGAAAAAGGCGCCTTTACCAGTGCCCATTGCCGCCGGATCGGCAAAATCGAATACGCCCATAAGGGAACCTTGTTTCTGGATGAGATCGAGAGCATCCCGTTGCAGGTTCAGGTCAAGCTGCTGCGGGTCTTGCAGGAGCGGGTGATTGAACGGGTCGGCTCCAATGAGCCTGTCGAAGTCGATATCCGGGTGATCGCCGCAGCCAAGGACGATCTGGCTGCCCTGTGCGAGAAGGGCGCATTTCGCGCCGATCTTTTTTTCCGCCTGAATGTCGCCAGTATTGAAATCCCCCCCCTGAGCGACCGGCTTGACGATGCGCCGCTGCTGTTTAGCGCCTTCGTGCAGCAGATCGCCCGGCGGCGCGGCAAAAAGCCGCCTGATGTCTCGCCCGAGCTTTTATCGGTGCTGATGCGCCACGACTGGCCGGGCAATGTGCGCGAGTTGAAGAACTGGGCCGAAAAATATGTCATCGGATTGCCTTTGGGCGATCTGGGCCAGAACCCGTTGCCCGCGATACGCGATCACGAACGCCAGGGCCTCAATGCGCTTGTTGCCCGGTTTGAAAAACTGAGTATTTCCCACGCCCTGAGAATTCATCATGGCAGAATTGGCAAAACGGCCGCCTATCTCAAAATCCCCCGCAAAACGCTTTATCTGCGAATGCAAAAATATAATTTGCGCAAAGAGACATTTTTATAATAGGTTAATTTTGACACATGCGCGCTTGACAATGGGACAATTATGACCCTTTATTTAATTGAGGAGCATAGGTTGTTTGAATTTATCCCTTTGTAATTAAATGATTAATTAAATTGTTGCCGTTCTGGCCTGAAGATTGCTCCTGAGTTTAACGATAATGAACACCGGACTCCCTTTTTTCCCGAAACAAGGGGCAAGGCCGGGATTTGCGATAGCCGAAATTCAAGGAGGCAAGAATGAAAACAATGATTTCCAGACTGGCGCTGGCAGGGGTTCTGCTGGCCTCAACGGCGTTTACCCTGAACGCGGCTCAGGCGCTTGAGGGGACCTTGACTGTTGTGACCTCCTACCCGCCGGACACGACAACGACGTTCAAAAACGCTTTCGAGAAGAAATATCCCGGCGTCAAGGTCGAAATGCTGAAGAAAAAGACCACTGCCGGCATCAAATATCTTCAGGAAACCGCCTCCGCCAACAAATCGGATTTGTTCTGGGCCTCGGCGCCGGACGCCTTTGAGGTTTTGAAAGGCGATTCCCTGCTGGCCAAATATGATGTGAAGGTGAAAGGCATCCCCGAGAAAGTCGGCTCCTTTCCCATCAACGACCCGGATGGCTACTATAAGGGCTTTGCCGCTTCGGGTTACGGCATCATGTGGAACACGCGCTATTTGAAGGCCAAGAAACTGCCCGTGGCCACCGAATGGTCGGATCTGAAAAAACCGGTCTATTTTGGCCATGTCGGCATGAGCGCCCCGTCGCGTTCGGGCACCACCCATCTGACGGTGGAGACCGTTATTCAGGGCATGGGCTGGGACAAGGGCTGGGCCGAATGGAAGGCGATTGCAGGCAATTTCAAGACCGTTACCGCCCGCAGCTTCGGCGTGCCCGACGGGGTGAACAGCGGCCAGTTCGGGCTCGGGATCGTGATTGACTTCTTTGGTCTTTCCTCCAAGGCTTCCGGTTTTCCGGTGGATTTTGCCTATCCCAAGGTAACCACCCTGGTTCCGGCCAATATCTCGATTGTCAAGAACGCGCCCAACAGGGAAGCTGCGGCGGCCTTTATTGAATTCCTGCTCTCCACCCAGGGCCAGGAATTGCTGCTTGATCCCAAGATCATGCGCCTGCCGGTGAACCCCAAAACCTACGCCAAGGCTCCGGCCGGCTTCCCCAATCCGTTCAAGGACAGCTCCATCGGCTCGGCGGTCAAGTTCGACCTCGGGCTTTCAAAGGGCCGCTACAATGTCGTCAACTCCCTGTTCGACGTGATGATTACCTACCGCCTGAACGAGTTGCGTGAAGCCACCCGGGCGCTTCAGGAGGCAAAGGCGGCAATGGCGGGAAAAAATAATCCCAAGGCCGCGGCGCTGATCAAGGAAGCCCAGGCCCTCATCGATGCTCTGCCGATTACCGAGGCCAAGGCGTCCGAGAAGGATTTTGCCAGCATTTTCAAGAAAAAGCGCAAAAAAGCCACGACCAAGATCACCGGCCGTCAGGCCGAGGTTGAAGGTGAGTGGGATGATATGGTGAAAGCCAATTACGCCAAGGCCACCAAGCTGGCCAATGAAGCCAAGTCTCTTCTGTAAACGCAAGGGAGGTTCCCCCTGACGGGTTTTTACAGAAAAGACGCCCGGGGCGCGGGGGAATTATCCAGCCCCGCATCCTGGCAGGGTTTTTTTCCGGGTTACGGGAGGCAATCTGAAACCTGGAGCAAAGCCGGGGATTGAAATGAGGACCTCATCTCAGTCCCCGGCGATTTTTCGCGCTGCGGCGCAATTGAATGCGGACCGGCCGTTCTGGCCGTAAACAGAAGATCCGGCAAGGGTCACGGGAGGCAATATGTCCGTACTGTCAAAAAGCCAGAGAGGCCCGGCTCTGGCGGGTGTGTTGATCGCGCTGTTTTTGATCCTGTTCCTTGTGGTTCCGGTACTGAAAGTTATCTATGTAGCGTTTCAGGACGCCAATACCGGCGCCTTCACCATCATCAATTTTGCCGATTTTTTTTCCTCCTCCCTGTTCCGGGAGAGTTTTTACAATTCGGTTTATGTGGCGGGAATGTCGGTGGTCATCGCCACTTTGATCGCCCTGCCGCTTTCGTATTTCACCACAAGGTTTAATTTTTCCGGCGCGGTGCTGATCCAGACCCTCGGCATTATTCCGCTGATCATGCCGCCCTTCGTCGGCGCGGTGGCGATGAAGCTTCTGTTTGGCTCCAACGGTTCGGTCAATCTCATTCTGGATGAGTGGTTCGGTATCAATATCCCGTTTATGGAGGGGCTGAACGGGGTTATCCTAGTCCAGAGCATTCATTATTTCCCCTTTATCCTGATCAATTTATCCGCGGCCCTGAACAATATCGACCGGGCAATGGAAGAATCGGCGCAAAATCTGGGCTCGCACGGAATGCGCCTGTTCCGCAAGGTAGTATTTCCGCTTGCCATGCCCGGCTATATTGCCGGTGCGGCGCTGGTTTTCATCAAGGTTTTTGATGATCTGGGGACGCCCTTGCTGCTTGATGTCAACAAGATGCTGGCGCCGCAAGCCTATTTGCGGATTTCATCCATCGGCATTTCCGATCCCATGGGTTATGTCATTTCGGTCATCCTGATTGTGTTTTCGCTGCTTTCCCTCTGGGTCTCGCTCGCCGCCATGCGCGGCAAGGATTACGCCACGGTGCAAAAGGGCGGCGGCGGGCTTGCCAAGCGCGATTTGCGCCCGTGGGAGAAGTTTGGCTGTTACGCGGTGGTGATTTTCATTCTGGTTCTGGTGCTCTCGCCGCATCTGGGGCTGATGCTGCTTTCCTTCGGCACCATATGGTCCTATTCGATCCTGCCCGACGCCTATACATTCGATCATTACATCAAGGTTATAGGCTCGGCCTCGCAATATATCACCAACACCCTGCTTTATGCCGGGCTGGCGGCCCTGTTTGACGTCATACTGGGCACGGCGATTGCCTATATTGTGTGGCGGACAAAACTGGTCGGGCGCAAATGGCTCGATTACGGCGCCACCATGGCGCTGGCGGTGCCCGGCGTTGTGCTGGGCATCGGCTATCTGCGCACGTTTTACCAGTTTGACGTGCCGCTGGTGAATGAGCCGCTGGCGACCTGGTGGGTGATTATCGTCATCGCGCTCACCATAAGGCGGCTGCCCTATGCGCTGCGCGCCTGCGTGGCGGCGATCCAGCAGGTTTCGATCATGCTGGAGGAATCGGCGGAAAATCTCGGCGCCACCAAACGCCGCACCGTCTGGCGCATCGTCATCCCACTCATGAGCGGTGGCATTCTGGCCGGCTTTATCACCTCTTTTGCCACCGCTTCGGTCGAGCTTTCCGCCACCATCATGCTGGTGGCGCGCGAATCCGATGCGCCGCTCGCCTTTGGCATATATGAGTTCATGCAATCGGCCGCCGGGCGCGGTCCGGGCGCGGCGCTGGGCATGATCGCGGTGGTGATCGTCGGGCTCGGCACCTATTTTTCCCATAAAGTTATCGAACGCACCGAGAAAAAACGCAGCGCCGCGCGGCCGGTCAATGAGGAGGCATGAAATGAATATGCACCCCCCCCAGAGCTCAGATGTCGTGATTGAGGATTTAAGCCTCTCCTTTGGCGAGACGGAAGTTTTAAAAGGCATCAACCTGCACATCAGGGCCGGCGAGTTTTTCTCGTTTCTGGGCCCTTCAGGTTCGGGAAAATCGACCCTGCTGCGCGCCATCGCCGGATTTGGCCCAACGCCAAAGGGGCGCATTCTGATCGGCAGCGAGGATATTGCCAAGCTTCCGCCCTGGGAGCGCAATGTCGGCATGGTTTTCCAGTCCTATGCCTTGTGGCCGCATATGTCCGTGGCCAAAAATGTCGCCTTCGGGCTCGAAGAGCGCAAACTCCCCCGGGCGGAGATTAACACCCGCGTCATGGAGGCGCTGGAGTTGGTCGATATGGCCGAATACGCCCAGCGCCGTCCCTCGCAGCTCTCGGGCGGACAGCAGCAACGCGTCGCTCTGGCACGCACCATCGTGATTGAACCACGGGTTTTGCTGCTTGATGAGCCGCTCTCCAATCTGGACGCCAATCTGCGGGTGCAGATGCGCCGCGATATTCTTGCCCTGCAACGCAAGCTGGGCCTGACGACAATCTTTGTCACCCATGATCAGGAAGAGGCCAATACAACCTCCGACCGGATGGCGGTTTTGAATGACGGGATATTGCAACAGGTCGGTTCGCCCATGACGCTTTACGACGAGCCGGCAAACAAGTTCGTGGCCGGCTTTTTGGGAACGGCCAATATTTTCAAAGGCCATGTTGAAACAACCGGCAGAACAAATATGTTTGTCAGCGAAAAGGGCACGAAAATCAAGGTTGCAGACAAAGGTAAAAACGCAACCCTGATTGTTTTCAGGCCGCAGAATGCAGAAATTCTTCCCCCCGAAGAAAGCTGCGACAAAGACCGTATTTGCTTTGACGGCAAAGTTTCGGAGGTTGAGTTTTTAGGCAATATTTTAAGATACAAGGTCGAGAGCGGCGGTGAAGCCTTTCTGGTGGACCATAACCATCAACCCGGAGAGCATGTTTTTGCCGTCTCCGACAGGGTCAAGGTTGAACTTAACCCGGACCAGATTATTTTCCTCGACAAATAAACCGGCAAACCCGATGCACACGGACTTGCCAGCCCCTTTCAGGCTCTGTACACGAAAGAAGCCTTAACAGCGAAAAAGGGCGGGCGTTGCCTGAACCAATGCGCGCGGGAGAGCCGGATGAGCCGCAACAAAGAATATATCAGCCTTTTTGATACGACCTTGCGCGATGGCCAGCAGACTCAAGGGGTCGATTTCAACCGCGAGGAAAAGGTGCTGATCGCCCGGGCGCTGGGCGATCTGGGGCTAGATTACATCGAGGGCGGCTTTCCCGGCGCCAATCCCACCGATACGCAGTTTTTTGCCCGCAAACCCGATTACGGAAACGCGAAGCTCACTGCGTTCGGCATGACCAAGAGGGCCGGGCGCAGCGCTGAAAACGACCCCGGTCTGGCGGCCCTGCTGGACACCCACGCCGAGGCCATCTGCGTATTCGGCAAGACCTGGGATTTGCATGTCGAAGTGGCGCTGGGGATTTCCAACGAAGAAAACCTTGCCGCCATCGCCCAGAGCCTTGCCCATATCGCAAAAGACGGACGCGAGGCGGTTTTTGACTGCGAGCATTTTTTTGACGGTTACAAGGCCAATCGCGATTATGCGCTGGCCTGCGCCCGGACCGCCTATGAAAACGGCGCGCGCTGGGTGGTTTTGTGCGACACCAATGGCGGCACCCTGCCGCATGAAATTGATGAGATTGTCCGCGATGTGGCCACACAGGTTCCGGGTGATCATTTAGGCATTCACTGCCATGACGATACCGGTCAGGCGGTGGCCAATTCCTTTGCCGCCATCAATGCCGGCGCGCGGCAGATACAAGGCACGCTCAATGGTCTGGGCGAGCGCTGCGGCAACGCCAATCTCACCACCATCATCCCCACCTTGATGCTCAAGTCCGAATACAATTCCCGGTTTGAAATCGGCATCTCGCCGCGGCAGCTTAAAACCCTCACCAAGGCCTCGCGGCTGCTTGACGAGCTTTTGAACCAGCAGCCTTCCGATGATGCGCCTTATGTGGGCAAGAGCGCCTTTGCCCATAAGGGCGGGATACATGTCTCGGCGGTGCAGAAAAACCCTCGCACCTATGAGCATATCGAGCCGGAACTTGTCGGCAACCGGCGGCGCATGCTGATCTCCGATCAGGCGGGAAAGTCCAATATCCTGAGCGAGCTTGACCGGCTTGGCATTGATGCCGACCCCGGAGACCCGCGCATCGCCCGGCTTCTGGAAGTGGTCAAGGACCGGGAAACCATCGGCTATGCCTATGAGGCGGCGAGCGCCTCGTTCGAGCTGCTGGCGCGGCGCATATTGCTGGTTGTGCCGGAGTTTTTCAAGATTGACCATTACCGGGTTCTGGTGGAGCGGCGCTACAATGCGCTTGGCGATCTGGTCAATGTCTCCGAAGCCACAGTCAAGATCACGGTGAACGGCAATCATTATATCTCGGCGGGTGAGGGCAACGGGCCGGTCAATGCGCTTGATATCGCCCTGCGCAAGGATTTGGGTGAATACTCGCCCTATATCCGCGATCTGCAACTGGTGGATTACAAGGTGCGCATTCTCACCGGCGGCACCGAGGCGGTCACAAGGGTGCTGATTGAAAGCCGCGATAAAACCGGCGCGCGCTGGTTCACGGTGGGGGTATCCTCAAATATTGTCGATGCCTCTTTTGAGGCGCTGGTGGACTCCATCACCTACAAGCTGGTCCGCGATAAAGCGCCAACCCCCGGCCCGGCTTAGAATCTTCACGTTTAGACGGCACCGGCCCGCGCCCCCAGGATGAGCGGCATAATCGCCTCGGCCTCATGGGCGACTTTATAGGTCAGGGGGATTTCCGGGCGAATGAAGCCCTCGGCGCGCATATGATCAAACAGGGTGATCAGGGGGTCCCAGAAATTATCGATACTGGCCATCACTATCGGTTTGACATGGCGCTCAAGCTGGGCCAGCGTCATCATCTCAACCAGTTCTTCCAATGTACCGATCCCGCCCGGCAGGGCGACAAAGGCGTCGGAACGCTCCGCCATGATGTGCTTGCGCTCCTGCATGGTTTCGGTGAGGATCAACTCCTGCGCCCCGTCATAAACCACCTCATGCCGGGTTAAGAAACGCGGGATGACCCCGGTCACATAGCCACCGTTTTCGCGCACGGCGCGGGCGATCTCGCCCATGATCCCGATGCTGGCGCCGCCATAGACCAGCCCGATGCCCCTTGCCGCCATGGCCTGGCCGAGAATTTGTCCCGCCGCGGCATATTTGCCGTTGCCGCCCAGACCGGAGCCGCAATAGACGCAGATATTTTTAATGGTGCTCATGGAGGCATGGTTTTGCATCCCGGCTACTCCGCGTCAACCGGTATTTGCCGCTGATTATTCCACGGCGCCTTTTACATTAAACATAAATGCATGTACATTTCGCCGCATCAATATGCGCGGTAGGTTTGATGGGAATTTACTGCTATAAGAAGGCCGGTTGATAAAGACGAGTTACCGCGGGCATGGTGTTTATTGCTGATCTGCAAACCCGTTTGAAGTGAAGAAGGGGATCTTATGAAAGCCGTATGGTATGGAATTACCGGATTGCTGGCCGCGTTTACCGCCGTCATTGCCTGGTACTCATATGATCGCATGCAGTCTTCTCAAACGCCCCCGGCCAAACCTGATGCGGTTGCTGCAAAAAAGCCGGTGGCAGCCGCGCCAAAACCAAAAACCCCCGCAGTGCAAAAACCCGCACCGGCGGTGCAAAAACCCGCTCCAGCTGTCAAAAAACCGGAAGAACCCCGGGAAGCGGCAAAGCTTAAGACCGCAATCCAGACAGCTCCCGCCAAGGCGCCAGAGCTGGAGACACCAAGTTTTGACGTTGTACGCATCGAGCCCGACGGATCCGCCGTTATCGCTGGCCGGGCGCCGCCGGGCTGGAAAGTTGTCGTGCGCTCAAAGGGCGTGATTATCGGTGAGGCCACCGCCAATTCGCGCGGCGAATGGGTGATTATTTCCGATAAACCGGTAGCGGCCGGAACATCCAGTCTGAAACTGACCGCCAGCTCGCCCGACAACACAATAAAACTGGCTTCATCGCAGATTGTTGCCATCTCGCGCCCTGAAGCGATAAAGAAAACACCGGGTAAAATGGCGGAGGCCAAATTGCCCGAAGCCAAAACGCCGCTCCGCAAAAGCGAACCGGCTCCGGCCGCCATGCCTGAAGACAAGGCCAAAAGCGAAGTTGAAAAACCGGCGGCCAAAAAGCTGGCGTCAGCGGCAGCAAAAACGGTTGATGCGGGGGTAAAAAAACCTGATACACAACCCGAATCACCAGCGGCAAAAACAGATACCGGCGTAAAAACCGCAATGGATACGGCCGAAGCAAAACGGCCGGCCGAAAAACCCGCTGCAAAACCCGTGGATAAAACCGAAACCAAAACCGCCGAAGCAGTGATGCAAAAGCCTGCGACGCAAAAGCCTGTGGCGCAAAAGCCTGTGGCGCGAAAGCCTGTGGCGCAAAAGCCCCAAACCAGCATTGCGGTCAGCCCGGAGCCTGAAAAGCCGGTTGCAAAAGCCGCAAATGACACCGGGGCCGGGGCGCAAAAACCGGTAAAAGAAACTCCAGAGCCCGGAGTTGCGGCCAAACCCGCAGTTGAAAAACCGGCCACCGGGGCCTCGGCTGAAACCGCCGTCAAAACCGCCGAAGCGGTGATGCAAAAGCCGGTCAGGCAAGCTCCGGAAGCCGGTGTTCCGGTCGGGGCGAAACCTGAAAAACCCGTCGCAAAACCGGTGCCTGACACCGCCACCAAAACAACTGGTACCGAAACGGCAAAACCGGCGGCACAAACCCCGGATAAAAAGGTCGTGGTAAAAGCGGTGAAAAAAGCGCCCGAGGCATCCGCTGCGCCCGCGCGGGATAAAGCACCCAAAGCGCCCGAACCGGCCAAGCCTCTTGTCGTTGTCTCCGAGCCGGGCAAGGCCAGCCGCGTGCTTCAGACACCGGAGGAGGTGGCAAGGGAAGAACTCATCCCGCTCAGCTTCAGGAGCGTGGACTATAATGATGATGGCCAGGTCATCCTGTCCGGCAGAGCCAAAAAGGGCAGCATGTTGCGCATCTATCTCAATAATGATTTTATCGGCACGGCGACCACCAATGCGGACGGGAACTGGGAACTGAAAACCAGAACCCATATCCAGCCGGGGCAATATACGCTGCGGGTGGATCAGATCGGCCGCAGCAACAAAATCACCGCCCGGGTCGAGGCGCCCTTTGAGCGGGCGGCTCCCGAGGCTGTCAAGCAGGCGCGCATCAATGGCGAGGTGATTATCCAGCCCGGTGATAATCTGTGGAATATCTCGCGCGCGCTTTATGGTCACGGTATTCAATATACGGTCATTTATGAGGCCAATAAAAACAAGATCAGGGACCCCGATCTGATTTACCCGGGGCAGATTTTTACCACTCCGGGCTCGGATGCGAGTGCCTTGCGAAAGTGAGCCGCGCCGCCGCGAAGTGGATAAAGCCGTGAGGCCGGGAAATTACACCGGCCTTTTGCGGCGGGATTACCGGTAAATTCTGTAAAATTACCCTTGTCCGGGACCTGCCCGTAAAGGATGAATGCAACTTGTGAGCTCTGGCGAATATGCGCGGCCTGAAATCAAATGATAAATCTGATGCTGCCGGGTCGGGCAACTGGGATCTGGGGACCATTCGCCGGTTTTTAGGTTATATCTGGCCGGACAACCGGCCTGATTTGCGCTGGCGGGTGGTGCTTGCCCTCATCTCGCTTTTTGCCGCCAAGGGCGCAACGGTTCTGGTTCCTTACCTTTTCAAGCTGGCGATTGACGGGCTTAACGGCGTGAGCGCCGCGGCAAACCCGCAAGCCCGGACGGCGGTTTTAAGCGCAGGGGTGATCTTTGCCTTTATCGCCGCTTATGCCGTGGGGCGTTTTGCCATGGTCGGCTTTGTCCAGTTGAGCGGCGGGCTGTTTGCCAAAATTACCCAGAACGCTGTGCGCAAGCTGTCGCTGGCAACCTTCCGGCATTTGCATGACCTTTCCCTGCGCTACCATCTTGAGCGTCGCACGGGAGCGCTCAGCCGGGTGATGGAGCGCGGCGCGCGCGCGGTCGAGACCATTATCCGCTTTTCCCTATTCCAGATTGTCCCGACGATTCTGGAACTTGGCCTCGTTTTCATTGTTCTTGCCCTGTATTATCATCTTGCCTATGCGCTGGTGATGACGGTTACCATTGCGGTTTATCTTGCCTTTACTTTTTACGCCACCGAATGGCGCACCCGCATAAGACGGCAGATGAATGAAGCCGATACAAAGGCCTATTCGCGCGCCATCGATTCCCTGCTCAACTATGAAACCGTCAAATATTTCGGCAATGAAGAGCTCGAATCGCGCCGTTTTGACAGCGCCGTGGCGGCCTATGAAGAAGGGGCGGTGAAAACCTATACCTCGCTCTCGGTATTAAATGCGGGGCAGTCCTTTATCTATTCCATCGGTCTTGGCCTGTGCATGTCGATGTCGGCTTACGGGGTCATGCAGGGCGAGATGACCATCGGCGATTTTGTCATGGTCAATGCCTATCTGATCCAGATGTACCAGCCGCTGTTTTTCATCGGCATGGTGTACCGCGATATCAAGCAATCGCTGGTGGATATTGAAAATACCTTCGAGCTGCTCGAAACACCGCCCGGGATCACCGACAGGCCGGGCGCGCCGCCCCTGAAGGTTGCCAACGCCAAAGTCAGTTTCGATAATGTCTCCTTTGCCTATGATGCGGAGCGGCCGATATTGAAAAATGTCAGTTTTGAGATTCCGGCCGGAAAAACGGTCGCGGTTGTCGGCCCCAGCGGCGCCGGAAAATCAACCCTGTCGCGACTGTTGTTCCGGTTTTACGAGGTCACGGATGGTGCCGTGAGCATAGACGGGCAAAACATCAATGCAGTCACCCAAAGCTCCCTGCGCGCTGCGATCGGCATGGTGCCGCAAGATACGGTGCTTTTTAACGACACCATAAGATATAATATCGCCTATGGCCGTCCCGGCGCTTCGTTTGAAGATATCGTGGAAGCGGCCAAAATGGCCCAGATTCACGGCTTTATCGCCGCCTTGCCCAAGGGTTATGATACCCCGGTGGGCGAGCGCGGCCTAAAGCTTTCCGGCGGTGAGAAACAGCGCGTGGCCATTGCCCGCACCATCCTGAAATCACCACCGATACTGGTGCTTGATGAAGCCACCTCCGCCCTTGACACGGCAACGGAAAAAGACATTCAGAGTGCCCTTGACGAGGTAGCGCAAAACCGCACCACCTTGATGATCGCCCACCGCCTCTCGACCGTGGTGCATGCCGATACGATCATCGTGCTTGAGAAGGGAAGCGTCAGGGAAACCGGAACCCATGACGAGCTGATTGCCTCGGGGGGCATTTACGCCGGGTTATGGGCCCAGCAGCGCAAGAACCGGACCGGATCAGGTGAAAGGGCTGGCGGAATTGCGCCCCTTGAGGTAAGCAGTTAGCATGAGTTTCCCTTCTTCTCCCGCGAAGGCCGTAAATGCTAAAATCAATTCTAAACGCCATTCCCCCGGTTCATCCTGAAGGCTATCGTTTTATAGCCGTTTTTGCCGTCCTTTCGCTCGTTGCTTTCTGGTTTGCCGAACCTCTGGGCTGGGTTGGCCTTATGCTCACCATCTGGTGTGCGTTGTTTTTCCGCGATCCGGAAAGGGTCACGCCCCTGGGCGGTGAACTCGTTATTTCTCCAGCGGACGGTCATATCAGCCATATCATGCACGTTGCGCCGCCGGCGGAACTGGAACTGAACCGGGATGAATGCATCCGTATTTCAGTGTTCATGAATGTATTTGACTGCCATATCAACCGCGCGCCGGTGGCGGGCAAAATTACCGCCACCCACTATATCAAGGGCAAGTTCATCAATGCCGAGCTGGACAAGGCGAGCGAGGATAACGAGCGCCGCCTGATGACGCTTGAAATGGATAACGGGCTGCGCATCGGCGTTGTGCAGATTGCGGGGCTCATTGCGCGGCGTATTGTGCCGCTGAGCAAAAGCGGCGATGTCCTTCAGGCGGGCGAGCGTTTCGGGCTGATCCGTTTTGGCAGCCGGGTTGATGTTTATCTTCCCCCCTCTGCCAGCGTTCAGGTTGGTGTCGGCCAGAGCGCCATTGCCGGTGAAACCGTTCTGGCTGACCTTGAATCCGGGGAGGCGGCGCGCGAAACCCGCACCGGTTGATCTGATCATGCAGAACAAGGATATCTTCCAGCCCCCCGCGCCGGACAAGGCAAAGCAGCGCAAGAAGCGCCGCTTTACCCGTGTACCGGTCAATGTGCTGATCCCCAACATGATTACCCTGCTGGCCCTGTGCAGCGGGTTGACATCAATCCGCATGGCTATGGATGGCCGCTATGAGCTTGCGGTCGGGGCGATTATTCTCGCCGGTATTCTCGATGCTCTTGATGGACGGGTGGCGCGCATGCTCAAGGGGGTCTCACGTTTTGGCGCCGAGCTGGATTCGCTGGTGGATTTCGTCAATTTTGGCGTGGCGCCGGCCCTGCTTTTGTATATCTGGCTGCTGCATGAGCTCAAATCCGTCGGCTGGATTGCGGTGCTCGCCTTTGCGCTGTGCATGGCGCTGCGTCTGGCGCGGTTTAATGTGGCGCTGGATGAGCCGGATAAACCGGCTTGGAAGGCGAATTTCTTTACCGGCGTTCCCGCTCCCGCTGGAGCGGCGGTGTTGCTGCTGCCGCTTTATCTGCACAAGCTGGGCGTGCCCTATATCCCCTATATGGCGATGCCGATTGTCGTTTTTTGCGCCGGTATGGCGTTTTTGCTTGTCAGCCAGATCCCGACCTTTTCGGGCAAATTGCTCGGTCAGCGCGTCAGCCGCGATGCGGTCTTGCCAATTCTCATTCTGGTTGTCATGCTGGCCGCAGTTTTGCTCAGCTTTCCGTGGCTGAGCCTGACGGTGCTTTCACTGGCCTATCTTGCCTCCATACCCGTTGGCATGATGCGTTACGCCAGGCTTGAGGCCGCGCACCAGAGCGGCAAGGAAAAGGCTTAAAAAGGGGAGGATCGCATGCGCTGGAAAGGACGCAGGCAAAGCGATAATATAGAAGACCGGCGCGGCGCGGGCGGCGGTGGTTTGCGGTTTCCGTTTCCCGGCCGCGGCGGCAAAATGCCCGCCTCAAAGCGCGTCAGGGGCGGCGGTATCGGCATTGGCGGGCTGATCATAATCTTGATTGTCAGCTATGTATTGGGCATCAACCCGCTTGAGCTTTTAGGGGGGGGGACCGGCGGTGGCGGCGGCTTTGCCACGCAGCAAAATCCGCCGCGCGCGCCGGTGCGCCAGAGCGGGCAGGAAAAAGAGCTCAGCGCCATGGTGGGGGTGGTTCTGGCCGATACCGAAGATGTCTGGAACGCGCTATTCAAATCCCTCGGCAAGCGCTATGACGAGCCCAGGCTGGTCTTGTTTTCCGGCGCGGTGCGCTCGGCCTGCGGCTTTGCCAAATCGGCGATGGGGCCATTTTATTGCCCCGGTGATCACAAGGTCTATATCGATCTTGCCTTTTATCGCGAGATGCGCACCAGATTCAAGGCGCCGGGGGATTTTGCCCAAGCCTATGTGATCGCGCATGAGGTGGGCCATCATGTACAAACCCTGCTGGGCATTTCCGCCCGGGTCCAGAGGGCAAAGAAAAACGCCAGCAAAAGACAGGCAAATGCGCTTCAGGTGCGCATGGAATTGCAGGCCGATTGTTTTGCCGGAATCTGGGCCCATCATGCCGATAAAACCAAGAATATTCTGGAGCGCGGCGATATCGAAGAGGCGCTGAACGCGGCCCGCGCCATTGGCGATGATGCCTTGCAAAAACGCTCACAGGGCTATGTAGTGCCGGATTCGTTTACGCATGGCTCCTCGGCCCAGCGGATGCGCTGGTTTAAAACCGGTCTTGATACGGGCCGGGTCAGGGCGTGCGATACCTTCGGTGCGGCGCGGCTTTAATTCCGTTCAGTTTTTGCGGAACTTCAAACGCTTTGCCTGCTGTGCCCTGGCGTCCTCAACGGCCTTTTTCACCACGCCGGTCAGTTCCTCAATATCGATTTCAAGCATCTCATCGCATTTGGAACAGGCAAAACCGGGCCGGGCCTTAAGCTTGCGAAGCGTGGTGACATTCTTGTGTCCGCAACCGGGGCAGGTTATGTCCAGTTCAACGTCTTCAAACATTTTTGGCTTCCCTTGTAAAAAGATGCAAACCCTGCCCGGCTGATCTGGATTGAGAGCGGCGGCAAAACCGCGCCCGTAAACATGGCGGATGATGCCCGGGACTGATACGACAATAAGCTGTAGGGATCAATTGATTATTGATTTATCATGCGGGCCGGATGCGTCTTTATCTTCCGTTTTTAAAATTGAAGAGGATATGAACCGTTGTGAGCCGCAAGATACGAGACTACGGGCCATTCAGCCGGTTTGCCGTTGGCGCCGCCGTGGGCTCGGGCCTTGCCGCCATTGCTGCCGAGCGCGGCGGGGCGGATTTTTTGCTGGCCCTGAACGCGGGTGTGCTGCGCGCAAGGGGCGCGCCCTCAATGGCCTCGATCCTGCCGGTGGAAGATGGCAACCGCGCCGTGCTGAAACTGGGCAAGAACGAGATCATTCCACAATGCGCCCTTCCGGTATTTTTTGGCGCAAATGTCTATGGCCCAAAGGAGCAATGGGACGAGTTGATTGCCGAAGCTCGGATTCAGGGCTTTGCCGGGTTTGTTATTTTCCCCACCGCGATCCATCTGCCGGGCGATCTGCAAAGGGATTTTGATAGTTATGGCATTGGCTTTGGCGCCGAACTGGACCTCTTGTCGCGGGCGAAAAATGCCGCTATGCAGACCCTTGCCTATGTGCGGACAAAACGTCAGGCGATGGAAGCAGCGGAAAGAGGCGTTGATATCATCTGCCTGAATTTCGGCTGGAATGTCGGCGGCGCTTTTGGCGCCAAAACGAGTTTCAGCATCGAGGATGTGCGCTACCTTGCCGATGATGTCTACCGCGCCATTATCCGCCGCCACGCGCATGTCAGGTTTATGCTTGAGGGCGGACCGATTGAAACGGCCGAAGATCTTGCGGATATTTACAGCAGCGTTCCGGTGCATGGCTATATCGGCGGATCAACACTGGACCGATTGCCGACAGAGGCGTCCATTTCCGAGAGCACACGCGGGTTCAAGGGGGTGGATTTGCTCTCTCTTGAACTGCTGCGGCAGGAAAAAGACCGGATACGGCAAATCGGCAATACAGGTCTTGTGGGAACCTCAATCGCCATCATGAAGGTCTTTGAAAAACTTTATGCCTTTTCAGGCCATAACGGCCCGGTCCTGATTTATGGTGAAGCCGGATCTGGGCGCGGCTTCGCCGCCGCGGCGCTGCATAAGATGAGCCCGCGGCGCCAGAAACCTTATGCCGAATTGTCCCTTGCGCATCTGACCCCGCACCAGATCGGCATAAGACTGTTTGGCGGTGACCGGCAAGCCGACAAATCCGGGACTTCAAGGGTCTCAAACCTGCTGGAAAAGCTCAATGGCGGGACTTCGTATATCGAGGAGATATCGCGGCTTCCAAAACGGCTGCAAACCCGGCTGGCAAGATATCTGGAGCGGGGTGCCTTTTCGCCAATGGATGGACGGCGGGTGATTTCCTCCGACGTCCGGATTATCTGTTCTTCAGGAAATTCACTGATGTCTTTTATGAAGTCCGGCTCGCTGGATGCGCAATTATGCGCTTCGTTTTCCGGCAATGATGTCCTGGTGCCCGCCCTGCGCGACCGGCAGGGCGATATCCCCGATCTGTTGCGCCTGTTTATCGATCAGGCCGCAACCGGGCGCGCGGAAACAATCTCCCTTGACGCCTCGGCAATCGGAATGCTGTCCTCGCATACTTGGCCTGGCAACATCACCGAGTTGCGACAGCTTTCGGTGAAACTGGTTGAACTGGCCGGCACTTCCATATCGGCAAGCGATATTCTGGCCGCAATGGAAACCATGAAATCCAAATCCGTCGAGTATCTTGATGAACGCGAATGGATCGCCAGTGCCTTAAAGCGAAATCGCTTCCGGCGCACGGATACGGCACGCGAGTTGGGGATTTCACGCAAAACGCTCTATAACAAGATCGTCAGATACGGGCTTGGCTGAACTGGTCCCATGTCAGCACCAGGCCATCGGTATTGGGAGGGCGGCCGGAGAGCGGAGCGCTGGCGTCCGGTGTCATGAACAGGGTTTTTACGGCATTTTTTTGCATGGAGAGCCTGGAAAATACCTGTTTGTCTGACCGGGCCAGCTCGATGACGGCGAAGCTTCCGGCCTCTATCGCCGCTTTTTGATGCTTCACTTCGCGCAAGGTGGCGGCGGTTTCAAAGGCGGAGTTGCGAAATCTGGCCAGGATTTCAAACTCGAGTTCAATCCCAAGCCCTACATCGCTCAGGGCGGTTTCAACAAATGGCCCGTAAGCGCAAACCGTCGGGAAATTGGTCACCTTGCGTATCCCCACCCGTTGCATCGCCCGCACCATATCGGTGAAGGGCAAGAAGCTGTCGGCGGCAAATATGGCGGCAACAAAAGAGTGCCCGGCAAACGCATTTACCGGACACGAGTTCAACAGATCGATCAGATTACGGTTGTGATTATGGGTTGGCAGCAAGCCCCTCAAGGACAGCGGAACCCCGCCCGTCCGGGGGGAGGCGGGAACGATCATACTGGTGCCCGGCCGGATATCTATCTGCTCGCAGCTCCCGGCAAGGATCAGGGTCCAGTCCAACGGAGTTCGGGTTATCGCGCTCATGTTACCCGATTTTACCCGTTTATTCGTTCATTGCCAATGGAAATTGATTTCAATTCATGATTTGATACTCGCATGGTTATTTTGTGGTCCATCAAGGCAAGACGCTCATGAGACACACATGAAGTTGTTTTTGATCACGACACTGAACGGGCTGACCCTTGCCGCCTTGTATTTTCTGGTCGCCAGCGGTTTTTCCCTGGTGTTCGGATTGATGCGCAACGTCAATATGGCGCATGGCTCCTTATACCTGCTTGGGGCCTATATCGGCTATCAGTTCCAGGAAGCCACCGGATCATGGGTTGCCGCGATCGCGGGCGGGTTTTTGTCGATGGCGCTTCTTGGATTGTTGCTGCAACATTATCTGTTCCGGTTTCTGGAGGGGCAGGAGCTGCGGCAAACCCTGGTGACCATCGGGATTTCGATCATTGCCGCGGATCTGATGCTGGCCTATTGGGGCGGCACGACCTATCAGTTTGAAATTCCCGATGCGCTTTACGGCGCGCTCAGGGGGATTCCGGTCATCAAGGTCTATCCGATCTACCGACTCTTCATTCTGGTTGCCGCCATTACCGTTGGCATCGCCCTATGGCTGTTTCTCAACCGGACCCGCATCGGCATGATGATCCGGGCCGGTGTTGATGATCGCGACATGCTCTCGGCAACCGGTGTGAATGTGCATTTGATTTTCGCGCTGACCTTCGCTCTGGGGGCGGGGCTGGCCGGTCTTGCCGGGGTTGTCGGCGGCTCGGCCCTTTCCATCGCGCCGGGTGAGGATTTGCGCTATCTGCTGGCTTCGCTGGTCGTGGTGATTGTCGGCGGCATGGGCTCCGTGGCCGGCAGCGCCGTCGGCGCCATTCTCATCGGTTTGACCGAGCAATACGGCCTTGCCTACTCGCCGACCTATGGCGTGGTCTATACCTTTGTCATCATGGTCGCGGTTCTTGCCGTGCGTCCGCAGGGCATTATGGGGCGCAGCGCATGAAACGCACCGATCTGATATCGCCGGCTGTCATTATTACCGCCCTGCTTCTTGCCGCCTTTCCGTTGCTCGCCAACGCCTTCTGGCTGGTGCAGATCGGCGCGCAGACATTTATTTACGGAATTATCGCCCTGGGATTGATCCTTCTGGCCGGGTATGGCGGCATGGTTTCCCTGGCCCAGATGAGTGTTGCGGGTCTGGCCGGTTATTCCATGGCCATTTTCGGCCTCAACAGCGCCGGTCTTGGCCTCGGCTGGCCCCTGCCCGTGGTCATCATCACCGCAATCATCCTCGCCACTATCTTCGGGACCTTGATCGGCGTTTTATCGGTGCGTACCGAGGGCATTTACACCATCATGATCACCCTGGCGGTTGCTACCGGATTTTTTTATTTTACCCGTCAAAACTATGCAATATTCAACGGATTTACCGGATTTGCGGGCATCAAGGCCCCGGTTATCGGCGGTTATGACCTGCGCAATCCGGTGTGGTTTTACTATCTGTGCCTGATCTTCGCGGCGTTTTCCTATCTGGCGATAACCCATCTGGTGCGCTCCACCTTCGGCGTTGCCCTTCAGGGGGTGCGCGACAATGCACGGCGCATGGAAGCCCTGGGATTTCACGTCAAGGCGCACCGTATCACGGCCTATGCAATCGCCTCGGTTCTGGCTGCAATAGGCGGTATTTTGACGGTCTGGATGAATGACCGGATTGACCCTTCTTCAATCGGCGTGGGCCCGGCGATTGATATTCTGATCATCGCGGTTATCGGCGGGCTGGGACATCCCGTCGGCGCTTTTATCGGCGCGCTCATTTTCACGCTGGTTGATAATTTCGCCATTGATCTTATCGACCGGGAGCGCTTCAACACGGTCATCGGCGCGGTATTTTTGTTTATCGTTTTGTTTTCACCGGACGGAGTCATCGGTTGGTGGCGTCGTCTTTTCAAACCGGGCAGCTCATCTGCCCGCGCATCCAGCCAGTAAAACAAACAAAGGGAGGATTATCATGAAACTATCCAGAAGAAGCCTGATCGGTCTGGCGGTCGTGGGAGGCTTGCTTTCATCGACAGTTCTGGCCAGCGCCGAGACCATCAAGATCGGCACGATCGCAACGCTGGAGGGCGCTTTTGCGGTGCTTGGCAAGGAGGGGATGCGCGGTGTTGACATGGCGCTGAAGAAATGGGGCAACAAGGCGGGCGGCAAGGATCTGGTGATTATCCGCTCCTCATCCGATACCTCGCCCGACAGCGCCATCCGCGCGGTCAAGAAACTGGTTGAGCAAGACGGAGTTGATATTGTTGTCGGACCGCTTTCGGGCTCCGAAGGGCTGGCGATCAAGGAATACGCCAAGACCAAACCCGGCGTGACCTTCATCAACGGTTTGTCGGCCGCGCAGGACACCACGTTGCGCGATCCTGCACCCAATTTTTTCCGCTTTACCGGGGATGGCGCCCAGTGGATGGCCGGTCTGGGGGAATATGTCTACAAGGTCAAGGGCTACCGGAACATTGTTACCATTGGCGAGGATTACTCGTTTCCCTACACCATGGCTCTCGGCTTCCTGAATGATTTTTGCAATCTGGGCGGCAAGGTCGCCAACCGCTTCTGGGTTCCGATCGGCAACAAGGATTATTCAACCATCGTGGCCTCTATACCCGATGATATCGACGCCATATGGGTCGGGCTTGGCGGCGCCGATGCGGTCAATTTCCTTTCCCAGTATGAGCAGGCCGGCGGCGACAAACCCCTGATCGGCGGCACAATCACGGTTGATCAGTCGGTGCTCGGCTCCAAGGGCCGCCGCAAATCCTATGTTGTCGGCACCCCGTCGGCAGGCCCGATTGCCGATAGCTGGGACAACCCCGTCTGGCAGGCCTGGAAGGCTGACTACAAGGCGCAGTTCCCCGATGGCTTCCCGACACCGTCACTGTTCGCCCATGGTTATTTTATCTCCATGTCGGCGGCCCTGACCGCGCTCGACAAGGTCAAGGGCGACCTCTCGGACGGCCATGCCAAATATCGTGCGGCATTGACCAATCTCGTGCTCGATACGCCCACGGGCAAGGTGTCTCTGGATGAAAACCGCCAGGGGATAACCGATATCTTCCTCACCGAAGTTACCGAGGCAAAGGACGGCACGCTTTACAACAAGGTGATCAAGATCATCCCGCAGGTCAATCAGGTCATGAACGGGGACCGCGCCAAGTTCCTCGCCCTGGGCAGGGTCGGACGCAATGTGCCGGCGTGCAAGTAACTGAACCGTGACCCCGGATATGTCGCATGATACGCGGCAGATGGACCGTCATCCCATTGGCGGTTCATCCTTTGCCCTTGAGCTTGCGGATGTTGGCCGCAAATTCGGCTCGCTCGTTGCGCTGGAGGATATTTCATTTTCCGTCCGCGCCGGTGAGCGCCGGGCGGTGCTCGGCGCCAACGGGGCGGGCAAGACAACGCTGTTCAATGCGATTACCGGGGATTTTCCGCCAACTTCCGGGCGCATCGTCTTCTTTGGCGAGGACATCACGCATCTGGCGGTTCACAACCGGATCCGGCGCGGCTTGCGCCGGACCTACCAGAAATCCCTGCTGTTTGGCGGCTTGAGCGTTCTGGACAATCTTTATCTGGCGGTGCGGGGCGTAATGGATGGCCGTTTCAGCCCGCAGCGCCCCCGGCCCGATGATATCGCCAGCACACGGGCCCGTGATCTGGCGCGGTTTGTCCATCTCGGTGAGCGGGCGGATATGCCGGTCGGCGATCTTTCGCACGGGCAGCAAAGACAGCTTGAAATCGGCATGGCGATGGCCGGAGCGCCGCGCCTGATCCTGCTTGATGAGCCCGCCGCCGGGCTTTCACCGGCCGAGCGCACCCAGCTTGTCGAGATGCTGAACGGCTTGCCGGGTCACATCACTTTCGTGATTATCGAACATGATCTGGACGTGGCGCTGAAGGTGTCCGATAAGGTGACGGTCATGAATAACGGGCAGCTGTTTCGTGAAGGTACGCCGGATGAAATCCGCAACGATCAGGACGTGCAGGCCATTTACCTCGGGGGGGGCACCAGATGAGCAGCGGCGCAGCTTCAAGCCTTTCGCTTAAAGTCACTGATCTCAATGTTTATTACGGCCACTCGCACGCCTTGCAGGGGGTGACGCTGGAGGTTCCCGCCAATGGCATTCTCGCCGTGGTCGGGCGCAACGGCATGGGCAAAACCACCTTATGCAACGCCATCATGGGCATTGTCCCGGCGGCGGGCGGCTCGGTTCATGTCGGCGCTGTGAATGTGCTCGGGCTTGATCCCTATCAGATCTCGGATATCGGTGTTGGTTATGTACCGCAGGGACGGCGCATATGGCCCTCGCTCAGTGTCGATGAGCATTTGCGGCTGGCCGAGCGCAAGGGCGGTGCCTGGAGCCGGGAGCGGGTGTATTCAACCTTCCCCCGGCTTGGCGAGCGGCGCGGGAATGGCGGCAACCAGCTTTCGGGCGGGGAGCAGCAGATGCTGGCCATTGGCCGTGCCCTGCTTGGCAATCCGCATCTTCTGATCATGGACGAGCCGACCGAGGGTCTGGCTCCGGTCATTGTTGATCAGGTGGAGGAATTGCTGATCCATCTGAGCAAGAATGAAGATGTCTCCATTCTTCTGGTCGAACAAAATCTCGGCGTTGCCATGCAGGTTTCCGAGCGTATTGCGATCATGGTCAATGGCCGTATCGAAGTGGAACTGAATTCCTCACAGCTGGCGGCCGACAAGGTGATGCAGCAAAAACTGCTCGGCGTTGCCGGCGGCGAGGATGAACCAGCCGCACCGCGCGCCGAGGCGCCGGTTGATAAGCCCGCACCGGAATATGAAGCGGGCGCTCTGGCGCAACTGGGCCGCTCGCCAAACCGGTTTTCCTATGGAAACCCGCTTGTCGGGCAACACCGGCCCGAAGACCATCAACGTATGGGGATCGGCAAACCGATTACAAGATGGGACCATGCAGTACTTCCCGCCGCAGCCGCCCCGGTAATTGTGGCCGATGCGGCTTCTGAAGCCCGGGGGCCAAACCCTGTATCGGGCAGGGCCTATGTCGCCGGAACCTTTGATACCAAAGCCCGTGAGTTGAATTTTGTCCGCAATATCCTTGTCAAACGTGGACTGAAAACCCTGAGCGTTGATCTTTCCACATCCGGCCGGCCCTCATCTGCCGATATCCTCGCAAGGGCAGTGGCGCAAAGCCATCCCGGCGGCTTGGAGGCTGTTTTCACCGGGGATCGCGGCACGGCGGTCAGTGCCATGGCGGTGGCTTTTGAGCACTATCTGACGGCGCAAGATGATGTGGCGGGGGTTATCTCCCTGGGCGGTTCGGGCGGCACGGCGCTGGCAACGCCGGCCATGCAGGCTCTCGATATCGGTATTCCGAAAATCATGGTCTCAACCGTGGCGTCAGGCGATGTAGGGCCTTATGTCGGCCCCTCCGATATCTGCATGATGTATTCGGTTACCGATGTCTCGGGCATCAACCGCATTTCCGAGCGCGTTCTCGCCAATGCCGCCCATGCCCTTGCCGGAATGATCCGCCACGAGCGTCCGGTAAGGCAGAGCCATAAACCAGCGATCGGACTGACCATGTTCGGCGTTACCACGCCTTGCGTCCAGTTGCTGACCCGCAAGCTGGAGCATAAATATGACTGCCTCGTTTTCCATGCCACCGGCACCGGTGGCCGCTCGATGGAAAAACTGGCGGATTCGGGCATGCTTTCAGGCATGCTGGATGTCAGTACGACGGAAATTTGCGATTTTCTGATGGGCGGGGTGATGAGCGCCGGTAAAGACCGGCTGGGGGCCACCGCGCGAACCGGCATCCCCTATGTCGGCTCCTGCGGCGCGCTGGATATGGTGAATTTCGGCGCGATTGATACCGTGCCGCCGCAATTCAGGGAGCGCAATCTTTATGAGCACAACCCGCAGGTGACCCTGATGCGGACAACGGTTGAGGAAAACCGCCTTGTGGGCGAGTGGATAGGCAAAAAGCTCAACCGCTGCGAGGGCCCGGTGAGATTTTTCATCCCCGAAGGCGGGGTTTCCGCGCTTGATGCGCCGAGCCAGCCGTTTCACGACCCGGAAGCGGACAGGGCGTTGTTTGCGGCGCTGGAGGGTTCGGTAAAACAAACGGCTGAACGCCGGCTCATCCGGCTTCCGCATCACATTAACGATCCGGCCTTTGCGGATGCGCTGGCGGCGGAATTCAACAGGATTGCAAAATGACGATAATACAGGATGCAGATAGACGGAGGAATCCAGATGGCCAGAATTAAGCGACAGGAATTGCTTGCCCGGTTCCGCGGGATGATCGCCGATAACCAGCCCATTATCGGCGGCGGCGCGGGCACCGGGTTGTCGGCAAAATGCGAAGAGGCGGGCGGCATCGACCTTATCGTGATCTACAATTCAGGACGCTACCGGATGGCCGGGCGCGGCTCGCTGGCCGGGCTTCTTGCCTATGGTAACGCCAATGAGATTGTTCTGGAGATGGCTTCGGAAGTTCTTCCCGTTGTTGAGCACACCCCCGTGCTGGCCGGGGTGAATGCAACGGACCCGTTTTTAAATCTCGATTATTTTTTAAAACATCTCGGTGATCTCGGCTTTAGCGGGGTTCAGAACTTTCCGACTGTTGGTCTTATTGATGGTAATTTCCGCGCCAATCTTGAAGAAACAGGCATGGGATACGCGCTTGAGGTCGATATGATCGCCAGGGCTCATGAGCTGGACATGCTGACGACGCCTTATGTCTTTGGCGCCGGGGACGCCATTGCCATGACCCGGGCGGGGGCGGATATCATCGTGCCGCATATGGGGCTGACCACCGGCGGCAATATCGGCGCCGATACGGCTCTTGGTCTGAAGGATTGTGTTGCCCTGATTAATGAATGGGCCGATGCGGCGCTCGGCGTGCGTGATAATGTCATTGTCCTTTGTCATGGCGGGCCGATTTCCTCGCCTGAAGATGCCGAATATATCCTCGCCAACTGCCCCAGATGCAATGGCTTTTACGGCGCTTCAAGCATGGAGCGGCTGCCGACGGAACATGCGCTCACCAAACAGACCAAAACATTCAAGGCCATTGGCCGCGCGTAAAATGTGAGGGAAGATGATATGGTGAAAATATTTGTCAGTTCCGTTATTGATGCACCGACCGACAAGGTCTGGAGCCTCATACGTGATTTTAACGCCATGCCCGCCTGGCACCCGGCAATCGCGCGCTCGATGATAGAGGGCGGGCGGCCAAGCGATGCGGTGGGTTGCATCCGCAGTTTCTATCTGCAGGACGGCACCCATATCCGCGAGCAACTGCTCATGCTCTCTGATTTTGATTTCCACTTTTCCTATGCAATCCTTGAGGCGGGGCTTGATCTGACCAACTATGTGGCGGAGTTGAAACTGACACCGGTAACCGATGGCAACCGGACCTTTGCCGAGTGGAAGGCGGAGTTTGACACAACGCCCGGAAATGAAACCGGGATGGCCGGCCTGATCAGCCAGAACGTCTTTCAGGCCGGGTTTGACGCCCTGAAAGAACAATTTGCGGGAGAAACATCATGACTGGCGCAACAATCCTCGCGGTGCTGGCAATTGCAATTCTTGTCATCGTTGTTCTGTTTTTCCGGTTTTATCGCCGGGCCTCGAAGGAAACTGCTTTTGTCCGCACCGGTCTGGGCGGTGAAAAAGTGGTTCTGGGCGGCGGCGCCATCGTCATCCCGTTATTGCAGGAGATGATCGAGGTCAATCTCAACACCATGCGGCTGGGGGTCAGTCTGGCGGATGAACAGGCGGTTATCAGCAAGGACAGGATGCGGGTTGACGTGGTTGCCGAATTTTATGTTCATGTTCCCAATGTCAAGGAGGCTGTCTCCACCGCCGCGGCGACGCTTGGCTCCCGGACCCTTCGCCCGGAAAAGGTTCGCGACATAACCGAGGGCAAATTCGTTGACGCCATTCGTTCTGTCGCCGCCGAAATGACGATGGAGGAGTTGCATGAAAAACGCAAAACCTATGCTGCGAAAATCCGCGATTCGCTGGGCGAGGATCTCTCGCGCAACGGGCTGGCTCTGGAATCGGTATCGGTGACCGCGCTTGACCAGACCCGCATGGAATTTTTCGACCCCTCCAATGCCTTTGACGCCGAAGGCTTGACCCGCCTTACACAAACCATCGAACAGCGCAAGAAAAAGCGCAATGATATCGAGCAGGACACGCAGATTCAGATCAGGAACAAAAACCTTGAAACCGAAAAACTGAATCTCTCGCTGGAACGCGAAGGGCAATTTGCCCGCCTTGAACAGGAACTTGAGATTGAAAGCCGCAAGGCGGAGCAAACCGCCGAAATCGCCCGCCAGCGCGCGGCCCAGTCTCAGGCCGCCGATGAAGCCGATATCGAGAAGCAAAAGAAGGTTCAGATTGCCAGAATTCTTTCCGACCGTGAAGTGGATGAGGAGCGGCTTGATCGCGAGCGGGCGCTGCGCGAGCGTGAAATCGAGAAAGACAAGGCCCTGACACTGGCCGAACAACTCAGCGATCAGGAAATAGCCAAAGGCTCGCTCGCCCAGATGAAACTGAAATCCGAGGCCGAAAAGAGCCGGGCGGTTCTGGTCGCGGCTGAGGAGCATGTTCTCACCGCGCGCGAAATTGAGGCGGCGGAACGGCGCAAGGCGGTGGCGATCCTTGATGCCGCCCGCGAGGCCGAGCGCGAGGCGGTAGCGCTTAAATTGCTCGCCGCAGCAGAAAAAATCGCCGCAACGGATAAAGCGGAGGCCGATAATATCAAGGCCAGGGCGGATGAAATCCGCTACAAGACCGATGCTGAAGGCGAGCGCGCCCTTAACGACGCCCGCAATCTGCTCTCTGCCGATCATGTCTCGGCCGAAGTGCGCAAATATCTGATTGATCATCTGCCGCAGATTATCCGCGAAAGCGCCGAGCCGCTGAAAAGCATCGACAGCATCAAGATCGTGCAGACCGGAGGGCTGGGCCGTGCAGCCGGCGAGGTCAGGGCGGATCAGGGCAACATGTTCGACGGCGCCTTGCGTTACCGCGCCCAAGCACCGATCGTCGATGCCTTGCTGAACGATCTCGGACTTGGCACGGATGGCGCAATAAAGCCAGAAAAGGATAACGGCACGGAATGAATCCCGGACGGGCGGAACGATCAAATATTGCCTGGGATCACCATGCCCCCGTTATCACCCGGCCTGATCTTAGATCCAGTTTTGATTGAATCAAAACCTGGGGCTTTGTTGCATGGAATTCATTCGGGGTATTGAGGGTCTTTGACTGGCCTGTTTCAGTCGATTCTTACGGTTTCGGGCATACCAACTGCTGTAAACCGGTTGAGGATAGCGACGCCGATAGCTGCTTCGGTTTTCTGGGTTTCAAATTTTCGGCTGCGCATTTTTGGTCCGGTGATGGTCTTGAACCGGAACATGGCGGTCTTGGCCAGGGAGCGTCTGTGGTAATTGCTCTCTTTCTTCCATTGCTTGCGCCCGATCTGGTGGATGCGCTTTACGATCGGGCCGCGCGTGGGCGGTGGGGCTTTTACGTTGGGTGGTGGGTGAATACAGGCACCTTTTCGTGGCGGGATCACCGGTCTGGTGCCTCGATCATGGATAGCGCGATGGCATGAGAAGCTGTCACAGGCCTTGTCGGCGGAGGTCTGATCGATAGGATCGTCAATCCGCTCAGGCAGCCGGGGTAGAACCGGTCCGTCATGAACATCATTCATTGTCGGTTCATGGGCGAGGATTTCATTGGTGGCCTCATCAATCCAGAGCGTCAGCGAGCCACGCTTGATAAAAGCTGCATTGTACTCACGCCAGTTGGTAACACGCCAGGCCGCCTTTGGCGGTTCAGATCGTTTCCGAGTGTGCTTGTCCATCCACAGGATGAATCACACTTCGCAAAATCATGGAATCCTGAAAATTTGGGCATTCCATGCAACAAAACCAAAACCTGGATCTAACTCTTTGTTATTGCCGCACTTCTTGTCGGAAAACCGGTTCCCGCTTTTCCGGAAGTACTCTAGTCATCTGAAGCCGCAAGCTCGATCAGCAAGTCCTTGGCGTCGACCTGGGAGCCGGGCGAAACATGTACCGCTTTTATAACAGCATCTTTGTCGGCATGGATACCGGTCTCCATCTTCATGGCCTCTATTGTCAGCAATAAAGCCCCCGCCTTGACTTTTGCCCCGGCGCTGACCGCAACCTCCGCTATGGCGCCGGGCATCGGCGCGCCGATGTGATTGAGGTTGCCCGGCTCTGCTTTTGGCCGCTTCACCAGTGTCGAGGCGAGCTTTCTGTCCGGGATACGGATGACGCGCGGCTGGCCGTTCAACTCGAAGAAAACCTTGATATCGCCTTCCTCGTTGGTTTCACCAATGGCCTGCAAGCGGATTTCCAGCGTCTTTCCCGGATCGATTGTAACGCTGATCTCCTCGCCGGTATTCATGCCATAGAAAAAGGTATGGGTCGGCAGGGTCCGTACGGGGCCAAATTGTTTGTGTCGCTCCATATATTCGAGGAAAACTTTCGGATACATCAGATAGCCGCACAAATCCTCGTCATCAAGCTCCGTCACGTCCAGCTTTTGCGCCAGGGTTTTCCCGATCGCTCCGATATCCGCCGGCGGCATGGACTGGCCAGGCCTGCCGGTTTGCGGTTTTTCACCTTTAAGGACCTTGTTGACGATGCCGGCCGGGAAACCGCCCGGCGGCTGGCCCAGCTTGCCGCGCATCATATCGATGACACTGTCCGGGAAAGCCATATCAAAATCCGGGTCTTCCACCTGCGCCCGGCTCAGCCCCTGCGAGACCATCATCAGCGCCATATCGCCGACAACTTTCGAAGAGGGCGTGACCTTGACGATATCACCGAAAATCTGGTTGACATCGGCATAGGCGCGCGCCACTTCATGCCAGCGCTCCTCCAGCCCCATGCTGCGGGCCTGGGCTTTCAGATTGGTAAACTGGCCGCCTGGCATTTCATGCAGGTAAACCTCCGAGGCCGGGGCGGCAAGACCGCTTTCAAAGGCGCTGTATCCGGCGCGCACCGCCTCCCAGTAATCGGATATTTCACGTATCGCCGCGATCTCAAGCCCGGTGTCGCGTTCAGAGCCGCGCAGGGCCTCGACCACCGAGCCGAGGCAGGGCTGCGAGGTTCCGCCCGAAAAGGCGTCCATGGCCACATCTGCCGCGTCGACACCGGCCTCGGCCGCCGCCAGTATGGTTGCCGCCGCGATGCCGGATGTATCATGGGTATGAAAGTGAACCGGCAACCCGACCTCCTGCTTCAGGGCCCTGATCAGCACCCGGGCCGCCGCCGGTCTGAGCAGACCGGCCATGTCCTTGAGGCCAAGCACATGCGCCCCCGCATTGCGCAATTCGCGCGCCATGGTGACATAATATTTCAGGTCATATTTGGCCCGGTCCGGGTCAAGAATATCACCGGTATAACAAATTGCCGCCTCGCACAGCTTGCCGCTTTCAAGAACCGCATCCATGGCGAGACGCATATTCTCCACCCAGTTCAGCGAATCAAAAATGCGGAAGACATCAACGCCGCTTGCCGCCGCCTGCTGGACAAATTTGACTACGACATTATCGGGATAGTTCGAGTAGCCGACCCCGTTGCTGGCGCGCAGCAGCATCTGGGTCATCAAATTGGGCATCCGTTCGTGCAAATCACGCAGACGCTGCCAGGGGCATTCCTGCAAAAACCGGTAGGAGACATCAAAGGTTGCCCCGCCCCAGCATTCCATCGAGAACAGCCCCGGCAGATTATGGGCATAGCTTGCCGCCACATTCAGCATGTCAAACGAACGCATGCGGGTTGCCAGCAAGGATTGATGCGCGTCGCGCATTGTGGTGTCGGTTATCAAAAGCTTCTTCTGGGCCAGCATCCAGTCCGCGACAGCCTGAGGACCTTTCTCTTCCAGCAATTGACGGGTGCCCGCGGCCGGGGTTTGCGCCCTGAATTGCGGCGCTTTTGCCGGGCGCGGCGGACCTGGCGGCCGGTCCTGCCCCATGGTTTCGGGATGGCCGTTGACGGTAATATCGGCAATATAGGTCAGCACGCGCGTTGCCCGGTCGCGGCGCTTTGAAAAGGAAAACAGCTCAGGGGTCGTATCGATGAATTTTGTTGTGTATTCATTGCCGAGAAACACCGGGTGTTTGAGCAGGTTTTCGACAAAGGCAATATTGGTCGAAACGCCGCGAATGCGAAACTCCCTGAGGGCCCGGTCCATGCGGGCGATGGCCATTTCCGGCGTTGGCGCCCATGCCGTGACCTTCTCAAGCAGCGAATCGTAATAGCGCGTGATCACCGCGCCGGAATACGAGGTGCCGCCGTCAAGGCGAACCCCCATGCCCGTCGCCGCCCGGTAGGCGGTGATGCGGCCGTAATCGGGAATAAAACTGTTCTGCGGGTCCTCCGTGGTGATGCGGCATTGCAGGGCATGGCCGTTGAGATGAATATCGCTCTGGGACGCCTTGCCGGTCGCCTCGGCAATCCCGGCGCCCTGGGCCAGCAATATCTGCGCCCGGACGATATCGATCCCGGTCACCTCCTCGGTGACGGTATGCTCCACCTGAATACGCGGATTGACCTCGATGAAGTAAAAGGCGCCGGTGTCGATATCCATCAAAAACTCGACCGTACCGGCGCATTCATAGCCAACATGGCGGCAAATTTTCAGGCCGAGCTCACAAAGCTCCTCGCGCTGCGCCTGACTGAGATAAGGCGCAGGAGCGCGCTCCAACACCTTCTGGTTGCGGCGCTGCACCGAGCAATCACGTTCCCACAGATGATAGACATTGCCCTGTTTGTCGCCGAGGATTTGCACCTCGACATGACGGGCGTTTTGCACCAGCTTTTCCAGAAACCCCTCGCCATTGCCAAAGGCGGCCACCGCCTCACGGCGGCCGGCAAGAACCTTTTCTTCCAGTTCTTCCGGCGAAATGATGGCGCGCATGCCCCGCCCGCCGCCGCCCCAGCTGGCCTTCAGCATGAACGGATAGCCGACCGCATCGGCCATGCGCCGGATTTCATCCATGTCATCGGGCAGGATATCCGTCGCCGGAACAACCGGGACCCCCGCCTCGATGGCAATGTGCCGGGCGCTGGCCTTGTCACCCAGTTTGCGCATGGTTTGCGCCGGGGGGCCGATAAACGTTATTCCGTTTGCCTCGCAGGCCTCGGCGAAAGCAGGATTTTCCGACAGCAGGCCATAGCCGGGGTGAATGGCGTCCGCGCCGCATTGCCGCGCCACCCGGAGGATTTCGTCAATACTGAGATAGGCGGCAACCGGCCCCAGCCCCTCGCCGATAAGATAAGCTTCATCCGCCTTGAAGCGATGCAGCCCCAGCTTGTCTTCTTCGGCATAAACCGCCGCGGTGCGCTTGCCCATTTCATTGGCCGCCCGCATGATGCGAATGGCAATTTCACCGCGATTGGCGATTAGTATTTTTTGAAACGACTTCATCCTTCAAACTCTCTTTATCAGGCGCTTTGATTGAAGCGGATTATGGCACTCCGGTCATGCTGTGCAAGGATTGCCCATGTTCAGCACTGCGCAAGCTGCTTTTATACAGGGGGTATCACACTTTTTCATTCCCGCACAGGCATGAACCACGGCCGCAAACCGGCTTTACCCGGCGCCATCGCGGGCGAGAGGCCACTCCCCGCGGCGGTGAATTCACCACGAATCAACCGGGATAATCACAAGACAGGCGCGTTGCGGATATTTTAATGAAGTGTAACGGGGATGAAGCCTGACTCGAGTGCGTTCATTAACGCTTCGCCGCGATCATCCGTTATCGCCATGCGCGTCCCGTCGCCCGAATGCAGCGCATAGAGCCGCGCATCGCCGATATCAACCCCCATGGTCATGGCAAACTCGCGGGCCTCGGATTTGGGCAGCTCGGTGATATAGGCCAGATTTTCACTTCCCAGACGCGCAAAGTCTCCAATGCTCATGGCATGCGCGGCAGATCTCATCAAAACCGAATTATCCTGCGTCATGTATATTACTCACCTAAACTCCACTTTCATGTCCCGGCGGCCACCCGAAACAAGGGGGCGCTTTCAAGAGGCTTGCGCCCCGGGGACTGCGTTATGCTTAATATGGGGTAACTTTTATGGCGATTCAATGCGAAACTGCATATCACTGTCTGGAACGGTTATCTTTTCACATGGGTTGGATATCATGAAGTTGCTGATGTTTTTGGGCCTGATGTTCCTCTTTGCGGCAGACGGGCTTCTCACGCGCGCAGCTGTTGCCGCGCCGGGGTCGGGGCGGGGCGGAGTTGAGAGCAAATTTCAGTCCTGGAGCAAAACCGAATTGTGGCGAAAGGCGCGGAAACACGGCATATCGCGCCGCGTTTTCAACCGGGCGATGGGGGCCCTCACCCTGAACTGGAAGCTTCCCGATCTGCGCCCGCCGGGAAGCCCGGCCAGAGCGCCGCATAAATATGACCAGAGCGAATTTTCATCGCCCGAGCGCTATTTCAATGAAAAAAATATCAACACGCTCGTCGCCATGAGCCGCAAGCGGCTCGCCCGGTGGCGCGATGATCTGAAACGCATTGAGCGGCGCTACGGGGTTCCGGCGCGAATAGTGGTGGCCATCTGGGGCCGCTAATCGGCGTTTGGCCGCGCCCGGTTGCCTCATAACGCCATCCGCATTTTAGCCACGCAGGCTTTTATGGGACGCCGCAAGGCCTATTTCGAGAAGGAATTGCTCGCCGGTTTGAAAATCCTGCAAGATGACCACCTTCCCCTGGCCAGAATGAAAAGCTCATGGGCCGGAGCTCTCGGGCAGCCGCAATTCCTGCCCAGCAAATTTCTTGCTTTCGCAGTTGACTTTGACGGCGACGGCAAGCGCGATATCTGGAATTCCGTGCCTGATACCCTGGCCTCGATCGCCAATTATCTCAATAAAAACGGCTGGCAGCGCGGGCGCGACTGGGGGTTTGAAGCGGATGTTCCGGCCAGTGTTTCCTGCGCCCTGGAAGGACCGGACAAGGGCATGAAGGTCTCGGAATGGATGGCGCGCGGTGTCAAACGGGTCAAGGGGCGGCGTTTTCCGGCGGCGGAGAAAAACCGCAAGGCCTTTTTGCTCATGCCGGCGGGGCGTTTTGGTCCGGCCTTTATCGCCACGCAGAATTTTTATACCCTCAAGACCTATAATGAATCTGACCTTTATGCTCTTTTCATCGGCCATCTGGCAGACCGCATGGGAAGAAATACGCCCTTCATCCGCAACTGGGCCAAATTCAGCGGTTTTTCGCGCCGCGATGTGCAGAAGATGCAAAAACGTCTCGAAGCAAAAGGCTATGATGTCGGCGGCGCCGACGGGCTGGTAGGATTTAAAACCCGCACCGCCATCGGCAAATGGCAGAGCAGGGCGCGAAGGAAACCAACCTGCTTTCCCGATACAAGGCTGATCCGGCAAATCCATTGAAACCACGGGATATGGCAGGGCAAAAGACAAGACTTCAATTTAGCTCCCAAAGCCACTAGATTGAGCCTATGAGCAAACATTTTCAGGCTATTGCGGAGCTTTCGGAACGCTCACGGGAAATATTTCGCCAGATTGTCGAGAGCTATCTTCTTACCGGCGATCCGGTTAGCTCTAAATATTTGAGCGCCAATCTGCCGGTGAAACTCTCGCCCGCTTCGGTGCGCAATGTCATGTCCGAGTTGGAACAGCGCGGGCTCATTCACGCTCCCCATACCAGCGCCGGAAGAATGCCGACGGATCAGGGCCTGCGCCTGTTTGTCGACGGGTTGCTGGAGATCGGCGATCTTGGCGGCGATGAGCGCGCCGCCATTGAAGCGCGCCTGAAGGCCGAGGAGATGGATTTTGAGGCGGCGCTCACCAAGGCGACGGAAATGCTTTCGGGGCTGAGCCATTGCGCCGGGGTGGTTCTGGCCTCAAAGGCAAATAAAACCGTCAGCCATGTCGAATTTGTCGCGCTGGGGCCGGGCAAGGCGCTGACCGTGATTGTGGCGGATGACGGCTCGGTGGAAAATCGCATTCTTGAGATCCCGTCCGGATTTACGCCTTCGGCCCTGACCGAGGCGGCAAATTATCTCAACACCCGCATAAGGGGTTGCTCGCTCAATGAGGCGCGGGAAAAACTTGTACGCGATATGAAAAATGTGCGGGCTGAGCTTGATGAAGTCAGCACGCGGATCATTGAGGCGGGGCTGGCGGAATGGGGCGGCGGCGATGAGTCGCAAAAAACCCTGATTGTGCGCGGCCGCGGCAATCTGCTGGAAGATCTGAACGCGGCTGGTGATCTGGAGCGTATCCGCAATCTGTTTGACGACCTTGAACAGAAAAATGATCTCATCCAGCTTCTGGAACTGGCGGAACAGGCTGAAGGGGTGCGCATTTTTATCGGTTCGGAAAGCAATCTGTTTTCGCTCTCGGGCTCATCAATTATTGCTGCGCCCTATCATGATGCCCAGAACAAGATTATCGGTGTTCTGGGGATTATCGGCCCGACACGTCTCAATTATGCCCGCATCGTTCCCATGGTTGATTACACGGCGCAAACAATAAGCCGATTTCTCCCTTGATTTTTTATGCGTTTGACCAGATATCGGGAACTGAAAATCATTACTGAAAACGAGGTTCGCGAATGAGCGACAAGAAAACTGAAAATCAGGATTCCGGGGGCGCTGCTCCCGAGGGGATGGATATCCCGGACGAGCTGCGCTTTCCCGATGACGAGCTTACCCGGCTGCGCGAGGACAATGCCGCGCTGAAGGACCGCTTGCTGCGCTCTGTGGCAGAGATGGAAAATTTGCGCAAACGCTCCGAACGTGAGCGGCGCGACGCCAGCAAATACGCCATCAGCAATTTTGCCCGCGAGATGCTCAATGTCGGTGACAATATGAACCGGGCGCTTCAGGCAATCACACCCGAAATCAAGCAGAGCGCCAGCGAGGCAATGCGCAATCTGATCGAGGGTGTCGAGATGACCTAGCGTGAAATGCTCAATATTTTTGAACGTCACAATATCAGGAAGATTGAGCCCTTGAATGAGCGCTTTGACCCCAATCTGCATCAGGCGATGTTCGAGGTGCAAAATCACGATGTTCCCAATGGCACGGTGGCGCAGGTGGTGCAACCGGGCTATATGATTGACGAGAGGGTGCTGCGCCCCGCCATGGTGGGTGTGGCCAAGGGCGGTCCCAAGACCGCAAGGCCCGCGCCTGAGTCCGAAGCTGAAAACGCCGCCCCGGCGCAGCCCGAAACGCCGCCTGGCGGCAATGTTGATAAAAGTGCCTGATAAATCAAGGACCTGAAAAATGCCGGCACGGATATGAGCGATCTTCCCCAGTCCCGGGCCCTTGCGCCGGGAGATCACCTCTATCTGATTGACGGATCGGGCTATATTTTCCGCGCCTATCATGCCCTGCCACCCCTGAGCCGTTCCGATGGGACGCCGACAGGGGCGGTGCACGGCTTTTGCCAGATGTTGTGGAAACTGCTTGAGGACACAAGACAAGGCGACAAGCCCTCGCATTTTGCGGTTATCTTCGATGCCAGGGGCAAAACCTTCCGCAACGCTATCTACCCGCAATACAAGGCCAACCGGCCGCCGCCGCCCGAGGACCTTGTACCCCAGTTCGCCATTATCCGCGATGCGGTGCGCGCTTTTCATGTGCCGGCTATCGAGCTGGACGGTTTTGAGGCCGATGACCTGATCGCCACCTATGCGCGCCGCGCCGCGGAACAAGGCGCAAAGGTTACAATCGTTTCATCGGACAAGGATCTGATGCAACTGGTCTCGGACCGCATCAACATGCTTGATACGATGAAAAACCGCCGCATCGGAACCCCGGAAGTTGAAGCTTTCTTCGGCGTTGGCCCGGAAAAGGTTGTCGATGTGCAAGCGCTGGCCGGCGATGCCTCCGACAATGTGCCGGGGGTGCCGGGTATCGGAGTGAAAACGGCGGCGCTTCTTATCAACGAATATGGCGATCTTGATACGCTGCTTGAACGCGCCGGCGAGATCAAACAGCCCAAACGGCGCGAAAACCTGATCAATTATGCCGATCAGGCCCGCATGTCGCGCGATCTGGTGCGCCTTGAAACCGAGGCTCCGGTTCCTGAACCGTTGAGCGATTTTGCGGTGCATGAACCTGACGCGGTAGATTTGCTCAAATTTCTCTCGAAGATGGAATTTACCCGCCTGACCAGCCGCATCAGCGCGGCGCTGGATGCGCAAATCCCGCAGGCCGAAACAGATGAAAACGGGCAAATGTCCGGTCCGGCCCGTCTGGCGGCGACACGAGCTGCCGAGGCGCGCCGGAATAAAATTACCCGTGAAAATTATCAAATCCTGCGTGATGGCGAGGCGCTCGCCGGCTGGATCGGCGCGGCACGCGAGCAGGGCCACATCGCCATTGATACCGAAACCACCTCTCTGGACGCCATGCAGGCCGATCTGGTGGGGGTTTCCCTAAGCCTTGCGCCGGGCAAGGCGTGCTATATTCCGCTTGGCCACAGGCCCGAAGGGCTCGATCTGGGCGGCGATGATCTTGAGCAGATGCCGCTTGATGCCGCGCTTGACCTGATCAAACCGCTGCTGGAAGACCCAAGTGTACTGAAAATCGGCCAGAATTTGAAATATGACGCTTTACTGCTGGCGCGTTATGGCATTGAGATTGCACCCATTGACGATACCATGCTGCTCTCCTATGCGCTCGATTCGGGGCGCGGCGGCCATGGCATGGATGAGCTCTCAAGACGCCATCTGAACCATGAGCCCATTGCCTTCAAACAGGTGGCGGGAACGGGAAAAGGCCGGATCACTTTCGACAAGGTCCCCATCGCCCGGGCGGCGGAATACGCCTCTGAAGACGCCGATGTCACCTGCCGTCTGTGGCGGGTTCTCAAGCCACGTCTGGCGGCGGAGGGTCTGACGAGCGTTTACGAGACCCTTGAGCGGCCGCTTGTCCCCGTTCTGACTCGCATGGAACGGGCCGGGATTAAGGTTGACCGGGAGGAACTTTCGCGCCTTTCGGGTGAGTTTGCCCAAAAAATGGCCGCGCTTGAGGCGGAGATTTATCAAATTGCCGGTGAGCGTTTTAATATCGCCTCCCCGGCCCAGCTGGGAGAAATCCTGTTTGGCAAGATGGATCTTAAAGGGGGCAAAAAGACCAAGACCGGCGCCTGGTCCACCAATGCCGCCGTGCTTGACGATCTGGCCGGGGAAGGCAATGAACTGGCGGCCCGCATCCTCGACTGGCGTAGTCTCGCCAAGCTCAAAAGCACCTATACCGACGCCCTGCCCGGTTTTATCAACCTCGGGACCGGGCGGGTTCACACCTCCTATTCCATGGCCGCCACAACCACCGGCAGGCTGGCCTCGTCCGAGCCCAATTTGCAGAATATTCCGGTGCGCACATCAGAGGGCCGCCGCATCCGCCGCGCTTTTGTTGCGCCAAAAGGCTTCAAGCTGATCTCGGCCGATTACAGCCAGATCGAGCTGCGCGTGCTGGCGCATATTGCAGATATTGACGCGCTCAAGCAGGCCTTTGCCGACGGGCTCGATATTCATGCCATGACGGCCTCTGAGATGTTCAATGTGCCGATTGAAAATATGGCGCCTGAGGTGCGCCGCCGTGCCAAGGCGATCAATTTCGGCATAATCTACGGCATTTCCGCTTTTGGTCTGGCGCGCCAGCTCGGCATCTCAAGAGGCGAGGCGGCGGACTACATCAAAATGTATTTCGAGCGCTTCCCCGGTATTCGTGATTATATGGAAGCCACCAAGGAAGAAGCGCGGGCGAAGGGCTATGTCTCCACCGCCTTTGGCCGCCGCTGCCATTACCCGCAGATCAATTCCACAAACCAGCAGCAGCGCGCCTTCATGGAACGCGCCGCCATCAATGCCCCCATTCAGGGTACCGCCGCCGATATCCTGCGCCGCGCCATGATCCGCATGGAAGCGGCGCTGGCAAAGGCGGATTTAAACGCCAGAATGCTGCTTCAGGTGCATGACGAGCTGATCTTTGAAGCGCCGGAGGGGCAGGTTGAAGCCACCATCAAAACCGCCGTTGATATCATGGAAAAAGCCTGCCAACCCGTCCTCTCCCTCTCCGTGCCGCTCAAGGTGGACGCAAGAGCGGCGGATAATTGGGACGAGGCGCATTAATACTCAAGGGAACATATCACCATGACACAGGATTCCGCAGAGCGTCTGAAAGAGATTATCGCTGAAAAATCCTTTGGCGAGGGGGTGGAGATCACCCTCGCTTCGGGACGGACATCCGATTTTTATTTCAACATGAAACCCACCATGATGGACCCGGAAGGAAGCGCCTTGCTGGCCGGACTGGTTTGCAAGGCGCTTGAGGACAAGGGGGCCGAGATGATCGGCGGGCTGGAGATGGGGGCGGTTCCCATAGTCTCTTTTACCGCCCCCGAAAGCTTCCGGCGCGGCCAGCCGCTGCGCGCCTTTTTTGTCCGCAAACAGGTGAAGGGCCACGGGGCGCAAAAGCGGATTGAAGGTCTGGCCGAGGGCAAGAGCCTTGCCGGCAAGCGCATCTGCATAGTTGAAGATGTCACGACAACCGGCGGCTCGGCCCTAAAGGCGGTTGAGCTTGTGCGTGAAGAAGGCGGCGAGGTGGTTCTGGTCCTCACGCTGGTGGACCGCCAAGAAGGTGCAAGCGACACCTTCGCCGATGCGAATATCCCGTTTCTTGCCCTTTTCAAGGCGGAAGAGTTTTTAAGCCGCTGAAAGCTCGAGTGTCTTTTTCGCGGTTGGCCTGCCGTCTTCCCCGATGGTGTAGATGATCGGCACGCCGGTTGCCAGATTAAGCTGCAGGGTCTGCTCGGGTGTAAGCGCGTCCAGTTCCATCACCACGGCGCGCAGGGAGTTGCCATGGGCTGAAACCAGCACATTTTCGCCCGCACTCACCCGTGGCAGAATATGTTTTTCAAAATAGGGTAAAACCCGCGCGGCGGTCATCTTCAGGCTCTCGCCGCCCGGCGGCGGGGTGTCATAGGAACGGCGCCAGATATGGACCTGCTCCTCGCCGAATTCCTTGCGCGCATCATCCTTGTTCATACCGATAAGATCGCCGTAATCGCGCTCGTTCAGGGCCTGATCGCGGATAATCTCCAGATCCGGCTGGCCGATTTCCTTCAGCATCAGATCAAGGGTTCTTTGCGCCCGGATCAGCGCACTGGTATAGGCGATATCATATTTGATGCCCTGTGCCTTTAAAAGCCGTCCGGCCTGGCGCGCCTCTTCCACCCCTTTTTCCGTCAGATCAACGTCTTTCCAGCCGGTAAAGAGGTTTTTGGCGTTCCATTCGCTTTGTCCGTGGCGGACAAGGGTCAATATATGACTCATATGCAACCGTTCCTGCTATCTTGCAATCATACGCATCTTCTAGCGCGTTCAAATTCTTCTGTCAGCCGATTCTTCCGCGCCTTTCAGGAAAGCCCCAGAACATCCGCCATGGAATAAATGCCGGTATCCTTCCCGCGTCCCCAGAGCGCCGCTTTTATTGCGCCGCGGGCGAAGATGGCGCGGTCAAGCGCCTGATGCGACAAGGTGATCATCTCGCCCTCCCCGGCAAAAATCACGCTGTGATCGCCGACAACCGAGCCACCGCGCAGGGCGGCAAAGCCGATGTCACCGCGCCGGCGTGCCCCGGTCTGGCCCTCACGGGCAAAAACGCCGTGATGCTCAAGCTCGACATGGCGGCCATCTGCCGCCGCCCGCCCCAGCATCAGGGCGGTGCCCGAAGGGGCATCGACTTTATGTTTGTGGTGCATTTCAAGAATTTCAATGTCAAAATCATCATCCAGAGCCGCCGCCACCTTTTTCGTCAGCGCGGTGAGCAGATTGACCCCGAGGCTCATATTGCCTTCCCTGATGATGACGCAGTGGCGCGAGGCCGGCTCAAGGGCGGCCTCCTGCTCCGGTGTAAAACCGGTGGTGCCGATGACATGCACGATGCGCGCCTGAGCCGAAAGGGCGGCAAATTCAAGGCTAGCCATTGGTGATGTGAAATCAAGAACCCCGTCAATTTTGACAAACAGATCGATCGGGTCATCGGTGACGGCAATGCCCAGCTTGCCGATCCCGGCCAGCTCGCCCAGATCAGCGCCGATAAATTCCGAGCCCGGCGCTTCGGTGCCGCCAGCAACAACGCAGCCCTCCATCTCATGCACCAGCCGGGTGAGGGTCCGCCCCATACGCCCGCTGGCGCCCATAACGGCCAGTTTCATATCGCCCATAAGCCTTTACCCCTCATAACCTTCAATAATCACCAGATCGGCCTCGGCAACGCCGCCGCCGCGAAAGGCGATAGCGTTTTTATATTCGGGAGAATGATAGCATGCCCGCGCCGCTTCAAGGGAGGCAAACTCGATCACAACGTTGCGGGCGCGGGTTTTGCCTTCAACACACTCAAACTCGCCGCCGCGGATGAGAAACCGGGCGCCGTATTTGGCAAAAGCAGCTGCATTGGCGGCAATATATTTCAAATAGGCATCCTCGTCATAAACATCGACATGCCCGATCCAGTATCCCTTGGCCATCTTGCCCCCCTGATCAACGGTCAATCGCCAATGCCCTCAAAGAACTCCTTGACCCTGCTGAAGAAACCGGAGGATTGCGGATTGTTCTTTTCCGATCCCAGTCTTTCAAATTCCTGCATGAGCTTTTTTTGCTGCCGCGAGAGCTTGACCGGGGTCTCGACACTGACCTGAATATACATATCGCCCAGCTGACGCGAGCGCAGCACCGGCATGCCCTTGCCTTTCAAACGAAACTGTTTTCCGTTCTGGGTGCCTTCGGGCACCTTGACCCTTGTGCGGCCGCCGCCGATGGTGGGGGCTTCAAATTCACCGCCCAGAGCTGCCGTTGTCATGGCAAGCGGTACTGAACAGAACAGATCGGCCCCGTCGCGCTGGAAAAACTCATGCGGCTCAATGGAGAGGAAAATATAAAGATCACCCGGTGGGCCGCCGCGCAGCCCCGCCTCGCCCTCACCGGCCAGACGGATGCGGGTGCCGTCTTCAACGCCTTTGGGAATGTTGACGCTTAATGTGCGCTCCGACATCACCCGGCCATGACCATGGCAATTCTCGCATGGTTCCTGGATAATCTGGCCCGAACCGTGGCAGGAAGGGCAGGTGCGTTCAATGGTGAAAAATCCCTGCGAGGCCCGCACCTTGCCGCGGCCGTGGCAGGAAGGGCAGGCGGTGGGCGCCGTGCCCGCTTTGGCGCCGGAGCCGCCGCAGGGCTCGCAGGCCACCGAAGAGGGCACCTCAATCTTGGCCGTCTTTCCGAAAAAGGCGTCATCAAGCGTGATATCAAGATTAAAACGCAAATCCGAGCCGCGCTCGGCATGGCGCGTGCCGCGGCGCCCGCCGCCGACAAACTCGCCAAACAGATCGTCAAAGATGTCCGACATGGAGGAGGAAAAATCATTGCCGAAACCGGCCCCGTGACCGCTGCCGCCATTTTCAAACGCGGCGTGGCCGTACTGATCATAGGCGGCGCGTTTTTCCGGGTCTTTCAAAACCTCGTAGGCCTCGCCGATTTCCTTGAACTTGGCTTCCGCCGCCGCATCGCCATGATTGCGGTCGGGGTGGCATTCCTTGGCCAGCCGGCGGAAGGCCGATTTTATTTCCGAGCCGTCCGCGGAGCGTGAAACGCTCAATATCTCATAAAAACAGCGTTTTTGCATGGGCTTATATGCCTCGGGTCAGGTGGTCTTGGCGTAACAGATAAGCGAAATCCCCCATCCGGTCCGGATGGGGGATATGGGGGGTATCGTTGATCATGGGCGCACTTGGCTTTTAAGAGGATTTCTTGTCGTCCTTGACTTCCTCAAAATCAGCGTCAACCACATCGTCGTCAGATGAGGATTCAGCCTGCTACCCGGCCTCGGCTTGCCCGCCTGCACCCTCAGCGGCCTGGGCCTGATACATGGCTTCGCCAAGTTTCATGGAGGCCTGGGAGAGGGCTTCAGCCCTGGCCTTGATGGTGTCGATATCCTCGCCCTCAAGCGCGGTTTTCAAATCCGCAATGGCGGTCTCGACCGTGCTCTTGTCGGCCCCGGACACCTTGTCGCCAAACTCGCCAAGGGTCTTTTCGGTGGAGTGGACCAGAGCTTCGGCATGATTGCGAACCTCAACGCTCTCGCGACGCTTCTTGTCTTCCTCGGCATGCGCCTCGGCATCATTGACCATTTTGTCAATATCGGCATCGGACAGCCCGCCGCTGGCCTGAATGCGAATCGACTGCTCCTTGCCCGTCGCCTTGTCCTTGGCGGAGACATTGACAATGCCGTTGGCGTCAATGTCAAACGTCACCTCGATCTGGGGGATGCCGCGCGGCGCGGGCGGAATGCCGACCAGATCGAACTGGCCCAGCATCTTGTTGTCCGTCGCCATCTCGCGCTCACCCTGGAACACCCGGATGGTTACCGCGCTCTGATTGTCCTCGGCGGTCGAAAACACCTGCGATTTCTTGGTCGGAATAGTGGTGTTGCGGTCAATCAGCCGCGTAAAGACGCCGCCCAAAGTCTCGATACCCAGCGAAAGTGGGGTGACATCGAGCAGCAGAACATCCTTGACATCGCCTTGCAGCACACCGGCCTGAATCGCCGCGCCCATGGCAACGACCTCATCCGGGTTGACGCTCATATTGGGCTCTTTGCCAAAGAAGTTTTTTACCACTTCGCGGATTTTCGGCATCCGGGTCATGCCGCCCACCAGAACGACCTCGTCGATCTCGCTGGCGTTCAGACCCGCGTCCTTCAGCGCCTTTTTGCACGGGTCGATGGTCCGTTCGATCAGATCCGAGACCAGCTGCTCCAGCTTGGCGCGGGTCAGCTTCAGGGTCAGATGCTTCGGGCCGGACTGGTCCGCCGTGATAAAGGGCAGGTTGATCTCGGTCTGGGCTGAAGAGGACAGCTCGATCTTGGCTTTTTCCGCCGCCTCCTTGAGGCGTTGCAGCGCCATGCGGTCATTGCGCAGATCAATGCCCTGATCCTTCTTGAACTCGTCGGCCAGATATTCCACCAGCCGCATATCGAAGTCCTCACCGCCAAGGAAGGTGTCACCATTGGTGGATTTGACCTCAAAGACCCCGTCGCCGATTTCAAGAACCGAAATGTCGAATGTGCCGCCGCCAAGGTCAAACACGGCAATCGTCTGGCCGTCCTTCTTATCAAGACCGTAGGCCAGAGCCGCCGCTGTCGGCTCATTGATAATGCGCAGCACTTCCAGCCCGGCGATCTTGCCGGCATCCTTGGTGGCCTGGCGCTGGGCGTCGTTGAAATAGGCCGGAACCGTAATCACCGCCTGGGAGACCTTGCCACCGAGGAAATCTTCCGCCGTTTCTTTCATCTTTTGCAGGATAAAGGCCGAAATCTGCGAGGGTGAATATTTCTCGCCACGGCTTTCCACCCAGGCATCGCCGTTATCCGCCTTGATAATCTTGTAGGGCACCATCTCAATGTCTTTTTTTGTGGTGGGATCATCGAAAGGGCGGCCGATCAGGCGCTTGATAGCAAAAAATGTGTTTTCCGGATTGGTCACCGACTGACGCTTGGCGGGCTGGCCGACCAGCCGCTCGCCGTCTTCGGTAAACGCAACCATCGACGGCGTGGTGCGCGCGCCTTCGGCGTTTTCAATAACTTTCGGGGTTGAGCCTTCCATAACGGAGACACATGAGTTGGTAGTGCCGAGATCAATACCTATGACTTTCGACATGATTATATCCTCTTTTTACTGCGGCAGACCGGACGGGCCTCATCTCAAGCACCCGCGCGGGGCATCAGGTTCTCCCCGTATGCCGGTCCCCTTGGATTTTACGCAAATATGTGTGTTCGTGAATGTATATAGGGGCGTACATTCTGGCTGCAAGGTATTGAATACTGCATTTTTTCAGGAAAAGGGACAAAATCATGAACTATAATGGTTATTGCCTCCATTCAGGCTTTTTGGGGCGGGAGGGACAAGAAAAACTGCTGTTGCGGATTCGCGATCTGTTGCAGGACGCGCCGCTTTATACGCCGCAAATGCCCAGAACCGGCAAGCCCATGTCGGTGCGGATGAGCAATTGCGGCACCCTTGGCTGGGTGAGCGACAAACAGGGCTACCGGTATCAGGAATATCACCCTGAAAACCGTATACCCTGGCCCGCAATTCCGCAAATCCTGCTCGATATCTGGGCCGGTCTGGCCGGATACAGCGCCCCGCCCGAGGCCTGTTTGATTAATTACTATGACGCAAAAGCGCGCCTTGGCCTGCATGTGGACAAGGATGAAATCGATATGAAGGCGCCGATTGTGTCAATTTCACTTGGAGACACAGCGCTTTTCCGCATGGGCGGGACCGGCCGCAGGGACCCGACCCGCTCGGTGCGGATTATATCCGGCGATGTCATGATCATGGCCGGGCCGGCGCGGCGTTGTTATCACGGGGTTGACCGGATTTATCCCGGCACGTCCTCGCTTCTTGCCGAGGGCGGCCGCTTTAACCTGACCCTGCGGCGGGTGAGCACTCCCTGATTCAGCCCGCGAGAAGATTACCGGATAAATTCAGGCCGGTCATGCTTGCGGTAATAGCTGCAAACGGATTTACGCGCCAGATAAATGCCGGATACCGCAACCAGAATACCGGCCGGCAAATCCACCAGATGGTGGCCGCCATGCATGAAAATGCCGGGCACGACAAGAAGGCTTGGAAGAAAAAAGACCGCAAAGACCCATTTTATGTTTCGCACCGCGCAAAGCACAAGGACGGCGAGGACGATGTGATAGGAGGGAAAGCCGATCAGTCCCTTGATATTTTGCGGGCTGATCAGACCCGGCCCATCTTTGGCGAGCTGCAATAAAAGCTTGCCATAGGCCGTGCCGAGTTCGGGCTTCGCCAATTTTTCCACCGCCACCGGCAACTCATAGAGCGACTGGGCGCCCAGGGAAGGAAACAAACCCCACAGGCATATGGTGAATGTCGCCGTGATCAATAACGCGGTCATCAGGATATGAAGCTCGCGGATGCGGCCGGTCAAACCGAGAATGACAACGGTAAGCGCAAACAGGGGCAAGGTGGCCAGATAAGCGTAGCGGACAAGGGTGTTGAAAACCAGGTGTCTTGAGGCCCACTCGATAACGGAAGGCCAGTGATATCCGAAGATCCGGTCAATGGCATTGAGCTGTGCGTCAATGGGGGCGCGCCATAATGGCAGGAGCTGATAATTGAACATGGAAAGGCAGAGCGTGAAGAAAATAAACAGGGCGGCGCCGATTGTGGCGGCGGCAATACGCTCGCTTCTGCCTGTTGTCCGGTAGAAAAAACCGGTCATCAAAAGGGCGCCGATCAGGACGAGTATGCCGCCGTAAGCGGGCCAGTCAATCCGTGAGTCGTGAACCGCAATCAAGACAATATCAATAGCGGCCGCGGCCATCGCAACCACCAGCATGGTTTTTTCAGGCGGCAACAACATGGCCTTGCGCAATGAAGCGGCAACGGTGTTCAAAATTAGTCCCTCCGGCTGTCCGGATCTTTTATAATCCACACCGGCCTGACAAGCTCTGGGGAGCGCTTCTGGAACATCAGACCGGAACAATTTGGGCAGCTTTGCGTTTTGTCTTGTCCCGGCGGACAAGCCATCCGGCAAAACGCCAGCTTGCAAAGGCGATCAGAGCGCCAAAATAGCCGTCAACGGCATAATGCCAGCCCAGATGAATGGAGGCCAGAAAGATCAGGGCGGCATAAGCCGTCATCAGCAGCCCGAAACGGCGGTTATGGGCATAAGCCACCAGGGCCAGCAGGGTGGAGCTTGCGATATGCATGCTCGGCATGGCCGAGATGACCGACATCTCACCGGCGGTGTAATTTTTCCATAACGTCTCCTGAACCCCCAGCGCCCAGATATCATATTGCCCGTTGGCGGCGTTCAGATAGCTCATCAACGGGCCATAGGGGTCGCTGGAATTGCCGAGCAGGGCATAAAAACACGGGCCGGCGGATGAGAACAAGGTGGCAAACATATTGCCGCCGATAATCCAGGTGATGATGCTGGCGGCGATATACTGCATACGCAAACCCTGATCGCGCATGATAAATCCGACCCAGACAAAAAACGCCGGAATAATGAAAAACCAGATATTGTAGATAAAATTCATGGCAAAGGTCACGGCCGGATAGCCCAAAACCGGCTGTAGGATTTCCCAGGGATGCCAGCCAAAATGCAAAATCCTGTCCAGTTCCATGAAACTTGTATCCCAGGAAAAAGGAACAAGCACGGGAATTGAAGACTTCAGCAAGCCATAGGCCATGCCCATGAAATTGATGATCAGGATGGCGTGCAAGCCGTTTGAGAGGCGCTCCGGCTCCATGACGGTAAATCTGAACCAGTGGACAAATTCCCTTATCGGACTTTCCGGATGCTCGAAGAGGATCATACGGGTAAACTTCACCAGAGCCGCCACCGCGATAATGATGATCGTCACCATGAGGAGCGATATCGAGAAGAATAAAAACACCCCCATGGACTGGTCCGTCGCCCAGATGGCGATCATGGCCATCGCCAGGGCCGATAAAGAGAGCTGATATCCGATGCGGTGCGAGCGAAACGCCGCGGTAAAATGAGCCAGGAAGGATTTCAGCCAGACAAACCCGGTGTTGCGATCACTGGTTCTTGTCCTGTCCGATGCGTAATTCATGTTTTACCCGCCGCTTCATTCTTGCCGTTTTTTCCCTACTCCAGTAAACAGAAAAACACTTAAGTAACTGATAAATTGAATATAAAAAGCCCGCTTCTTTTCATGAAGCGGGCTTTTTGCAATGCGTTAACCGGGAGTTTCCGATTGTCATACCATCGGGTAAGCCGGCTTTATTTCAGCTTGCCGGAAATATATGAGAAGGTCGAGCTCAGGCTGGTGCCGAGCGTTGTCGCGGCGGCGATGATCGCAATCGCGATCAGCATGGCAATGAGACCATATTCGATAGCCGTTGCGCCAGATTCATTCTTGGCGAAACGAAGAACCAGATTTTTCATGTTACTCTCCTAATGTTAGACTTTCCTGACAGTTCTCCTGCCATGTTCGCCATCTCCAGCAGGTCTAGCAGGACCAAACTGTGGAGGACTTTACATCGCGGAAATTACCATCAAGTTAACATCAAGAAATAAATATAGTTACCATCCGTTAATCATAAGATACACTGCTAGCTATATTAATTGATTACATGATTTTAAATGGATTACTTAAGAGTTAATACTTTATCTTAGCAAACAACACAAGATGAAAATTCGATTAAAACATCGTATAAACCGGCAGATACACATCCGCCGCCCGGGGGATTTACCAAATCTGCCGGTATAATCCGGCCCGGTCCTTGCCTTACAGCGGCGGTTTTACTCTTTCAGGAGGTTTTTAAATAATGCAGCCGGCGCCGGAACGGCGCGGATCGCCCACGGTGATAAATTCGCCCAGCTGGTTGCGGCAGACCGCGTGAACACCGCCAAAGAACATGTTCGCCTCGCTCCAGGCGCGGTGATCGGGAAAAGCCGCTGTGAGAGAGGCGCGCAATTCATCGCCGAAAAAATCTTCAAAATCCAGATGTCCGTGTTCCGGGTGCAGGCGCGGCTCACGCACGGCCCGGGCCAGTTCATGGCCCGCCCCCACTCTGGCGATCACCTGGGCGATGGCGCTTCGGATCCGGTTGGAACCGCCCGAACCCAGAGCGGTCAGCCCTCCGTCCGGGGTGCGGAAAAGGCTGGGCGCCATCATTGAGGAAAGGCGCATATTCTCCGGCCAGTTATGAAAACCATGCGGGTTGAGATCCTCCTCGCCCAGCATATTGTTGAGCATGAAGCCGTATTTGCCCAGCATATAGCCGTTGCCCTCGCCGTTTGATATCGTCAGGGCGGCAGCATTGCCTTGAGCGTCAATGGCGCTGACATGGGTGGTACCGCGGGTTGCGGCCTTGTGACGCCGCGCTGTTTCAAGACAGGCCCTTAGCGCCGCATCACCGCTCAATGTCTCCAGACAGTGTCCGGCATCACGCCGGGCCGCATCGCTCAGGTCAAGCGCCCTGGCGATGGAGAGGGTAAAATCCTCAGACCCGTTTTCCAGACCCGACAAGACCCCGAGCGCAAAGGCGATAAGGGTGCCGCCTGCCGAGGGCGGCGGATTGAGGAACATTTCAAGCCCCCGGTAGCGGCGCAGCAGCGGCTGGCGCCACCTCACTTCATAGCCTGATAAATCCTCCTCCGTCAGATGGCCGCCCTGATCTTTCGACTGGGCCAGCATGGCCTGACCGATCTCGCCGCGGGTAAAGACGATATCGCCTTGCATCGCCAGAGCCTCAAGCGCATCGGCAAGAGCGGGGTTATACAGGGTTTCGCCCGCCTCAAGAAGCCGTCCTTCGGGGGCAAAAACATCTCTAGCGCAGGGGTTGGAGAGCAGGATCGGCGCTATAATTTGAAAAAGCCCGGCCTGAAACCGGCTGACCTTCACGCCTTTGCGCGCCGCCGCGAGGGCAGGCTCGGCGATGCGCATAAGGGGCAGCTTTCCCAGCCGCTCATGCAGCGCGCACATGCCTTGAGCAAATCCGGGCGCCGCCGCCGCCCCGGCGCCAATGTGAAACTCCTGCGTCGCGGTGCCAAAATCAGCCGTTATGGGGAAAAACTCCAGTTGATCCGCCGGGCGCCTGTTGCGCGGTGTATGAGCGAAAAAATCCATCAGACGGATGCAGGAGCGGTGCGCATCATGGATCATGCAGAAGCCGCCGCCGCCAGGGGCCGCCAGCACCGGCTCGGCGACACAGGCCATGAATGCGCCGGCGATCGCGGCATCAAATGCGTTGCCGCCCTCAGCCAGAATTTCCGCCATGGATTGCGCGGTAAGCTCATGTCCTGCCGCAACCGCGCCTTTGTGCCGGTGTTTCATCTGCGCCTTAAAATGATTTTGTTGTTACCCACAGCAGGCATAAAGTAAAATTCAGGCAAAATCCATCATGAGAATGAGCCGGATTCGATTTCGTCTTCAAGCTGCTCCATATGCACGGCGATGAGATAGGCCGCGAGAAGATAGCCCGTTGAAATATAGGCCCCGGCAGCCGCCAGAATCACCCATCCCAATGGCGTCGAGCCCTCATAAAGCACATAGCCCAATGCCACGATGAGAATTATCTGGGCAATTTCGCTGGAAAGCAATACGCAAAACGGCGCTCTGGCCTTTTTGATCCTGCCCGGGGTTACTGGATAAGACAGCGCCGCATCGGGGCTGCCGAACAGCCCGGTAATTTCGCTCTTGTCTATCCGCCCGGTAAGGTCGCGGATCACATCGATATGAACCCGCCCCGTGCGCACCGCTCTCCAGGACATGATTGTAGAGTAGAGGGAATAGGCGCTCAGGCCGATGAATATGCCGGCGGCGATAAAGAACATGCGCCGGAGTGTAGATAAACCGGTTTAAATTATCGTAAATGCTGCGGCAAGTTGTCACGCCTGTGCAGGGGCTTGCGTCATATAGCGCAAAAGCAGTTCGCCCGGCAGTTCCATAAGCCGCGGCGCATCCGTCCACAGGAGGGCGCAGCGCAGTTTGCGGCCTTCAAACATACCCTCCAGCGCCTGCGCGTAAGCGGCCATCTGGCGCAAATAAATTTCAGGCACATCTTCAACCTCGCGCGGCGGCGGGCGGTTTGTCTTGTAGTCCAGAATGAGGATTTCGGTTTCCAGAATGGCGATCCGGTCAATCTGGCCAAAGACGAAAGTTTCGGCCTCCCCTCCCGCCGGCGGGGAAAGTTGCGCCGCAAAAGGCGCCTCACCGCGGCTGCCGGGTCCGAAGAAGGGGGCAAATTGCGGATTTTCGAGAATGGCGGCAACTTCGCCGATAATTTCATCCGCCTCTTCCGGCGCCAGATCATTTCCGGGCCGCATGAGAAACGCCGCCGCGCGCGGCTTGCGCTCATCCGGGGCGATCTGCGGCAGATATTCCAGCAGGGTGTGGATCATGTTGCCGCGTTTGAAACGCTTCGTATCTCCCCCTTCAAACGGCGAGAGCGCCGCGGGCTGAAGATATTGCCCTGCACCAAATTCCGCCGCCGCGAGGCGCGAGGGCGAAAGCGGCGCAGCGCGGCGTTTCTCCGCCAGCGCGCCGCTTCGGGCCCAGGCGGGAAGACGCGCCGCTACGGCGGCGGGTTCTGGCGCATCGCGCCTGTCTCCTTGCGCCGCGGGCGCCTTGTGGACAAGCCGCCGGACGGCCGGGGTTTTATCCTCAGCATGGACAGGTTCGGCGACCGGCTTCAGCGCCTCATGGATCAGGCTGTGCCAGCAATGTTCCTGCGGTTTGTGTTTTTTTTCAAAACCGGAGATGTAAAGCTCGTCCCGCGCCCGGGTCATGGCAACATAAAGCAGGCGGTTATATTCTTCCCTCTGCCGTTCGGCGGCCTGCTCGTAAATATCGGCCAGGAGCAGCTCGCGGAAGCTTTTGTTGATTGTCCAGACGGGTAGTTTCAGCGCCGTTCCGGGCTCTTGCGGCAGATCGAGAAGTTTCGGCATATCCTGCTTGCGCGGCACCGCACAGGTATCGGGAAGAAAGACAATATTCGCCTCAAGCCCCTTTGCGCCGTGCACGGTCATGATGCGCACTTCGTTTTTGCCATGTTCCATATCGCGCTTGATCTGGATATCGCCGGCGCTGATCCAGGCCAGAAATCCCTGCAGGGAGGCGGTGCGGGTTTGTTCGTAATTCAGGCTCTGGGCCAGAAATTCATTGATGGGGTCGGCCGCTTCCGATCCCAGCCTGCGGATCATCGCTTCACGCCGCCCCTCGCCATCGAGAATGCCGGTATAAAATTCATAGGGGCGCAGATGCCTTGCCGCCTCACCCCAGCGCTCAAGCCGCCTTGAGGCCCGCGCTAGAATCTCCTTTTCACCGGCCCGGTTGCGGAGCGCGCGCCACAGGCTTTTTTTGCGTGCTGCCGCAAGCTGGAACAGATCATCCTCGCTGATCTCAAGAAGCGGGCTTTTCAAAAGTGCGGCGAGATTCAAATCATCATCGGGTTGCAGGGTGAAATTTCCCAATGCGATTAAATCCTGTACCGCGATCTGTTCGGTCAGCCGCATCCTGTCAGCGCCGGCAACGGGGATATTGCGCCTTTTCAGGGCCCGCACCATGGCGTCGGCGAAAATACCGCGTTTGCGCACCAGAATCAGGATATCGCCCGGCACGACGGGGCGCTGGCGGGCTTCAAGCCTGCGGCCGGTTTTGAGCCAGTCGGCAATCCGCTGCGATATCTGATCTGCCAGAAGCAGCTCCGGCGAGCGGCGCGGCGCAATATCGACAGGGGCAGGGAAGGGTTTTTCCTCCCCTTCCGGCCCGGCCGCGACGGGCGGGCGGATTTCCACCAGACCCGGTCCGGACCGGCTGGGCAGATGACGCACGGTGCTTTCACGCCAGCTCATGCCCTTTTGCGCCGCGCCGCCGGCAAAAACCAGATCAACGGCGTGTAAAACGGCGGAAGTCGAGCGAAACGAGACATTGAGCGGCACATTCACCCAGTTTTCCCGGGCGCATTCGGCAAACCAGTCCCGCATTTCGCTGAATTTTTGCGGATTGGCACCCTGAAAGCTGAAAATCGACTGTTTTTCATCGCCAACCGCAAAAACCGTGCGAACCCGGTCACTGCCCCCTTCCCCGGCGAAAAACTCCCCGGTGAGATATTGCACGATTTTCCACTGCGCCGGGCTGGTATCCTGGGCCTCGTCAATCAGGACATGATCGATACCGCCATCAAGCTTGTAGAGAACCCAGGCGGCATCGGCGGAGAGCGAAAGCAAATTTTGCGTGCGGGTGATCAGATCATTGTAATCAAGCCGCGAGCGATCATGCTTCAGGCGCTCAAAACGCGCAATGACCGCGCCGCCAAGCTCAAACAGCGCCCGGTTGGCCTTCAGCAGAAGCACCGCCTTGATCCTGCGCGAGGTTTGCACATACCGGCCCTGCTCATTGAGGAGAAAATCCCGGATGGCCGGATTCTTGTCCCCCGGCTTTTTGGTTATGACCCTTGCCAGTGGTTTGCCGTCTCTGGTCAGGAAGACGGGGCTGAGCATTTCAAAGCGCAAAGGCGCTGTTGCGGCCTCCAGGGCAGCTGAAATGGCTGAGGATTTTTTTTTGTCCGAATCCAGCCCCTGCGCCAGAATTTTTGCCGCATGCCGGTAAAAATCACGGGCAAAACCAGCATCACCGGCAAAGGATTCCACCAGCCCGCCGGAGGTATCGTCGGGCGTGATATTCCAGCTTTTCGCCAGAGCGGCAAAATGCGCCTCCTTCGCTGCGGCGGGCAGGGCGGCAAGAGATTTGAACGCCTCGTGACCGGCCATGGCGCCAACCAGCTCGTCAAGACTTCCCTCGGCGACCAGACCGGCAACGATACTGAACGCCGCCGCCAGATCGGCGTCCTTGCCGCTTGCTGCCCGCGCAAGAACCTCGCGCACCGCCTGTCCGAGCAATTCGCCGCGTTCGCGATCATCGAGAATGGCAAATCCGGCCGGTACGCCCGCTTCGAGCGGAAAACGGTGCAACAAGCCTTCGCAAAAGGCGTGAATGGTCTGGATTTTCAATCCGCCGGGCGTCTCCAGCGCCTGGGCAAACAGATTGCGCGCACTGGCGAGAAGCCCGGCATCGGGTTCATCGGGCGTGCCGGGAAGGGCGCGGATATACGTTTGTAAATCCGCATCCGGCGCAGTGGCCCAGTTCGCAAGGCGCGCAAACAGGCGATTGGACATTTCCGCCGCCGCGGCATTGGTATAGGTGAGGCACAATATGCGCCCCGGCGCCGTGCCCGCCAGCAGCAGGCGCGTGACGCGGTCAACCAGAACCCGGGTCTTGCCTGCCCCGGCATTGGCCGAAACCCAGGCGGATTTGTCATGCTGCGCCGCCAGGCGCTGGCTGGCGCTGGCGGCCTCAACGACGCGTGTGACCTGTTCCGGATCAAGCTTCTTCATGTCTGTTGCCCGTTCGTCGCCAGCAGCCGCCATTCTTTTGTGCGCGCCAGATGGTCATAATCGCTGAAACGGTTTTCAAACTGCGCCATGCGGCGCACTACATAGGGGGTTTCGGGCCGGTCATAAAGCGCAATGGCGCCCGCCAGCTCATCCATGGCGCTCCGGGCCAGATCCATGGCCGATACCTGTTTTGAAACATTCACCAGCTTTCCCGCCGGCTCGCCGCCGCTCAGCTTCATGTACAAAAGCGCGCTGGCGGAGGCTTGCGGGACCGCCTCGAAAGCGCCCGCCTCCAGAAGCGCCGCTTCAAGGGGCAATTGCGGCGCCAGCCCCGCCCTGACCATTTTTTCCGTTGGCGGCGCGCCGGTTTTATAATCGATAATCACGGCGCTGGCGTCCTTCAGGATATCAATCCTGTCGGCGCGGGCGCTCAGGGTAAAGGGCGGCGAGATCCCCGGTACCTCAAGACGGGCGCTTTTTTCAGCGTAAATTGCGGTAGTCCTTTCCCGGCTCAGGCGCTCTGCGGATAAAAACCATTCAGCAATATCTTCAAACCGTCGCTGCCAGAAGGCGCGCAGCTCCGGCCAGTCGGCAAGCTTTTCAAATTCCCCGGCGGCGATGGCCAGAAGTCTTTGCGCCGCCGCGCCGCTTAGGGGGCCGGCGGGCTCTTTTTCGATAAACTGCTGCAAGATATCATGGGTGATAATACCCTTTAACCGTGCATCGGGTTGCATTTCCAACGGGTCCAGCGGTGCAAGTTTCAGGATGAATTTGGCGTAAATCTCGTAAGGATCCCGGATCCAGCGCTCAATAGCGGTCACGCTCATGCTGCGCGGGCGCATTTTCACCGGCGGGCAGGGGGCGGGGCGCGATATGGGGGCGTGTTCCGGCGCATCGCCCAGCGCCTCGCACCAGGCCAGCCACGGGGTTTGCGGCGACGGGGCAAGGCGCTCTTCCATACCAAGCCCCTTCAGCAGCGCTTGCAACCGCAGCAGCCATCTTGAAGGCACCGACGGCGTTCCGTCGATTTTTTGCGCCCGGGTGAGGTAAACCTTGCCGGAACACAAGGCCTGGGCAAAATCATGAGCGGAAAGGCCGATGCGCCGCTCCAGCGGCTCAAGCCCGAGATGCTCGCGCATGGGGCGCGACAGCCAGGGGTCGGTGCGCGTTGCCGATGGCCACACCCCCTCGTTCAGGCTGCCGAGAATGGTGACATCGGCATGTTGCAGGCGCGCCTCAAGCGCCCCCCATATAAACAGGCGCGGATGATGGCTTTGTTTCGGGCGCACCGTGACATCATTCATCAGCGCCTCGATAAAAGCGCTGTAATAGGACGCCTCCAGCCGGTCACTGTCTCCGGCCGCCTCATCCAGCATGGCAAGAAAATTCATCGCGGCCTCACCCGCCTCACCCTGCCAAAGCGGCGAACCGGTCCCGGGGGATTCCGGCTGTGAGAGAGCCTGCGCCATTTCGATATGGGCCCGGAGCAGCGTTTTCAGCCTGTTTTGCGCCCTGCTTTCAAACAATGGGGCAAAGACTGATGCGGCCCTCTTCAGGGAGACCAGAAGTTGCGCCGCCGCAGCCCAGTCCGCTGCATCCAGTTTCCGCAGGGTGCGGTGAACATGCCGGGAGTTCAAAGCCCCGTCTTGCACCTGCTTCAAGGCCGCGGCAATGCCCGCCAGCCCATCCGCAGGGGCCGGGCCGCGCAGGGCAAGATCGAGGCAGAGTACGGCGCGCCGGGCGGTGCGGGCCGCCATGCCAAGGGTGCAGAAAGGATGCTTGAGCAGGGCCAGCAGGGCCTGCGGCGCAAATTTTGCCATAACGGCCTCGGCAACCAGCAGCAAAAACCGCCCCTGCAAGGTGCTGCGCAGGGGACGGCCGGATGAATCCTCAACCCTCACTCCCCAGCGCATAAGCTCCGCCGCGACCCGGCGGGCCAGGGCGCGGTCCGGCGTAACAAGAGCCGCGGTGCGCGATTTGTGCTCAAGGGTCTGGCGCATAATCAGAGCGATGCAGCGCGCCTCGGAGCCTGCATCAGGCGCCTCTATCAGGCTCAGATCATCAAGCGAGGCGGCGACCGCGTCCTTGTCGATCCTTTCGCCCAGAGACTTCCACAAATGGGTTTGCGCCGCCGGACGCATCATCTCGCTTGCCAGACGCTGAAACGCATCTGTCCGCGCCGGGCGGCCGCAGACGGATTTGAGCCCGGCAACCTGCTTGCGATCCGCATCCAGCCGCGTCAGCAATTGCGCCATGCCATATTGCGGGTGATCCGGCCCCAGCCCCTCCCAGCCTTGCGCATCGAGAAACGGGTCAAGCCCGGGCAACACCACCGCGCCCCGGGGCAGACTGGCGATTGCGCCAAGAAGCCGGGCCGTGGCCGGGGTGCTCCCCGTCGAGCCGGCGGCAATCACCGGCGCGGCGGGGGGGTTGGCCTCAAAATGCGCCGCTCTTGCCAGCAGCAGCGCATTGCGTCTTGCCATGGGCGAGAGCAAATTGCGCTCGGTCAGAAATTCCGGCCAGCTTCCGGTGGCGATTTTTAAAAACTCCAGCGTCAATTGCCAGTTGCGGGCATAATGTTCCGGCACCAGCGTCGCCAGCTTTGACCAGTCGGCCTGATCAATCTCGGCACTGTCCATCAGACGGCCAAGATCACCGGCGAGCGAAACCGCCTGGGCGGGGTTATGGGGATTGTCATGCTCACGCCCAAGCTCAAGATTAACCCCCGCAATGGCTTCGTCCATGGCCCGGATCAAACGGGTGAGAACCAGACGCCGCTCAAGGGCGGAGATCGCCGGGGGAAGACCGGGCGCCAGATCATCCGTGATCATTTGCTGATCGCCGGTAATGACAAGCTCGTCTTCTTCCGGATCGCCAAGCGGGGTAATAACCGGCAGCAGGAGCGCGCGCCGGCCCGACTGGCGCAGGAACGCCTCCTTCAACATGCCCGCCGCGCGCCGCGTCGGCACATAGATGCGCCAGTTGACCAGCGCTTCAGGCGTTGGAGGCGCTGCCTCGGGATCAGGAAAGCCGCCGGCAAGAACCTTCCGGGCCAGAATATCCAGAAACGGCAAATCCGGCGCGATATTGAACAGATGCGGAGGTGCCGCGGCGCTCACGCTCCGGGCTCCTGCAATTTTTTTTCCGCCGCCGCCACGGATTGCGGCGTTCCCACATGCATCCACTCGCCTTCCAGCGCCAGACCATAAAGCCGCCCCGCGCCTGAAGCCCTGTCCCAGAGCAAATTGAGCGAAAAGGCGCCTTCAGGACAATCGGCAAAGGCGCGCGGATGGGCAATGCAAATTCCGGTATGGGCATATTTTGCGGTTTCTCCTTTTGCGCGCCTCTGAATGCGTCCATCCGCCCGCAGATGAAAATCGCCCGGACCGTCATAACCCAAAGAACCGTGTGCAGGAGCCAGAAGAAGCAGAAAATCCATAGCCTGATCTGACCACATCCGGCGCAGGCGTTCAAGATTTGTTTCTTCGCCTTCACGCCATATGGAATCGGTATTGAGGATGAAAAACGCTCCTGCGCCCAGTTGCGACAGCGCCTTCTTCACCCCGCCGCCGGTATCGAGCAATGCGCCGCGCTCGTCGGAAAATTGCAGATGCGGCATGTTCTTGCGCTCCAGATGGCGCCGGAGCTGATCGGCGCGGTAATGCAGATTAACGACAATATGGCTGATATGGGCGTCACGAAGACGGGCCAGAACATGGTCTATGAGAGCAATACCATTGACCTCGACAAGCGGTTTGGGGCGCTTTGCGCTCAGATGCCCCATGCGCGTTCCAAGCCCCGCCGCCAGGATCATGGCCGTATCAATCGGCCCGCAAACGGTTTGGGGACGGGATATGAGCATGGGCATATTGATCTTAAACCAGCGCTCCACCGGCGCCAGCGCTTCATGGGCAAGATTGCGCGCAAGACAGGCCTCGACCCGCGGCAGATGTTTAAGATATTCCGTCTTGCCGTCGCGTCTGGCGAGGCGCACGAAAATGCCGAGGATTTTAGCCGCCCTTTGTGCTCCCATCAGGGCGTAATCGCGCCAGAACGCATCTTGCGCCTCCCCTTCAAGATTAGCGTTCTTTATATAGGCTTGCCGCAGGGCCGCCTCTCTTGCGCGCGGCACGTCCACTCTGGCATCCTGAAGCAGCGATACCAGATCATAGGCGGGCGGACCGGTAACGGCGTCCTGAAAATCAATTATCCCCGCCCGCGCTGCGCCGGCGCGCGCCTCCAGCCAGATCAGATTGGGTGAGTGATAATCGCGAAGAACAAGGGTTTTTTTAGTGCTCAATTTTGCAAGAGAAGCGCGCCAGCAGTTCAGATAATCTTGGCGTATATGAGCGGCGAGAGGGCGGGTATTGACATGGGGCCAGTACCAGTCAAGTAGCAACTCCGCTTCAATTTCAAACGCCTGATTGTCATATTCGGGCAATCTGTAACTGCCGCCATCGTTCAAGGGAAGATATTCCGGGACGCGGCGCTCATGCAGGATGCACAACGCTTTGAGCGCCATTTCATAAGGAGCGTCCATGGCCTTGCCTTGCGCCAGCCTGGAGGCGTAAACCTCATCGCCCAGATCTTCCAGCAGGAGAAAGCCCTGGCTTAAATCCGCAGCCAGGATTTGCGGCGCGCTCAGCCCGATATTGCGCAGATAAGCGGCAATGGCGCAAAACGGCGTCATGTCCCGCGCCAGATGCGCCAGTTTACCATAGCTTTTGCCATCCCTGACGGGGGGGCCGTCATCATGCGGCGGCGCATTCATCAAAACGGCGGTTTTGACGCCTGTTTGCAATTTTTCATAAGAGCGGCCGGAGGCATCGCCCTGCATCCAGCTTCGCCGTGCATTTTGCCATCCGGCATCTCTGAGGAAACCGTTCAGAGCCCTGATGCGCTTCAGCCTCGGCGCCCATGCGCCATGTCCGGTGAGCCGGACGCGGCGTTTGTTTTTTGCATCCTCAAGCTCGATTTCCAGATAATCAGGGGGCAGATACGCCGCCATGATTTGCGGCCATTCAATCAGGCTTGCCCCTGTCTCTTCGGCTTCCTCAAAGCCCAGTTCAAAGATTTCCCGCGCGGTATTGAGGCGGTAAAGATCAAAATGCCAGACCGGGATGCGCAAATCCTCATAGCTTTGCACAAGGGTGAAGCTGGGGCTCGGGACCTCCTCGTCAGGGCGGCCCAGGGCGCGGATAATGGCGCGGGCCAGAGTGGTTTTGCCGGTTCCAAGATCGCCCTTGAGGATCAGGCAATCGCCAATGCGAAGGTCCATCGCAAGTTCAGCGCCCAGCGCGATTGTACCGGCTTCGGATTCAAGGTCAAATTGCCAGATCTGTCTCCGGCTCACCCCACGACCTCGTTCTTGGCCGCCGGCCCGTTGAGCGGAAAGCGGCAGGTGACGATGGTTCCGGCGCCCGAGCGCGAGCTTAAAGTCGCGCTGCCGTCATGCAGTTCCACAAACCCTTTGACAATGGCAAGCCCCAGCCCGGCGCCGCGATGGTCGGCATTCTTGCCATCGACCTCAAAACGGTCAAAAACCTTGTCTTCCAGTCCCGGATCAATGCCACAGCCCTGATCGCGCACCTGAATGGAGATGAATTCACCGTCACGTTTGGCGCTCATCTCGATTTTGGAGCCCCTGGGGCTGAAAGAAATGGCATTGGAGAGCAGATTGAAAAGGATCTGCTTCAGACGCCGCCCATCGGCGATGATCGTGCTGCTGGTGTCGAATATATCGATTTCAAGCTGCAATTCGGCCCGGATCAGGCGCTCCTTGACCAATTGTCCGGCTTCTTGAAGCGCATCGGCAATATTGATTTTGGTCAGTTCAAGTTGCATGACGCCGGCGTCAATGGTGGCCAGATCGAGAATGTCGTTAACAACATTTTTCAAAGTGGCGCTGGCCTTGTCAATGTTATCAACATATTCGCGCTGCTTCTCGTTCATCTCGCCAAAGGTTTCGGAGGCCAGCATCTGGTTGAAACCGATGATACTGGTGAGCGGCTCGCGCAACTGATAGGAGACATGGGAGACAAAAGCGGATTTGATCTTGTCGGCGGCCTCCAGAGCCTCGGCCCGCTGGCGCAGCGCATCCTCGGCCCTGGCGGAGGCGGTTTCATCAACAAAAGCCAGCAGGGTGGAACCGGCGGGAAGAGGAACCAGAAAGATATCCAGCACCCGCCCGTCATTGCGCGAAATACGCCAGGTCCGGGTCGTTCTTTCATCATCAACCGTCGTGATCCCGGCCTTTATATCCCCCCACAGAGCCATCTGGTCATAGAGCGGCAGGCACCATTGCATGACCTGATCAATATGGGGCAGGGTATTGAGACGCTCGTCTTCAAGCTGCCACATATCGGCAAGGGCTGGATTGAAAAGTTGCAAGCGCCCGTGCGAGCCAAACAGGGCGATGCCTTCACGCAGATGATCAAGGGTCTCGCGCTGCACGGAAACGAGGGTCTTGTAACGGCTCTCCAGCTTGTGCTTTTCGGTCACATCCTCAAACAGCCAGGTGACGCCGCCAAAGGCATGCGGTTCGCTGACCACCCGCAAGGTGCGCCCGTCGGGCAGATACCACCAGTTTTCGCGCGGCTCAACCGAGGCAAAGGCCTCCAGCTGCTTCTTTTTCCAGGCATGATAATCAACTTCATCAGGCAGATTGCCCGCAAGGCGCAATCTGTCGAGAACTTCATTGTTGCCTGGCGATGAGCGCAGCCATGCCTCTTCAAGCCCCCATAGTTTCAGGCAGGCGGCATTGAAATATTGCAGTTTCTGGTCAGAGCCGAAAATGGCGACGGCGGATTCAAGCTGGTCCAGAGTGCGCTCATTGGCCTGAATATGGCGCTTGATCTCATCGCGAAGTTCATCAAGACGCGTGATATCCATCGCCAGTCCGGCGCTGCCGCAAGCCGCCCTGGCGCTGGTCACTTCCATGGTGCGCCGCTCACCCCTGACAATGGCATGGAACACGCGGCGGCTTTTTCCGTTCTCACGGATATCGTCAGCCGTCCGCCTCCGGTCGGCGGCGCCGAAAAGCTCTATCGCCCCGTCCACGGCATCTTCGGGCGTTTTGGCTTCAACCGCTGCGGCAAAAGCCCGGTTGACCCAGATCAGATCTCCGTCCTTGTTGCGCAGCCAGGCCGGTTCGGAGGCCGTATCCAGAAGCCCGCGCAGCGAATGCGCATCATTTTCATAAGCGCTGCATGCCTTTGACAGATCGGCCAGTTCCTGCATCTTGCCGGCCAGATCCCGCAGCCGCAGGGCAACCCTGTCGCCGGTGGCGCGGCCGTCAGCTTCCAGCGAAGCCCCGGCCCGGGTTTGCAGGAACAGATTAAAAGGCGTGCCCCAATCCTTGAGCGCGTTCAGCGCCGTGGCAAGCTTGTCGGCGCTTTCCGGGTGCAGCCAGGATTCATAATCCAGGACTTCCGATTTGCCGGCCGGAACGCCGTCACAACCGGGCAACGCGCCGGAAAGACGCGGCGCTGCATCCTCGCGCCCCTCCCAGATGACGTGGATGGCCGAGGAGGCATTGGCGAAAAACTCCGTCTCGGCGAGCTTTTCCTCCAGCGCGGCGATGTGCGCTTCCTGAGCCCGGCGTTTTTTACGGGCTTGCGAGCGGATACGGATCAAAAGGAGTATGGCGATCAGCGCCGCGAAAATTGCCGTAATGGAAATGCCTAGCAGGAGCATTTCAAGCGATCCGGAACCGCCCCGCCGAAAAAGCGGCGAAACCATATCCAGAAGAGATGAACCGGGCGCCGCAATATCCGGCCCGGCGGGAGCTTGCGCCGTCCGGGCCAGGGCGGCGGCGGGAAGACAAATCGAGGCGGGGAGCAAAAGCCCCCGCCTCAGCCATGAAAATGTCCCTGCTAGCGCCATGCCGCCCCAATGGTCAAAACAGACTCAACTGATTTACCCGCCTGAATTGCACTATAGGGCAGAGATTCTCTCTTGTGAATCGGCTAGCACAAAATTAGCCGGAAAAAAATCAATAGCGGTAATGATCCGGCTTGTAGGGCCCCTCAACCGGCACATTGATATACTCGGCCTGCTCGTCGCTGAGCTTCGTCATCCTGACGCCCAGACGGTCCAGATGAAGCCGGGCCACCTGCTCGTCAAGATGCTTGGGCAGAACATATACCTCGTTCTTGTAATTGTCGCTATTGCCCCACAACTCAATCTGCGCCAGCACCTGATTGGTGAACGAAGCGCTCATGACAAAGCTGGGATGGCCCGTGGCGCAGCCCAGATTGACAAGACGGCCCTCGGCCAGCAGAATAATGCGGCGGCCATGGGGAAACTCGATCTCGTCCACCTGCGGTTTGACATTGTACCATTTGTAGTTTTTCAGACCCGCAACCTGAATTTCCGAATCAAAATGACCGATATTGCACACAATCGCCCGGTCACGCATGGCCCGCATATGCTCAACCGTGATCACGTCCTTGTTGCCGGTGGCGGTGACGAAAATATCGCCCGTTGCCGCCACATCGTCCATGGTGACAACCTCATAGCCTTCCATCGCCGCCTGAAGGGCGCAGATGGGATCAATCTCGGTTACCAGAACCCGGGCGCCCTGACCTTTCAGGCTCTCGGCGCAGCCCTTGCCGACATCGCCGTAACCGCAAACCACGGCGACCTTGCCGGCCAGCATGACATCGGTGGCGCGCTTGATGCCGTCGGGAAGGCTCTCGCGGCAACCATAGAGATTATCGAATTTTGACTTGGTGACGCTGTCATTCACATTGATCGCCGGGAAGGGCAGTTCGCCTTTTTCCTGCATCTGGTACAGGCGATGAACGCCGGTGGTGGTCTCTTCGGAAACCCCGCCAAGCTGGGCGCGGATTCTGGAATAGCGGCCAGGTTCCCTGGCCAGTGATTTCCTGATCCGGGCGAAAAGAACCTCTTCTTCCTCGCAGGTGGGATGATCGAGCACGGACGGGTCGGTTTCCGCCCTGGCGCCCAGAATCACCAGCATGGTGGCGTCGCCGCCATCATCAAGGATCAGATTGGCGGTGCCGCCATCATGCCAGTCAAACAGACGGTCGGCGTAATCCCAGTACTCTTCCAGAGTCTCGCCCTTGACTGCGAACACCGGCACGCCTGAAGCGGCGATCGCGGCGGCGGCGTGGTCTTGGGTCGAGAAAATGTTGCACGAGGCCCAGCGCACTTCGGCGCCCAGCGCGGTCAGGGTTTCAATCAGCACCGCGGTCTGGATGGTCATATGCAGCGAACCGGCGATGCGGGCGCCCTTTAAAGGTTTGGATTCGCCATATTGCTCGCGCAGCGCCATCAGGCCGGGCATTTCGGTTTCGGCAATATCAAGCTCCCTGCGGCCCCAATCGGCCTGACTGATATC